>NZ_CP117255.1:3277500-3577500 GCF_003240565.2 Rhizobium tumorigenes
GGGAAAGGTGAAAAGCACCCCGACAAGGGGAGTGAAATAGAACCTGAAACCGGATGCCTACAAACAGTGGGAGCCCGAAAGGGTGACCGCGTACCTTTTGTATAATGGGTCAACGACTTAGTGTAACTAGCAAGCTTAAGCCGGTAGGTGTAGGCGAAGCGAAAGCGAGTCTGAATAGGGCGATATAGTTAGTTGCATTAGACCCGAAACCGAGTGATCTAGCCATGAGCAGGTTGAAGGTTGGGTAACACCAACTGGAGGACCGAACCCGCATCTGTTGCAATAGATTGGGATGACTTGTGGCTAGGGGTGAAAGGCCAATCAAACTCGGAAATAGCTGGTTCTCCGCGAAATCTATTTAGGTAGAGCGTCTGACGAATACCCCCGGGGGTAGAGCACTGGATGGGCTATGGGGACTCACCGTCTTACTGATCCTAACCAAACTCCGAATACCGGGGAGTACTATCAGGCAGACACACGGCGGGTGCTAACGTCCGTCGTGAAAAGGGCAACAACCCTAACCTCCAGCTAAGGTCCCCAAGTCATGGCTAAGTGGGAAAGGATGTGAGGATCCCAAAACAACCAGGATGTTGGCTTAGAAGCAGCCATCATTTAAAGAAAGCGTAACAGCTCACTGGTCTAGTCAAGGGTCTTTGCGCCGAAAATGTAACGGGGCTGAAGCCATGCACCGAAGCTGAGGATTGGCAAAACTCTAGCGAGTTTGCCAGTGGTAGCGGAGCGTTCCGTAAGCCTGTGAAGGGAGACCCGTGAGGGCTCCTGGAGGTATCGGAAGTGCGAATGTTGACATGAGTAACGATAAAGGGGGTGAGAGACCCCCTCGCCGAAAGACCAAGGGTTCCTGCTTAAAGTTAATCTGAGCAGGGTTAGCCGGCCCCTAAGACGAGGCGGACACGCGTAGTCGATGGGAACCACGTTAATAATCGTGGGCCTGGTGGTAGTGACGGATTGCGTAACTTGTACGATCTTATTGGATTGATTGTGCAGGGAAGCGGTTCCAGGAAATAGCTCCACCGTATAGACCGTACCCGAAACCGACACAGGTGGTCAGGTAGAGCATACCAAGGCGCTTGAGAGAACTATGTTGAAGGAACTCGGCAAATTGCACGCGTAACTTCGGAAGAAGCGTGGCCCCACTCGAGGCAACTCTTGTGGGGTGGCACAGACCAGGGGGTAGCGACTGTTTACCAAAAACACAGGGCTCTGCGAAGTCGCAAGACGACGTATAGGGTCTGACGCCTGCCCGGTGCTGGAAGGTTAAAGGGAGGGGTGCAAGCTCTGAACTGAAGCCCCAGTAAACGGCGGCCGTAACTATAACGGTCCTAAGGTAGCGAAATTCCTTGTCGGGTAAGTTCCGACCTGCACGAATGGCGTAACGACTTCCCCGCTGTCTCCAACATAGACTCAGTGAAATTGAATTCCCCGTGAAGATGCGGGGTTCCTGCGGTCAGACGGAAAGACCCCGTGCACCTTTACTATAGCTTTACACTGGCATTCGTGTCGGCATGTGTAGGATAGGTGGTAGGCTTTGAAGCAGGGACGCCAGTTTCTGTGGAGCCATCCTTGAAATACCACCCTTATCGTCATGGATGTCTAACCGCGGTCCGTTATCCGGATCCGGGACAGTGTATGGTGGGTAGTTTGACTGGGGCGGTCGCCTCCGAAAGAGTAACGGAGGCGCGCGATGGTGGGCTCAGACCGGTCGGAAATCGGTCGTCGAGTGCAATGGCATAAGCCCGCCTGACTGCGAGACTGACAAGTCGAGCAGAGACGAAAGTCGGTCATAGTGATCCGGTGGTCCCGCGTGGAAGGGCCATCGCTCAACGGATAAAAGGTACGCCGGGGATAACAGGCTGATGACCCCCAAGAGTCCATATCGACGGGGTTGTTTGGCACCTCGATGTCGGCTCATCGCATCCTGGGGCTGGAGCAGGTCCCAAGGGTTTGGCTGTTCGCCAATTAAAGCGGTACGTGAGCTGGGTTCAGAACGTCGTGAGACAGTTCGGTCCCTATCTGCCGTGGGTGTAGGAATATTGACAGGATCTGTCCCTAGTACGAGAGGACCGGGATGGACATATCTCTGGTGGACCTGTTGTCCTGCCAAGGGCATAGCAGGGTAGCTAAATATGGAATGGATAACCGCTGAAAGCATCTAAGCGGGAAACCAACCTGAAAACGAGTGTTCCCTATCAGAGCCGTGGAAGACGACCACGTTGATAGGCCGGGTGTGGACGTGCAGCAATGCATGAAGCTTACCGGTACTAATAGCTCGACTGGCTTGATCGTTCTCATTGCTTGTGCTCATCTCAGGGCAAGTGCAAAGCACTTGTCCCGACAGAGCGAAAGCGTAGCTTTTGCGTACAACCCGGCAACCGCTTCGCGGTTGTCCGGACCGACGCCAAACGTGTTCACATAAACTCAAGAAAAGCAGGGCATAGCCCTGCACCAGCTTCTCAAATGTTGCGCTTTGCCGACCTGGTGGTCATGGCGGGGCACCTGCACCCGTTCCCATTCCGAACACGGCCGTGAAATGCCCCTGCGCCTATGGTACTCCGTCTTAAGACGCGGGAGAGTCGGTCGCTGCCAGGTCTGCAAAACGCAACATAATTCTCATTCACAATCGCATAACCACACAACGTCGTTCCAAAAACCAACAATCAATACCGTTTGCATAACGCAAACAGACAACGGCAAATGCCAACGTCACATTCCGCGGGGTGGAGCAGCCCGGTAGCTCGTCAGGCTCATAACCTGAAAAGTCCAAGCTCAGAAATCTCACCTCTATAAATTGATTAATAACCGCCGGCGTCGTGTCTGGCGGGTTTTGCGTTTCTTACGCGGTTGCAGCCAGCTTCGGAGATGCTAAATTTCTGCAGCGGGTGCAAAAGCCACGGATCTCGATCGTCGTCTTCTCGCGCTTGAAATCGCTTTTTTCCTGCCACATCGCCAGACGTTCGCTGATGATGTCGTCGTGGAACTCTTCTACCTTGCCGCATGTCTCGCAGATCGCAAAGACGGTCACGCCACCGCTGTGGCTGTGGCCGGCGTGGCTGCAGGCGACGAAGGCATTGATGCTTTCGAGGCGATGGACCTTGCCGAATGCGAGGAGTTTTTCCAATGCGCGGTAGACCTGAAGCGGGGCCCGAAAGCCATCGTCGCGGAGCCGTTCCAGGATCGTATAGGCGCTGACCGGCTCGTGCGACTTTTCGAGGATGCCGAGCACCAGGGCCTGATTCTTCGTGAGCTTTTCCGGTACGGTCAAATTTTCGTCGCCAATGTTGTTTCTAGCATCCGTTCGTCGCCTGTATCGCCGGATCTATATCAACGAAGCTCCAGGCTCAATCAAGGTGTGGTCGGCGCGACCGGAAATCAATGCCGGACGGCCGACGGTAGCGCCGACTGAGGCGCTACCGTCGATAGACTATTTCTTCTCCAGTGCAGAAGCAATCTGGTTAACGTTATAACGGAACATCTTTATATAAGTGGATGCAGGGCCGTTTTGGTCGGACAGGGCCTCGACGTAGAGCTCGCCGCCCGGCTGTGCCCTTGTCGCGGATGCGACCTGTTTGACCAGCTTCGGATCGTTTGAATTCTCGAAGAAATAGACCTTGACGTTCTCGGCCTTGATCTGGTCGATGAGTTTGGCGACATCGGCAGCCGACGCCTCTGTTTCTGTCGAAAAGCCGATCGGCGCCAGGAACTTGACCTTGTATTCCCGGCCGAAATAACCGAATGCGTCGTGGCTTGTGAGAATCTTGCGCTTGTCGTCAGGCACAGGATCGAGCTTTTCATGGGCGTATACATCGAGAGACTTCAACTGCTTGCGATAGCTCTCGGCATTCTGCTTGAAGGTCGCAGCGTCTTCCGGATCGGCGGCAGCCAGGGCTTTTTCGATATTGTCCACCCAGACCATGACGTTGACCGGGCTGTTCCAGACATGCGGGTCGGTGACGGTTTTTCCGTCTTCTTCCATGGTGCGGGTGTTGATACCGTCGGAAACGGTGATCGGCGTGCCCTTGTAGCCGGATGCGGTGATGAGCCGGTCCATCCACCCTTCCAGCCCGTCGCCGCTGACGAAGACCAGATCAGCCGCCTTTAGGTTGCGGGCGTCGTCCGGGGATGGTTCGAACTCGTGGGGGTCGCCGTTCGGCCCGACCAGCGTCTTGACCTCGACATTCTTGCCGCCGACCTCGTGGACGACGTCGGCAAGGACCGTGAAGCTTGCAACGACATCCAGCGTCTTTGCTGAAGCCGTTGAGGCCATGGCGGTCAACGCCATTAGCGCTGTGCTGGCGTATGCGATAGTGCGAAGGTATGTCACGCTTTCACTCCTGTATTGGCATCATCAGATGCGGCTCGGAAACAGGCGCCGGACGGCGCCAGAGGGGCAGAACAACAGCGACAGGCAATAGAGCGAGGCGGCGACCAGGATGATCGTCGGTCCCGATGCCAGGCCGAAGTGGAAGGAGACGATCAGGCCGACCAGCCCCGAAAGCGCGGCAATGCATGCCGAGATAGCGAGCATCACCGGCAGGGTTTTTGCCCAGAGCTGTGCGATCGAGGCTGGCAGCATCATCAGGCCGACGGCCATCAGCGTGCCCAGCGCCTGAAAGCCGGCGACAAGATTGAGGACGACAAGAAACAGGAACAGCACGTGGTAAAACGACCCGTGGCCACGCACCGAACGCAGGAAACCGGGATCGAAGCACTCGGCCACCAGCGGCCGGTAGACGACTGCAAGCACGAGGGCGGTGAATGTTGCGATGCCGCCAACGAAGTAGAGAGCGGTGGCATCGATTGCGAGGATAGTCCCGAACAGCACATGCAGCAGATCGATGTTCGAGCCGCGTAGCGAAACGATCAATACGCCAAGGGCCAGCGATGTCAGGTAGAAGCTGGCAAAGCTGGCGTCTTCCTTGAGGACCGTGGTGCGGCTGACCAGTCCCGACAGAAGCGCGACAACGAGGCCTGCAACGATGCCGCCGAGACCCATGGCCGGCAGTGACAGGCCACCGGCAATGAGGAAGCCGATGGCAGCTCCTGGCAGGACTGCGTGGCTCATGGCGTCGCCGACGAGGCTCATGCGGCGCAGCATCAGCAGGACGCCGACGGGCCCGGAGCCTAGCCCAAGGGCTACGCAGGCGATCAGTGCGCGGCGCATGAAGCCGTATTCGACAAAGGGATGGACGAGGGCGTCGTAGAGCATCACAGGACTACCGGCTCCGGCTGTTCGATAGCGGCGTTTTCAGCCATGGCGCGCGCCTTCTGCAGGTTTCCAGTCGTCATGGTACTTTCTGTCGGCCCCCAGCTTACGGCCTCACGGGCCATCAGCAGCGTTTGCGGGAAATGGCTGCGGACCTGCTCGAAATCGTGAAGCACCGCGATGATGGTGCGACCGTCATCGTTCCACTGGTGGATGATCTGCAGCAGATCACGCGTGGTAGCGGCATCGATAGCGGTAAACGGCTCGTCGAGCACGATCACCTTGGCATCCTGCAGCAGCAATCGTGCAAACAGGACGCGCTGGAACTGGCCGGCAGACAGCGAACCGATATGCTGTCGCTCGAAACCGCCAAGACCGACCGCTTCGAGCGCTGCCCGTCCACGCTCGGCAGTCTCACGCGAAATGCCGCGGAAAGCGCCGCTGCGGTTCCAGGCACCAAGCATGACGGTATCCGCGACGCTCAGGGGAAAATGCCGATCGATCTCGGCCGCCTGCGGCAGGTAACCGAAATCCTTCGGTCGCAGGGCATCGAGATGGATGGCGCCCGACTTGAGCTTCAGGTCGCCCATCAGGCCTTTCAGAAGCGTCGATTTCCCAGCTCCGTTCGGGCCCGCGATGGCGGTCAGGCTTCCTTCTTCGAAGGTCCCGGAGATATTCTTGACCGCCAGGTTCTTTGCATAGGCAATCGAAACGTTTTCAAGGCGGATACGCTGCATGGTCATGGGAGGCTTACCGCCCATGCTATAGCCAGCCAGAGCATGGCAAGCAAAATCGCCACGGCCACCAGCCGAACGACGGAAGAGCGGCCCATCAGCGACCGGCGAAAGGGATCTGAGTTTGGTGACATCGCGATATCCACTGGCATCGATGGTTTGTTATAACATATCATTTTTTCTGTCGACTATAATTTTGGCATCCGATCCGTTTAGCGTGAGCATGCCCGTAATGTGCGCATCAGCATTTCATTTCCAGCCGCGTTGCAACGAGCTGCGAGAAGTTTGTCCCCATCGGGTCGTTGAAGAACAGGCTGGTCAGGGTCGCCTGGTTCTGCGCGATGATCTCGTCCGGGTTTGGCCGGACGACCTTGCGGCTGCAATGGGAAAAGCCGGCGCCTGATGTCGCCATGTCGTTGTCGCTGGCGAAATCGACTGCGGTATAAAGTGTCTGGTCGTAGATCCCGAAGATAGCCGTGCCCACCAGCTTGGTCTTGGTCACCGGCTTGAGAGAAAAGGTCAGTATCAGCGCGCCATCCTGGTAGTCCGCCTGTATGGACTCAGGCTTGGCCATGGGGACCGCTTTGCCGTTAACGGTGACGTTGGTGTAGTATTTGTATTGTTCGAGCGAGTTTCGCACCGTCTTGCCGACGGCCAGCAACTCTGATTTGTCGAGCGTGTTGTTTTCGTTCTTGTCGAAGTCCAGAAGCACCGAAGACGAGAAGACATCGTCGAATTTCCAGACGTTGCGAAGCTCAGTCAGTGTTCCGTCCGCCGAGGCGACGGCCTCGAACCTGGCGTCGATAAAGATATGCGGATGGGCAAAGGCCTGGGCGGGTACGGATGCGGCGAATGCTGCCATCAGGATCGTCAAGCGGACCACGAGGTCTCTCCGCGCTGCCAGGATGATGAATGATCGTCGCCGTTTTTTCGCTGTCGCGATTTCGGCGTAACGGTTGAGCGTTTCAACACTGCAATGGTGGCGACAAGGAGACGACATGTCCTCCCATGCAAAAAGCATCTTGTCGGATATGAGCAGGCGAAAGAGGGGATTTTCTGCGTCAGGCTCCTCCCAGCACGCGCGAAATTGCTCTTCCGCCAAATTTTCGCTTTCGCGCGCCGTCCGGATTTTCGAGCTCCGGCACGAAAATCTTGGCTACGGTTATCGGCACTTCCGGGCTGGATAGAGTAACGGCAACGGCTCTCCCTATCCCCGCCCGCCTCAGCCCGTCGAGTGAATTGGAGAGCAAAACCGCCGGACCACCCGATATCGCTACAGCTTCGATTGGGCGCAACGCAGGGTCGATCGCAAAGCACTCCAGCGTTTCAACCGGCAGCGGCTGGGTAAAGCAACCTGGATCGATATCGTCGCGCGCGCCGCTGATGAACGTCAAGCGCGATTGCGCGGCTTCTGTGATGGCCCTGATCCCCGCGCGGATCGGATCGGGGTGGGTTCCGCTGCCGTGGCTGACGTCGCGATAGAGCGGCTGGCGTCGTGTCGCAATGTCTGCGGGGCCCAAAAGGGCCGAGTAGCAGGGAATTCCGATGTCGCTGGTAATATCGAACAAGACGAGTTTCAGCCCAGCTTCTGTGATCCGCCTCGCTAGGCCGTCGATGACGGGGTCGCGGAAGGCGCTGGCGGCAATGCAGCATTGATGGCGACGCTCCCGGCTTGTCACCTGCCATAAAACATAGGCATCGCGTTCGATCCTCTCCAGCAATCCATGCAGCACGGCTTCATCATAGGTGTTGCCAGAGGCAAGGCCGTCCGATGACTGCCAGAACCGGCCCGTCTTGGTTCGGTCCAGGACTGCCGCTTCGTAAGGTACATAGGTTGGCTCTCCTGACAGGAGATCGACGCCGGCGACCCATTCGACCGGCTCATCCGGTGCAATGTCGGCTTTTCCGGCGGCAACGAGACCGTCCAATCTATCGGCCAACGCGCCAGCATCCGTGAGCCAATTCCAGCTTCTCAGGGGTTTTGGGATGTCCGGCGCGCCGGCAATGGCTCGCTCCAATGCTTCCATGGCAGCCGAAACCTTGGCATCAATATCCGTGATGCCCTTGCCCTGGTTGATAACGATGGAGAGCGCATTGGGCGATACTGCATTCCAGACGGGAATGCCGATGTTGTCCAGGCCGGTCAGCCTGGAAAGCCGGGTGATACCGTAGCGCTGCAACAGCGGCGAAATTCGGCGCAGAGTTTCCGCAGGCGCGCGGATCCGGTCGGAATAAGCCGATCGCAGGCTTTCGATGTCGGATGAACTCGATACCAAGGCAACTCCCGTCGGCTCCGCAGGGCTGCGCCCAGAGGCTGCATGGCAGACATTATCGAAAGTCGATGCTACCAGACACCGTCATGCAATGCGCTGGCTTCCTCGCAAAGAAGAGGCCCGACGACGACAACCTTCCGCTGGCCAGCCGCAAAGACGGTGCGGCACGGGAGATCGAGCGTCGGGTTTTCCGGATGGTTTCCGGTGATATCCTTCAACTGGCTTTCGCTGAGGCCATAGACGACCCGGCCGACGCCGGCCCAATAGGCCGCGCCGGAGCACATGGCGCAGGGCTCGGCGGAGGTATACATCGTGCAGCCTGCCAGAAACTGGGGACGGTAGGCCTGCGACGCTCGAGTCATCAGCACGCGCTCGGCATGGCCGGTCATGTCCTGCATCGGATTGTAGGCGTTTTCCTGTTCCAGCAGTACTGTGCCATCAGGTCCGGCAAGGATTGCCCCGAACGGATGGTTTCCATTACTTCGGGCCCGGCTTGCGACTGCAAAGGCCTGCCGCAGCAGGCGTTCGTCATTGGCTGCCCAGAAGGCTTGGTCTGTCATGGGATATTCCTTCACGAACGTTGACGACACCTTCGGTGATCGTTCGCCGGCTGACAAGAGTCCATTTTCGATGCCATCGTGCGAGTAACTGCACAATCGGGGCAATGGAGTGCTTCGGCACTACGCTCCTTCCGTACGTGATCAACAAGCTCCATAAAGTCTAGCCTCGCCGGGATAGTCGTTGCCTTCGCGCCTCGGGCGTTGATCAAAAGTGCGTTAGATCGGCTTGCTGTGAAGGTGCGGCCTTTGAAAATGGCATTTCTTCGGTATAGGAATTGACCGCAAGCGATGCAGGACCGAGGACGATGAAGAAATGACATTTGCGCCCGAGGCTGCCGCGACCGAGATGGACCGAAAAGCGCATGGCTTGATCTATACGACGATCTCCAGCCTGCTGTGGCCGTCCTTTTTCATCGGCGGTCTGATCGGCTCCTATTTCGCCTTCAAGACCTCGGTTCCGCTGCTGTGGTTCAACGTCGTTTATCTGACGGTCGTCATCCTCATCAGTCTTTCCGAACGCCTTATGCCCTACGAGCAGACCTGGCTGCGCCGGGATGGCGAGACTTTCAACGATTTCGCCCATACGCTGCTCAACAAGGGCGGCGTACAGATCGTCGCAGCCATTGGCACCTCCTTTCCAATGGCCGTCGCCACCGTCGCCCAGCCCTTGTTCAGTCCGCCGACGTTTCTCTGGCCCCACAATGCACCATTGTTTCTGCAGGTCATTCTCGGGCTGATCGTTGCCGAATTCGGCCTCTACATCGCCCACCGGGTTGCCCACGAAAACCTGTCGCTCTGGCGTTTCCACGCGCTGCACCACAGCGTGGAGCGCCTCTGGGTCATCAACACCGGCCGTTTTCATTTCATCGATTCGCTGCTGAAGATCGCGCTCAGCCAGATCCCGCTCTACCTGCTCGGCGCGCCGCTGCCTGTCTTCCTTTGGATCGGTGCGGTCACTGCCTTTGTCGGGCTGCTGACCCATTGCAACATCGATGTCAGGACCGGTCCGCTCGACTGGATACTCAGCACGCCGCGCCTGCATCGCTGGCACCATTCCAGGCTGCTCGCCGAAGGCAACACGAATTACGGCGAAAACCTTGTTCTCTGGGACCAGATCTTCGGCACCTACTATAATCCGCCCCGCCCGTCGTCCGTTGATATCGGCATCAGTGGGAAGGTCGCCAAGGGGTTTCGTGCCCAACTCGCACAGCCCTTTTCCGCTAAGGGACGCCGGCAGATCATCGGCAAGGCGCCGAAGCCTACCGACGTGGTTCCACCCGTTCTGCAAAGCGACTTTGCCCGGCTGGCAAGAAGGCTGCGACTGATCGGCCGCAAATGAATGGCTGACTCGCAGGATGCGGGTGACGCATTTCTGAATTATTTTAGATCTGATGCCCTCTAAATAGGCATATTGGGGTCCAGCTTACAGCGGCTCTACATTTTATGGATATCAGCCCCGCATATGGCAGTCTTTCCCTTGGCCTAGGGTGGACGCTACTGTTGACTTTAATCTTGAGAGAAGTCCGGGGCGCGAACTTATGGCTTATACGATGACGGCCGGCGGCCAGCGCTTTCGGTTCGACTGTCTGAAGGATGTCCTGGCCGTGGCCTCGCCTGCTCGATCTGGTGATGCTCTTGCGGGGATCGCGGCGCAGTCGGATGTCCAGCGCTTCGCTGCCAAGATGTGCCTCGCCGACCTGCCGCTCTCCATCTTCCTGAATGAGGCCGTCATTCCTTATGAGAATGACGAGATCACGCGGCTGATTATCGACAGCCATGATGCAGATGCCTTTCGACCGATCGCCAGCCTGACTGTCGGCGATTTCAGAAATTGGCTCCTGTCCGAAGAGGCGACCACATCAGCTTTGAAGGCCATTGCGCCTGCCGTGACGCCGGAGATGGCCGCGGCAGTCTCGAAGCTGATGCGCAATCAGGACCTGATCCTCGCCGCAAAGAAATGCAACACGCCGACGGCTTTCCGCAATACGCTGGGGCTTCCCGGCAGGATGGCAGTGCGCCTTCAGCCCAATCATCCGACGGACGACCTCAAAGGCATCCTCGCCTCGACCATCGACGGGCTCCTCTACGGCTGTGGCGATGCCGTGATCGGCATTAATCCCGCCAGCGACAATCCCGCAGTTCTGTCCGGCATCCTGCGGATGCTCGACGAATTGATCGAGCGCTTTTCGATCCCGACGCAGACCTGCGTCTTGACGCATGTGACCTCTTCTATCGAAATGATCAACGCCGGCGCGCCGGTCGACCTGATCTTCCAGTCGGTGGCCGGCAGCCAGAAGGCCAACAGTTCATTCGGCATAGACCTGAAGGTGCTGCAGGAGGGACTGGACGCCGGGCGATCCCTGAACCGCGGCACTGTCGGCAACAATTGCATGTACTTCGAGACCGGCCAGGGGTCGGCCCTGTCTGCCGATGCCCATTTCGGCGTCGATCAGCAGACGATGGAGGCCCGCGCCTATGCTGTTTGCCGGCAGTTCGAACCACTTCTGGTCAACACTGTGGTCGGTTTTATCGGCCCTGAATATCTCTACAACGGAAAGCAGATCGTTCGGGCGGGGCTGGAAGATCATTTCTGCGGCAAGCTGATGGGACTGCCGATCGGTGCCGACATCTGCTATACTAACCACGCCGATGCCGATCAGGACGACATGGACACGCTGCTGACCCTGCTGGCGACGGCCGGCGTCAATTTCGTCATCGGTGTTCCCGGTGCCGACGATATCATGTTGAACTATCAGTCGACCTCGTTTCACGATCAGCTCTATGTACGCGAACTTCTGGGCCTCAGGCGGGCACCGGAGTTTGAGGCATGGCTGCAAAGCAGCGGTATCAGCGATGCCGCTGGCCGGCTTCTGCCGCAAAACGCTTCGAACAACGCGCTGATGTCGCTTGCAGAAGATACGATGATGGGAGCGGCAGCATGAGCAACGGTGACATCCCGGCCGGGCGTCGCGCCTCGCTTGCAAACATCGATGGTTGGGCCGGGCTGAAGAGCCACACCACCGCCCGCATAGCGCTCGGCCGCGCCGGCGCGTCGTTGCCGACATCGGAAGTCCTGAATTTCGGCCTGGCCCATGCGCAGGCGAAGGACGCGGTGCATCTCGCATTCGACGCCGATGCCGTAGCGGCCATTGTCAAGTCGATGGGGCTCGAGCCGTTGCTCGTGGAAAGCGCAGCGCCCGGCCGCGAAAGTTATCTGCGGCGGCCGGACCTCGGACGACGGCTTGCAGACGAAAGTCGGGCCATGCTTTTCGCCGATCGGCAAGAAGGCGCGGATATCGGCATCGTCATCGGCGATGGTTTGTCCGCCACTGCCATCCACCGCAATGTCGAACCTCTTCTGAGGGCACTGACACCGATATTGCGCGTCAAGAACCTGACGGTCTCTCCGGTTGCTATCGCCCGCAATGCCCGCGTGGCTCTTGCCGACGAGGTCGGGGTGGCGCTCGGTGTCCGCTGCGTGCTGATGCTGATCGGCGAGCGGCCCGGCTTGTCGTCTCCCGACAGCATCGGCGCCTATCTGACCTTCGATCCACGCGTCGGAAAGAACGATGCCGACCGCAACTGCGTTTCTAACATCCGGCCCGGCGGTCTGTCTTTCGGGGAAGCGGCCCACAAGCTGGTCTGGTTGATCGAGGAAGCTTTCCGCATGCAGGCGACAGGGGTACAATTGAAAGACAACAGTCCGACATTTGTTTTGCTGGGATAGGCCGCGTTCCCCTACGGGGTGTGTAAACGACGCTGGGCTTCCATCAATTGTGCGCTGGCTCCGTGATGGCGCGGAAAGGGAATTTGCGGCCACAATGGCAGCGGATGATCGAGCTTTCCTGAAATTTCGAGGCACGTTGCTCGTAGAAGCCACGCGGCATCACATCGATCGCAAAACCAGGGTTTTTCCGGTTGCGGTCGTCATCCTCGGATGCTTCGGCAAAACCGGAATGTCCGCATTGAGGACAGATGAGCTTTTTTGAAAAGCGGTCTCGGGCAGCCATTTAAGTCTCCGATGTCGCCCCGGCAGCTCTCATTTCACCTGGGTATCGACAATGCCATCAATCGAAGGGATGGCGGACAAGGTGGGATTCGAACCCACGGTACGCTTTCACGCACACACGCGTTCCAGGCGTGCGCCTTAAACCACTCGGCCACCTGTCCATCTGCACTTCGCATCCGGTAAAGGAGCAATCGTGGGAACGGCGCGATATATACCGAGGAATGCGCGGGGATCAACCCCATAAGCAAGAGTATTTTCGACTTCTCCGCACAAACCGTCCGCCAATGCACATTGCGCAGATAGCGGCTCTGACATATCCATTGCAGGGGGATGGCCAGGTCGGAGGCAGCAGGCCATTGACCGCTGGATCCGGGCCATTGGAGGAATAGATGCTTTTTCTGTTGCGCTTGGGAAGCCTCGTCTGTCTGGTCATGGCGACAATCGCAGGGACTATCGATTCCATCCGCTCAGTCGCCTCTTCGGCCGTGGTCATCACATCTTTCGCCGACCTCTGGAAAAGCTTCAGCCCTTCCACCTTCGAGCGGCTGCAAGCGGCAATCCCGGCCGGGGACGATGGTGGAAAATTCTATATGCCGGCCGTGGAGTGGTCCTTGTCGCAGCCGGCCTTCGCCGTGCTCCTGGCGGTATCGTTGCTGCTGTGGATGGTGGGCTACAGGCGGGTCCCGGCCACTGGCCGGTTTTTGGCTTAGCCTGTGCAGAGCGAGCCTGATATGGCCAAAATCTTGGTTTGGCCTGGAGAATATCGAAGGCTATGGTCTTGAGGCTTCGGTGTTTGGTAGCATCCTGATGACTATAAAAGCCGCATATTAGCGCCTTCTACGTTCAAAAATCAGCCAGCCAAGCTGCCTTTTCGGCAGTTCCCACAAATCTTTACCAACTGAAAAATTTCTGATGAATTTTGGATGTCAGCATGCAAGGATGCGCCCAAGCCAGGCCTCGGGGGAGGTCGGCGGTTCCGCAGACATGTCCCGGAAAACGGGCTTGCGGGAGGACCCCATCAAAGCAACAACAGGGCTGCGCTAATGAAAAAATCTGTTTTGACCCTTTTTGCCTTGGCCGCGATGTCGGCGTCGGCTCTCGCTGCCGATATCAAGCCGGCAATCGTATATGGCACGGGCGGCAAGTTCGATAAATCCTTCAATGAAGCGGCCTACAATGGCGCCGAAAAGTTCAAGAAGGAAACCGGCATCGCGTACCGCGACTTCGAGCCAAGCGGCGATACGCAGGGTGAACAGGCATTGCGCAACTTTGCCAGCAAGGGCTTCAATCCGGTTATCGCAGTTTCCTTTGCCTGGTCTTCGGCACTGCAGAAGGTCGGTGCAGAATTTCCAAAGACCCAGTTCGTCCTGATCGATGACCAGGTCGACCTGCCGAATGTCCGTTCCGTCATGTACAAGGAAAACGAAGGTTCCTACCTTGCCGGCGTCATGGCTGCCATGTCTTCGAAGACAGGCAAGATCGGCTTCATCGGCGGCATGGATATCCCGCTGATTCGCAAGTTCGAATGTGGCTACGAGCAGGGCGCGCGTGCGACCAATCCGAAGATCGAAGTGTTGCAGAACATGACTGGCACCACCGGCGCAGCCTGGAACGATCCGGTGCGCGGCGGCGAACTGACCAAGAACCAGATCGACCAGGGTGCGGACGTTGTCTACGCGGCTGCCGGTGCCACAGGCCTCGGCGTCCTGCAGACCGCTGCCGACAACAAGAAGCTTTCGATCGGCGTCGACTCGAACCAGAACTACCTGCATCCCGGTTCGGTTCTGACCTCGGTCGTCAAGCGCGTCGATCTCGCAGTCTACGATGCCTTCATGGACTCCAAGAACGGCAAGTTCACGCCCGGTGCCCAGCATCTTGGCCTGAAGGAAGACGGCGTTGCCGTTGCCATGGATGACAACAACAAGCCGCTGATATCCGCCGAAATGCTGGCTGCCGTCGACAAGGCCAAGGCCGATGTCGTATCCGGCAAGGTCACCGTACACGACTACACGGCGGACAATACCTGCCCGAAATGAGTTGACGGAAGGGCGTATGGCGAGCGGCCATACGCCCTTTTCATATCCGGACGTGCCGTTTCTGGAGCAGTAAAGTGAGCCAACCGCCTGCCATCGAGCTTGTGGGTATCGACAAGAAGTTCGGTGCCGTACACGCCAATAAAAACATAGACCTGACCGTCGCCAAGGGCACCATCCACGGGATAATCGGCGAAAACGGGGCAGGGAAATCGACGCTGATGTCGATCCTCTACGGATTCTATCAAGCCGACAGCGGCGAGATCCGTGTCAATGGCAAACCGGTCACCATCCGCGACAGCCAAGCCGCAATCGATGTCGGCATCGGAATGGTGCATCAGCATTTCATGCTGGTCGAAAATTTTACGGTCCTCGAAAATGTCATGCTCGGCGCCGAGGGTGGCGCCTTGCTTGCCAAGGGCGTGGCAGCGTCGCGCGCCGAATTGAAGCGGCTGGAAACGGACTATGGCCTCGATGTCGATCCGGACGCGCTGATCGAGGAGCTCCCCGTTGGGCTGCAGCAGCGGGTCGAGATCCTCAAAGCCATGTATCGCGGTGCCGAGATCCTCATTCTCGACGAGCCGACCGGTGTTCTGACGCCGGCAGAGGCCGACCACCTGTTTAGAATTCTCCGCGTCCTGCGCGACCAGGGCAAGACGGTGCTCCTGATCACCCACAAGCTGCGCGAGATCATGGCGATCACCGATACGGTGTCGGTCATGCGTCGCGGCGAGATGGTGGCGACGCGCACGACTGCCGACACCACCGTCGAGGAGCTGGCGGAACTGATGGTCGGCCGCCGCGTCCTCCTGCGGGTCGAGAAAGGCGCCGCCAATCCGGGCAAGATCGTCATGTCCGTACGCAATCTCACGGTCAAGGACGGTCGTGGCGTCACCATGGTCGACAATGTTTCATTCGATGTCCGTGCCGGCGAGATCGTCGGTATCGCTGGCGTGGCTGGCAATGGCCAGTCGGAGCTGCTGGAGGCGCTGGCGGGGATACGCAAGCCGACTTCGGGCGAAATCCTGCTGCATGGCAAGACCATCGACAAGGTCGATCCGGCCCATCTTAGGACATTGGGGCTGGCGCATATTCCGGAAGACCGCCATCACATGGGCCTGGTGCTGCCGTTCGAGGAGTATCAGAATTCCATCCTGGGTTATCATCGGGACCCGGCCTACAGCACCGGTCCATTCATGAACCTCGACGCGATCCGTAAGGATGCGGCGCTGAAGATCGAGAAATACGACATTCGTCCGCCAAATCCCCGGCTGCGGACCGCCAATTTCTCCGGCGGCAACCAGCAGAAGATCGTGGTCGCCCGCGAGATCGAGCGTGATCCGAAGATGCTCCTGATCGGCCAACCGACACGTGGCGTCGATATAGGCGCCATCGAGTTCATCCATCGCCGCATCATCGAGATGCGCGATGCCGGCAAGGGCGTATTGCTGGTCTCGGTCGAACTGGACGAAGTCCGCGCACTGTCCGATCGTATACTCGTGATGTTCGCCGGACATGTGGTCGGTGAAAAGACGGCTGATGCCGGTGAACAGACCCTCGGCCTGATGATGGCCGGTATTGCCGCGTGAGGCCTGAATGAGTACTGCATCCGTCCGCCTCCCCAGTTGGATCACCTACGGGCTGATTCCAGTCATGAACCTGTTGCTTGCCTTCCTGATCTCCGGGATTGTTGTCTGGGTAATCGGCGAGGACCCCATACAGGCCCTCGTGCTGCTGCTTCAGGGTGCTCTTGGAAATGGGGAGGGCATCGGCTTCACGCTGTTCTATGCGACCAGCTTTATTTTCACAGGTCTGTCCGTCGCCGTCGCCGTCCACACCGGCTTGTTCAACATCGGCTCCGAGGGCCAGGCCTATTTCGGCGGCCTCGGCTGTGCGCTGGTGGCACTGACGCTCGACCGCTATGTGCCGTGGTACGTAACCATGCCGTTCGCGGTGGTGGGTGCTGCGATCTTCGGCGCGGCCTGGGCCCTTATTCCTGCCTGGCTGCAGGCCAAGCGTGGCAGCCACATCGTCATCACGACCATCATGTTCAACTACATCTGTTCGGCGCTTATGGTCTATCTGCTCGCGCATATTCTCATCGTGCCCGGAAAGATGGCGCCGGAAACGCGCACCTTCCTCGAAGGGGGACAACTGCCGAAGCTCGGATGGCTGATCGAGATGTTCGGCTCCACTATCGGCGCGGCACCCTTCAATGTCTCCTTCCTGATCGCACTGGTGATGTGTTTTCTCGTCTGGCTGCTGATCTGGCGCACAAAGCTTGGCTACGAGATGCGGACCCTCGGCATCAGCCCGTCGGCTGCCATCTACGCCGGCATTCCCTATGCCCGCACGGTCATCATCGCCATGCTGATCTCGGGCGGTCTCGCTGGTATGATGGCGCTCAACCCAGTGATGGGAGCCTCCGCGCGCCTGCAGGTCGAGTTCGTCGGTGGCGCCGGCTTCGTCGGTATCGCCGTGTCGCTGATGGGGCGCAATCATCCCGTCGGCATCATCCTGGCAGCCCTGCTGTTCGGCATCCTTTATCAGGGTGGGGATGCGCTTTCTTTCGACATGCCGAACATCACACGCGAAATGATCCTGGTCATCCAGGGTCTCGTCATCCTGTTTGCCGGTGCTCTGGAATATATGTTCCGCCCGGCACTGGTGCGCATCTATCAAAAAATCGCCAGGACGGGAGGATAGCATCATGGACTATTACGACGTCCTCATCAGCATCATCGGGTCTACCGTCCGTCTCTCGGTTCCCCTGATTTTCACGGCACTGGCAGGTCTTTTCTCCGAACGGGCAGGCGTGTTCGATATCGGGCTTGAGGGAAAGATGCTGGCCTCTGCCTTTGCGGCCGCCTGCATTGCCTATCTTACCGGCTCGGCCTGGGCCGGCCTGGCGGGCGGCATCACCGCCTCGGTCGCACTCAGCCTCGTGCACGGCTTTGCCTCGATCACCAACCGGGGCAATCAGATCGTGTCGGGCGTCGCCCTCAACTTCTTTGTCGCAGGTATCACTATCGTCCTAGGCCAGGCGTGGTTCGGCCAGGGCGGCCGCACGCCCCAGGTTTCCGGCGACGGCCGTTTCTCGCCGATCATCCTGCCCGGTGCCGATCAGATCCGCAGCGTCCCGGTGATAGGCCCGCTCTATGCTGACGTCCTGTCCGGCAACAACAGCCTGACCTACCTCGCCTTCGTGGCCGTGCCGGTCTCGTGGTGGATCCTCTATCGCACCCGGTTCGGATTGCGGCTGCGCGCCGTCGGTGAAAATCCCGGTGCCGTCGATACGGCCGGTATTTCGGTGAGCTGGCTGCGCTACCGCGCAGTCATCTGCGCCGGCATTCTCTGCGGCTTTTCCGGCACCTATCTGTCGATTGCCCAGTCTGCGGCCTTCATCAAGGACATGTCGGCCGGCAAGGGTTACATCGCTCTGGCAGCATTGATCTTCGCCAAGTGGAAGCCTGTGCCTGTCATGTTTGCCTGCCTGCTGTTCGGCTTCCTCGATGCTTTCGCCAACTTCATGCAGGGCAAGTCCGTGCCGCTGATCGGCCAGGTGCCGGTGCAGATTTTCCAGGCCTTGCCCTACATCCTCACATGTATCCTGCTTGCCGGCTTCATTGGCGTCGCCCGTCCGCCGAAGGCCGGTGGCGTGCCCTATACCAAGGAGCGATAGAATGTCGCACGATCTGTTCGAAGCCGCCCGCGCGGCCATGACACATGCTCATGTGCCCTATTCGAAGTTCCCTGTCGGCGCTGCCATTCTCGCTGATGACGGCAAGGTCTATGCCGGCGCCAACATCGAGAACATCTCCTTCCCGCAAGGCTGGTGCGCCGAGCCGACTGCCATCAGCATGATGATCATGGGCGGCGGCAGGAAGATCGTCGAGATGGCGGTAATCGCCGAGAAACTTGCGCTCTGCCCACCCTGTGGCGGTTGCCGCCAGAAAATCGCCGAGTTTGCCGGCAAGGGCACGAAAATCTACCTCTGCGACGAGGCCGGCGTCCAGAAGACCATGACGATGGAGGAGCTCCTGCCCTTCAGCTTCGAGACCGATATTCTCGGATGACCGGCGCCCTTGTCAGTCTCTTGCGCGACCGGCTGGGTGGCCAGACGCCGCGTACCGGTATCATCCTTGGTTCCGGCCTCGGAGCCCTCGTCGAAGAACTCGATGATGTCGTGCGGATTGCTTATGGCGATCTGCCGGGTTTCCCGGTCAGCGGTGTCTCCGGCCATGCCGGGGAAGTCGTTGCGGGCTCGCTGGGCGGCAAGCCGGTGATCATGCTTTCCGGTCGTGTCCACTACTATGAAAAGGGCGACGCAAACGCCATGCGCGTGCCCATCGAGGTCCTTGCCGGTCTCGGCGTCGAAGAGTTGATCCTCACAAATTCTGCCGGTTCGTTGCGGCAGGATCTTCCGCCGGGCGCGGTTATGCAGATCACCGACCACATCAATTATTCCGGCATGAACCCGCTCATAGGTGTCGACAGCGACAAGCGATTCGTCGGCATGACCAGCGCTTATGACGCCGAACTGGTGTTGCGCATGCATAGCGCAGCCAAAAAATGCGACATCCCGCTGGGGCAGGGTGTCTACATGTGGTTCTCCGGGCCGAGCTTCGAAACACCTGCAGAGATCCGCATGGCTAGGGTTTTGGGCGCCGATGCAGTCGGAATGTCGACGGTGCCGGAAGTCATTCTGGCGCGTTTCTTCGGTCTGCGGGTTGCGGCGGCATCCGTCATCACCAATTATGGTGCCGGCATGACCGGGGGCGAACTCAGTCATGAAGAGACGAAGGATATGGCGCCGATCGGCGGCGCACGTCTCGCGGCGATCCTGAAGCAGATGATCGCCGGTGGAGGAGATGAGATATGACGGACCACACGTATCGGGAAACGGCCGCTTTCGCACTTTCCCTGCTTGATCTGACGAACCTGAAGGACGATTGCACGGATACGCAGATCGTCACGCTTTGTGCGCGCGCGCAGACGCCCTTTGGCCATAGCGCGGCAATCTGTATCTGGCCCCGCTTCGTTACCCGCGCCCGCAGTATTCTTGGCACGAACCATGCGGTGAAAATTGCCACCGTCGTCAATTTTCCGGCAGGCGACATGGAGGTTGCCGACGTGGCCGCCGAAACGCGGGAGGCAATTGCCGATGGCGCAGACGAAATCGACCTCGTCATTCCCTATCGCAAGCTGATTGCCGGCGACGAACAGGCGGTCACCGAGATGGTCGCGTCAATTCGTGCCGAATGTACGAGCCCCATTCTCCTCAAGGTTATTCTCGAAACTGGCGAATTGAAGGACACGGGCCTGATCCGGCGCGCCGGCGAACTGGCGATCGCTGCCGGCGCCGACTTCATCAAGACATCGACCGGCAAGGTCGCCGTCAATGCGACGCTGGAGACGGCGGATGTCATGCTGCGAACCATCCGTGACAGCGGCCGAAAGGTCGGTTTCAAGCCTGCCGGCGGCATCGGCTCGGTTGCCGAGGCAGCTCTTTACCTCCGTCTTGCCGAGACGATCATGGCACCGGACTGGGCCATGCCGTCGACGTTCCGCTTCGGTGCATCCGGTCTGCTGGATGATATTCTGTCAGTCCTTAGTGGCGGTCCGCCGATCACGCTCGCTGCCGGCTATTAACAGATGATGCCGCAGGAGTTCATCCGGCGGAAACGTGACGGCGAAGCCCTGCGCGCCGCCGATATCGACAGCTTTATCGGTGCACTTGCCCGCGGCGAACTGTCGGAAGGCCAGATCGGTGCTTTCGCGATGGCCGTATGGTTCAAGGGCATGTCGCGAGACGAGACGGTGGCGCTGACGCTGGCGATGGCCCACTCAGGCGATAGCCTGAGCTGGAAGGGCATCGATAGGCCGATAGCAGACAAGCATTCTACCGGCGGCATCGGTGACAACGTCTCGCTGGTGCTGGCGCCGGTTGCCGCTGCCTGCGGCCTGGCCGTGCCGATGATTTCCGGTCGTGGCCTCGGCCATACCGGCGGCACGCTGGACAAGCTGGAATCGATCCCCGGATACGACATCACGCCGGATTCGGCACGTTTTCGCAAGGTGGTCGAGGAGGCAGGCTGCGCGATCATCGGCCAGACCGCTTCGCTCGCTCCCGCTGACCGACGCCTCTATGCAATCAGGGATGTGACGGCTACCGTCGATTCGGTACCTCTCATCACGGCCTCGATCCTGTCGAAGAAGCTTGCGGCCGGACTCCAGACGCTGGTCCTCGACGTCAAGATCGGCAATGGCGCCTTCATGACATCCAGGGAAGAGGCGGAAGTGCTGGCTCGCTCGCTGGTAGAAGTCGCCAACGGCGCCGGTTTGCAAACCTCGGCCTTGATCACCGACATGAACGAACCGCTGGCCGACGCCGCCGGCAATGCGTTGGAACTGCGCAATGCAATCGAATGCCTGAAAGGAAATAAGACAGGGACGAGGCTTGAATTGCTGGTACTGGCTTTCGCCGCCGAGATGCTGGTTGGCGCAAAAATGGCAGACAGCCTTGAACTCGGCAAGGATCTGGCGCGGAAAGCGCTGGTGTCCGGCACGGCTGCAGAAGCATTTTCCCGGATGGTCAAGGGCCTCGGCGGACCGGCCGATCTCATGGACCGGCCAGACGCCTATCTCATTGGCTCGCCTGTTCAGAGAGCCGTTCTCGCCACCTCCGATGGCTGGCTCGCAGGCTGCGACGCCCGCGCTATCGGCATGGAGGTCATAGCCCTCGGCGGCGGTCGTCTTCGGCCGGAGGATAAGATCGATCATCGCGTCGGTTTCAGCGACTTGCTGCCGCTTGGGTCATTCGTCCGGAAGGGTGACCGCATCGCCACCGTCCACGCCGCAGAGATGTCCGCCGCCGAAAGGGCCGCTGCCGTTGTTTCAGCGACATACCGCATAGACGAGGAACGGCCCGATCACGCGCCGCTCGTCGTCTCGCGCATTTCAGGCTGAAGAGGCTTACTGTTCAAGGCGGAGCGCGCCATCCTCGACGCTGTAGGAAGCCAGCTTCTTCAGAAAGCTGACGCCTATAAGGGTCGAACTCAACGCTTCATCCTTCAGGACAAGGGCATCGACGTCACGCACGCGGATACCGCCGATATCGATATGGTCGAGGCGCACATAGGCGGCTTTGGTCTGGCCATTCGCGGTGTTAACTGCATTGCGGAAGTCGAGCGATGCCATTGCATAGCCGAGATGGCGGGCCGTCGTCTCGTTCAGGGCCACATAGGTAGCGCCCGTGTCGATCAGGCCCTGCACGGACTTGCCGTTGATCTTGAAATTTCCGCTGTAGTGACCCTGCGCATCTGCCCTGAGCTGTACATTGCCGCGGGTATCCACTGCCAGTGCCTGTTGTGCTGGTGCGGAGATGCTGAGAAGGGATGGTACCGGATTTTGAGCGGCGCCGCTCGTTTGGAAGAACGAGGGCACCTGGGTGGCGAGCGTGGCGAAAACGCCAGCAAATACGAGGCTCCGTACAAGCATCGACAAGAATCCTTCCTGTATAAACCTGGCGTCATGCGAGGCGTGATGTGCTGTGACCCTTATCTTAAGATTACTGCCAAGTTACTAACGTCGCTTGGCGTAATCGAGCGAATTTGAGAAACGAAACGCACAAATACAGGTATAGGTTAAGGAAGTATGAAGTCTATTTGGTCCCATACATCCTGTCGCCGGCATCGCCAAGGCCAGGGACGATATAGCCCTTTTCGTTGAGGTGACTGTCGATCGACGCAGTGTAGACAGGCACATCGGGATGGGCGTCGGTGAAATTCTTCAGACCTTCCGGTGCGGCCAACAGGCAGAGGAAGCGGATGTTGTGAGCGCCGCGTTCCTTCAGCTTGTCGATCGCTGCAATCGATGAATTACCGGTCGCCAGCATCGGATCTACAACAATGATCAGTCGTTCGGCAATATCTTCCGGCGCCTTGAAGTAATACTCCACCGGCTGCAGCGTCTCATGGTCACGATAGACGCCGATATGCGAGACACGTGCTGAAGGCACGAGGTCGAGCATACCCTCGAGCAAGCCATTGCCGGCACGCAGGATCGACGCGAAGACGAGCTTCTTGCCTTCGAGGATCGGCGATTCCATCTCCTGCAATGGCGTCTCGATGGTTTCCATCGTCAGTTCTAGGTCGCGTGTGACTTCATAGCAGAGCAGTGTCGAAATCTCGCGCAACAGGCGTCGAAAGCTGCCGGTCGAGGTGTCCTTGCGCCGCATGATAGTGAGTTTGTGCTGCACAAGCGGGTGATTGATAACCGTAACGCCGTCCATGATTTCAGCCTTCCGCTTGGATTTCAGAATAAAGCCTGTTCTTCCACGGAAGTTGCCCTCACCGCAAGAGAACGTGGCGATTCGGTTCCAGGCATCCCCAGTCTCTGATCGCCGACGTGGTCAAATCATCGCTAGCAGCCTTGAACGTGTCTCCTCGTCGACAAAGGCTGCTTCCAGACCGGTGCGGGTCATCGCGTTGATCTCGGCCTCGCTGAAGCCGAATGCCAAACTCGCCAGCGCATATTCGCGCTCCAGCGACGTCTTGAAAAACGGCGGATCGTCGGAGCTGATTGTGACGCGGACCCCCGCCTCCTTCAAACGGCGTAGCGGATGCGATTTGAAGTCGGGAAAGACATTCAGTGCGATGTTGGAGCGGGGGCAGACCTCGAGGACTGTACCGAGATCCGCCAGACGCCTGACAAGCTCGCTATCCTCGACCGCGCGAACGCCGTGGCCGATGCGGCTCGGGCGAACGAGATCGAGGGCATCCGACACGCTGAAGGCGCCACAGACTTCGCCGGCGTGGATCGTCAGGCCAAGGCCCGCGTCGCGCGCGATATCGAAGGCCCGGGCGTAATCGGCAACACGCCCCATGCGCTCTTCACCTGCCATGTTGAAACCGGTAATCAGCGGATTGTCGCTCCGTGCGGCATATTCCGCAGCCTTGATGACGCGCTCAGGCCCGAAGTGCCGTTCCCCGGTGACGATCAACCGCGCCTCGATCCCCGTTCTCGCCTTTGCCGCGTGAATGCCGGCCGATACTCCGGCAATATAGGCATCTGCACCAAGGCCGATGCGGTCGCCGTGGTCAGGAGATACGATCAACTCGCTGTAGATAGTTCCGATGGCCGCCAACTCGTCGAGATAAGTCTCGGTCAGCAGGGCATAGTCTTCCACTGTGCGGTAGACTGACGCGACCTGGTCGTAGGCGACGATAAATTCCGCGAAATCATTCCAGAGATAGGAACCATCGCGCAGGAAGCCGCTGGTATCGACGCCGTATTTCAGCGCTTGCTCTGCCGTCAGGCTCGGCGGAGCGGCACCCTCGAGGTGGCAGTGAAGCTCGATCTTTTTCAGGTGCGAAGTCACAGGAAGCTCCTCCCGTAGGGTCCAGCGGCAATGCCGAGATGGGCAGCGACGGTCTCGCCGATATCGGCAAAGCTTTGCCGAATGCCGATGGCACGCGAGCGGAGGCCGGGCCCGTAGGCGATGATCGGCACACGTTCACGCGTATGGTCGGTGCCACGCCAGGTAGGATCGCAGCCATGGTCGGCGGTCAGGATCACCAGATCGCCTGCCTTGAGCTTGCGATGCACTTCCGGAAGACGCGCATCGAATGCCTCGAGTGCGGCCGCGTAGCCGGCGACATCGCGACGGTGACCATAGACCATGTCGAAATCGACGAAGTTGGTGAACACAAGATCGCCGTCCTCGGCATATTCCATGGCCTTCAGCGATGCGTCCATCAAAGCGTCGTTGCCGTTTGCCTTGACCTCCGTCGAAATACCTTGATGGGCAAAGATATCGCCGATCTTGCCGATCGCATGGACTTTTCTGCCACCGGCGACCAGCCGATCCAGCAGCGTCGGCTCCGGCGGCAGGACGGAAAAATCACGACGGCTACCGGTGCGCTCGAAATTTGCAGCCGTACTGCCGACGAACGGTCTGGCAATGACACGCCCGATATTGAATTCATCGAGCAGCGCCCGGGCGATGCGGCACACATGCAGCAGGCGATCGAGCCCGAAACTCGCCTCGTGCGCGGCTATCTGGAATACTGAATCCGAGGACGTATAGCAGATGGGCCTGCCGGTCCGCATATGCTCTTCGCCATAGCGGGCAATGATGTCGGTTCCGGATGCGTGGCAATTGCCGAGAATGCCGGGGATTTCGGCAGCACGGCAGAAGCTCGCGACGAATTCCGGGGGAAAGGCGTCGCCCTCCGCTGGAAAATAGCCCCAGTCGAAGGTCACGGGCGTGCCGGCGATTTCCCAATGACCGGAGGGCGTGTCCTTGCCGCGCGACACTTCATTGGCGCATCCGTAAAGACCATAGATGCGTTCCGGCATCGTCATTCCGGCGGGGTAGGCACCAGCCGCACTCTTGGCGATCTGCATCAGCCCCAGTGCCGACATGTTGGGAAGTGCCAGCGGACCCGCGCGAAGGCCTGCACGGTCTGCCGCTCCTGCGGCGCAAAACTCGGCAATATGGCCAAGCGTATCGGCGCCCTGGTCGCCGTAGGATGCTGCGTCCGGGCCACCGCCGACGCCGAAGGAATCAAGAACGAAGAGAAAAGCGCGCGCCATGAGCTACCCGACATAGACGATCAGTATCCGCGACGGATCTTCCGGCGGCTTGCAGGCGAGTACCCATATAGTGGCAGTAGGCACTTGGCAATTTCGGCGGGTTCTCGTCGTCAGCGCATCAGCAATCGTCGCACTTGATCGAAGTGCCGGTCCGCTGGCGGTAGAAGTATTGCCGCTGCATGGTGATCGAATTCATGCCCGCCGGTAGGAAGTTCGGACCAAAGCTGATGAGCGTATATGGCACGGCAAGTTCGGTCCTCACAAGGAACGAATTTGGTTTGTTGAGTGCGGTCGGCACCCCCGTCACAGTACTGCTGACCGCATAGGCAGTCGTCCCGTCCTGCTCCCACGACCAAAGCACCGTAGCCTTGCTGCTGGCATCGATTTGTATGCCGGTGATCTTCAGGGTCATGCCGGCAATGGTGTAAGGCACAAAGATCGCATTGGCGACGGATGGCATGGTCGAGAGGATAGATTTCGATACCGTCGACTGCTGCGTAACAATATCGGCGACAGTTCCTGCCGCCCGGCTCGTTCGCTGAGCGATGCTGAGCGCAACCGTCGTCTGCAGCGCGCCGAGGTACAGAAGCAGCAGGACCGGAACGAGTATGGCGAATTCGATTGCGCCAACGCCGCCTTCGTCGCGCACCAGACGTAAACCGAGGCGCACAACACGACTATCGAGCGCTCGTTGTAGCGTCTGGCGCACCCCGTAGCTGTGCAGATGTGGCTTCGGGGCGCTCAAGGGTATTTCTCATTTTGAAAGGCCGTTGTGGCGACAATCAGGAAATCGGTCGGCATCGAGCCGTTGGCCGGTCGGATAGTGGTGATATAAGGCCGCACGATGTCGGTGGTAATCTTCCAGCGATAGTAAGCGCGCACCATGTTGATGGAACTCGGGCCGCCTGGCGCAAATTTGAAGCCCGACGGATCTATGTCGGCGTACGCAGCAGTGGAGACACGAGGAATTTTCACCGGAATGTCGGCGAAGGACGTGTACGTCTCGACATCAAGATACAATTTCGCCGGTGTGGCGATCTCGCTCGGGGAGCAGCTGATCATGATGGCAATCTCGGCACAGAATGCAGTCCGAAACTTTGTTTGATCCATGTCGGTCGCGGTGCGTCCCATCGCGTAGGTAATCTGGCCGGTGCGAAGTTTTCTCGACAGCGTATCTGTGGCATTCACCACCAGCTGTTCGGCAGTAAAGGCGACGAATGTCTCGATAATTGCAAAGATGATGATGAAGTAGGGGACGGCCAAGAGGGCGAACTCGACCGCAGTCGCCCCATCTTTCGAGCGCAGAATGCCTTGTAGACGCATCAGAAAAGGCCGCCGCCCGAGCGCGGTGTCACCTCTATCCTGCCCATCCACCGTCATAATGATTTCCACGCTTGTACTGCTGCGCAGACCCTAGGCGCATTTAATTGATATTCCGTTGCGTTTTCTTTTAAAGTGCCAGTGGTGAAACATCGTCTATGGCGTGGCGGCAGCTGGCGCGGCAGCGCTGTTCTGCTGAGCGTGAACCTCGCAGTTCGGTGTGCAGGAAAGAACGGAGCGCTCTGTCTGGCGGTAGACGCGCACCGTATTGCCTTCGTCGATCGAGACAAGAATACGCTCGTCGACAATAGCGTTGCCGTCGGAGTCGAGAAGAACGATGTTTGTCGTGCCGAAACTGCGACCTGTCAAAACGATCGTCTTCGGGTCTGCGACTGTCGCATCGGCCACCTGCGAGTTTCCGATTATCACTTTGCTGACCGGGCGATCCAGCCTCAGAATGCGCGCATGATCCATGAACACCCGCAGCATGTTATCCCCGGCCAGGGAGATCTCTGGCACGAGACCTGTAGCTGCGACGATGCAGCCGAATAAAACGGATCTGCCTTGCTGGAACATGAAGGGGGCCTCTCGGGCGAATTCTCGGTGCTGGTACGTGATAGAATGAAAAGTATTAGTAAACTAAGCGTTAATACGTCAAATAAAGCTCCATTTCATAAGTGGTGAATACCCGATATGTGTAGAAATGGGATCTCGGGAGACGCGTCCATGTGCCATAAGAAGCCTCCTGTTTTACTCTGTGACATGTCTGTGGCTGTTACTGGGTTGCAGTCTATGACTCGAAACAATACTATGCGTTATTCGCTCTCTTCGTTAACTACCGCAATCGCGAAAGCTTATTATCATTTTATTTACTATTTTTTTTAAGTCGATCGAAACAGCCATTCGGTAATTTCCTCTCATCCGATCAACGGCAAACAGTTGGCGGACTTGCTGTCAACATGTGGAGTAGGAGTTTCCATGACCAAGCTTTTCGCGCGTTTCTTGAAAGACGAATCCGGTGCGACTGCAATTGAATACGGCTTGATCGCTGCTCTGATCTCCGTAGCCCTGATCGCCGGCGCAACCACCCTCGGCGGTGCCTTGAACAACCAGTTCGCCACCATTGCAACGAAGATCCATTGCACTGCCGGCGCCAACGTCGCTTGCTGATATCGAGTCAAACTGGCCAAACAGAAAGCCGCCTTCTTCCGGAGGGCGGCTTTTCGTAATCTTCGACTTCGTAGACCGGTCATTCTTCCTTAGGCAATGGCTGTTACTATCACAGCGAATTCTCGGAGAAGACGATGATCGGTGCCGCAATTTTCTTGATTTTTCCGCTTTGCATGGCGGTTGCTGCGTTCTCAGATCTTTTCACGATGACGATCCCAAATCGGGTTTCCGTCATCCTCGTCGGCACATTTCTGCTGGTCGCTCCCTTCACGGGCCTGCCGCTGACGGATATCGGAATGCATTTTCTTGGTGCGCTGATTGTCTTTGCCGTTTGCTTTAGCTTCTTCGCGCTCAACATCATGGGCGGGGGCGATGCCAAGCTCCTGAGCGCCGCCGCCTTGTGGTTCGGCTTCGATCAGTCTCTTCTGGAATTTGCCATATATGTCAGTGTCGTTGGCGGCCTCATGACAATGCTGATCTTCGCCATGCGCGCCCGTGCCGACATCCTTTCCGTCATCGGTATGTCGATACCCCAATCCCTGACGCATGCTAAAAAGATACCCTATGGCATCGCCATAGGTATCGGCGGCTTCCTCGCTTTCCCGTCCTCTCCCCTGTTCCTGGCCGCACTCAATCAGTCCTGATGTCGGGATTGGAGGGTAGTCTGTATTCATGACTTCTTAAGCTAAGTTGTAAGTCATTCATTAACCATAAGTATACCAATTGCGGTGCATCCTTGCTCGTGAACAGTCTTGTTCCCAAGGATGGATAATGAAACCCGCTCGCCTGATCATTCTCGTTGTTGCAGTTGGCGCGGCAGGTCTTGCCGGCGTACTGGCAATGCGCCTTGCGGGCGGTCGCAATGTCGTTCCGGAAGTTGCAGCGGTGATGCAGAGGGAACCCTCCGTCAAGGTTCTGGTCGCAGCCGCCAATTTGCCTATCGGCTCACGTTTGAACGATAGCTCGATCCGCTGGATGGACTGGCCGCAGGCGGGTGTGGTCAAGGGCGTCATCACGGAGACGGACCGTCCCGATGCGTTGAAAGACATGCTCGGCGCAGTTGTCCGATTGCCGATCTTCGAAGGCGAACCGATCCGCGAGGAAAAGGTCGCCGATTCCAACAGCCGTATTCTGTCCTCGCTTCTGCCTGCCGGTAAACGGGCCGTGGCGACGGAAATCTCGGTCGCGACAGGCGCCGGTGGCTTTATTCTTCCCAACGACCGCGTCGACATTCTGATGGTCCGCAAGGGCGATGCTGCCAAGTTTCAGACAGAGACGATTTTGAGCAACGTGCGCGTGCTCGCCATCGACCAGCAGATCGAGCAGAAGCCTGATGGCTCGAAGTCAGCCGTCGGTGCGACCGCCACGCTGGAACTGACCCCCGATCAGGCGAAGGTGCTGGCGACGGCACAGCAGATGGCTGACAAATTGTCCATGGCCCTGCGCTCCGTCGCAGATGCGCAGGAGCCCGATACGGGCGCTGCCGACTACCTGTTGTCCGGAGACAGTGGTGCGTCCGTCGTGCAGGTCATCAAATCCGGAGCCATCGTCCCAAGCGGCGCGGCGATCAAGGTACAATGAAAAAGGGCGCGACCATGCGGATGACTAAACCAGGGACTAGCCGTTCGCTCTCGGCGCTGCTCGCATTCTCTGTCGCGTTCGGCGGCCTGCCCCTGCAAATCGTGCCTCACTTCCTGTCGGTAGACGAAGCTCTGGCCGAGACGTCCGACAGCATCGTGACCATCGCCGGGATCGGTAACCACAAGCGGCTGAATCTCGGTCTCAACAAGGCATTGGTCGTCGATCTGCCTGCCGATGCCCATGACATCCTCGTCTCCGACCCGACGATGGCCGATGCGGTGACACGTACCTCGCGCCGCATCTACCTGTTCGGCAAGACAGTTGGCCAGACAAACATCTTCGTGTTCGGCGCCAACGGTGAAGAAGTTGCGACCCTCGACATCTCCATCGAGCGCGACATCACCGGTCTGCAGGCCAATCTCAAGCGCTTCATTCCAGACTCGGATATCCACGTTGAAATCGTCTCCGACAACATCGTCCTGACCGGCACCGTCCGCACGCCGATGGATTCGTCGCGCGCCGTCGACCTTGCGCAGGCCTTCCTCAAGGGTGGCGAAGCAACGACCCGAAACACGACCGCTAGCGGCAGCGGGTCCAGCAGCGCAGTGGCAATTTTCGCTGAAAATCGGCAGACGTCCTCGATCAAGAACTTTTTGCAGATCGATGGTGAAGACCAGGTGACGCTGAAAGTTACCGTTGCTGAGATCAAGCGGAGTGTTCTCAAGCAGATCGGCTTCGATAACCTCGTCGGAAACTCGTCCGGCCTTGCAGTCGCCCAGCTGGGAGTCGCGGGCTCGGATGCATCGACATCGACAAGCGGCGGTGGCCTCTCTGCGTTGTTCAAGGGCGCGATCGGGAAGTATGATATCTCGACCTACATGAACGCTTTGGAGCAGGCCAAGGCCATTCGCACCTTGGCAGAGCCGACGCTGACGGCAATTTCCGGGCAGGCAGCCACCTTCAATTCTGGTGGCCAGACGCTCTATTCCTCGACTGACAGCGATGGCAAGGTCACGATCACCCCTTACACCTACGGCATCAGCCTCTCGTTCACGCCCGTGGTGCTCTCTGCCGGTCGCATCAGCCTGCACATCAACACCCAGGTTTCCGAACCGGTCGGAACGGCCGGTACAGCGACCTACAATCAGCGCGCCGCTGATACGTCTGTAGAGTTGCCCTCCGGCGGCTCCATCGCGCTTGCCGGCTTGCTGAGCGACAACATCCAGCAGATCACCAACGGCACTCCAGGTGCATCTAAGATTCCAATCCTCGGCGCCCTGTTCCGGCAGAAAAGTGTCGAGCGAGACGAAAGCGAACTGGTGATCATCGCCACGCCCTATCTCGTACGTCCCGTTGCTCGCAATGCGCTGTCACGTCCGGACGATAATTTCTCGCCCGCCAACGATGCAGGGGCCTTCTTCCTCAACCGTGTCAACAAGGTCTATGGCCGCCGTGACACTCCCGTCGCGGATGCTGAGTTTCATGGCTCCGTCGGCTTCATCTACAAGTAGGGGCGCGTGATGACGATCCGCCAGTCAACCAACGCCGAGAGAGATGTCGCCATGTCCCGCACCCGACTGCATGTTCTGAACGCAAGCCGCCTGAGGGTGGCGTCCGCGGCACTGCTGGTCGCCATCCTCGCCGGCTGCGCCAACCATGACGACATGACGACCGGCTCTGTCCACGACGATTACCGCCAACGTCATCCCATCGTCCTGACCCAGGCCGAACATAATGTCGACATTCCGGTTGCCGCTAGCGATCGGCGCCTCACCCAGGGCACGCGGGATATGATCCGCGGCTTCGCTCAGGACTACAAAGCCCATGCTACCGGCACTGTCGAGATCATGACGCCGCAGGGCGCAATGAACAGTCAGGCGATTGCCGACGTGCGCCATCAGGTTCGCCAGGAACTGGTGGCCAGCGGCATCCCGTCCCGGCGCATCGCTGATAGCTTCTATCCTGCCGGAGGAGCAGGCGACGCGGCGCCGATCCGGCTGCATTTCATGGCCACCACAGCGGTTACGAACGCCTGCGGGCAGTGGCCTGAGGACCTGGCGGACAAACCGTTCGACAACCAGAATTACTACAATTTCGGCTGTGCGTCTCAAAGCAACCTGGCGGCACAGGTAGCCAACCCTACCGATCTCGTTGCGCCGAGGGCGCAGACACCTATCGATGCGGAACAGCGCGGCAAGGTGATCGACAGCTATCGCAGCGGCTCCACCCCGACGAGTTCGTCGTCGATAGGCGGCTTCAGTGGTAGCGGCGGATGATCTTCGGGCTGGCGGCTCTGACCGGGAAACACGACAGGACAAGACCATGAGCGCGATCGATTACGATATCCAGATGGAGAAGGTGGATGGGGCCAGTCCCCGCACCGGCGATCTCGAGAGCATGCGTCCTCTTCCGCGCATCTCCGTGCACGCGTTTTGCGAGAGCGAATCGCTGCAGCAGCTGATGGAGCGTTTTGGCAACGACCGGCGCATGGCAAAGGTCAGCCTGCGTATCACCAGCGGCGGCGCTGCGGCTGCGGCGAACATGTTTTCCAGCGCCCCGACGCCGAACCTGATCATTATCGAGACCCGCTCTCCGCCGGCATCCATCCTGACCGATCTCGCCCCGGTTGCTGCCGTCTGCGACCCCAGCACCAAGGTCGTCATCGTCGGCTACCACAACGACATCACGCTCTATCGCGAACTGATGCGCAACGGCATCTCGGAATATATGGTCCAGCCAGTGTCGATGTCTGACCTGATGGCGGCGATGTCGACGATCTTCATCGATCCAGATGCGGAGCCGATCGGCCGCAGCATCGCATTCATTGGCGCAAAGGGCGGAGTCGGGGCTTCGACGATTGCTCATAACTGCGCTTTCGGCATCTCCAACCTGTTCTCCACCGAGACTATTCTGGCAGACCTTGATCTCCCTTTCGGTACGGCAAACATCGATTTCGATCAGGATCCGGCCCAGGGAATAGCCGAGGCGGTTTTTGCGCCCGACCGTCTGGACGAGGTCTTCCTTGATCGCCTGCTGACGAAGTGCTCGACCCACTTGTCGCTGCTAGCCGCGCCGTCGATGCTCGACCGTGCCTATGATTTCGAAGGCCATGCCTTCCAGCCCGTGCTGGATGTGTTGCAGCGAAGCGCGCCGGTGACAGTCCTGGACATGCCGCACATGTGGTCGGAATGGACCCGGGCTGTGCTTTCGAGTGTCGACGACGTGGTGATTTGCGCCATGCCAGACCTCGCAAATCTTCGCAACGCCAAGAACATGCTGGATGCATTGCGCAAGATGCGGCCGAACGACAAGGTCCCGCATTTGATCCTCAACCAGGTAGGCATGCCGAAAAGGCCGGAAATCGGCATCTCGGAATTTTGCGAGCCGCTGGAAGTTGATCCGATAGCCATCATTCCATTTGACGTAGCCCTGTTCGGCAATGCGGCGAACAGCGGCCGGATGATTTCGGAGGTCGACGCAAAGTCGCCGATCGCAGAGACATTCTCCCAGATCTCCCACATCGTTACCGGCCGCATCGCAATGAAGAAGTCCCGCAAGGGAGGCCTGATGGGTCTTCTGACGCGCAAATAAGACGACGACCGAGAAGAATTGGAACGACCATGTTTGGTAAGCGCGGAAACGATGGGTTTGGAAAAGGCGAAGGCGCGCCCGCGCCGCTGCAGCCGCGTACGTCGACCGCCGCAGTTTCGGCCTCTACAGTGCTGATGGAGCCGTCCCGCGAAAACACGCAGCGTCAGCAGGTGGCGCCACCACCGATCCAGACTCCGCAACGCCGGCGCCCGCAGCGCACAGAGGAATACTACGATACCAAGGCGCAGGTCTTCGGCGCTTTGATCGACACCATAGACCTGTCCCAGCTCTCTAAGCTCGATGGTGAGAGCGCGCGTGAGGAAATTCGCGACATCGTCAACGACATCATCACGATCAAGAATTTTGCGATGTCGATCTCCGAGCAGGAAGAGCTGCTCGATGACATCTGCAACGACGTACTAGGGTACGGTCCGCTCGAGCCGCTGCTGGCCCGCGACGATATTTCCGACATCATGGTCAACGGTTCCGGCCAGACCTTTATCGAAGTTGGCGGCAAGACGATCGAATCGGAAATCCGCTTTCGCGACAACAGCCAGCTGCTGTCGATCTGCCAGCGTATCGTCAGCCAAGTCGGCCGTCGCGTCGATGAATCCAGCCCCATTTGCGATGCGCGGCTGCCGGATGGATCGCGTGTCAACGTCATCGCGCCGCCGCTGGCGATCGATGGCCCGGTTCTGACAATCCGTAAATTCAAGAAGGACAAGTTGACGCTCGACCAGCTCGTCCGCTTCGGTGCGATCACGCCGGAAGGCGCCACTATCCTGCAGATCATCGGTCGGGTTCGCTGCAATGTGGTCATCTCTGGCGGTACCGGCTCGGGCAAGACGACGCTGCTCAACTGCCTGACGCGTTACATCGACGAAGACGAGCGGATCATCACCTGCGAAGACACAGCAGAACTGCAATTGCAACAGCCGCACGTGGTGCGCCTCGAAACGCGCCCGCCGAATATCGAAGGCGAGGGCGAGATCACCATGCGCGACCTCGTCAAGAACTGCCTGCGCATGCGCCCCGAGCGGATCATCGTCGGCGAAGTGCGCGGGCCTGAGGTGTTCGACCTTTTGCAGGCGATGAACACCGGCCATGACGGATCCATGGGAACGATCCACTCGAATACGCCTCGTGAATGCCTGAGCCGTATCGAGTCGATGATCGCAATGGGCGGCTTCACCTTGCCTGCAAAGACGGTGCGCGAAATCATCGCCGGCTCCGTCGACGTTATCATCCAGGCAGCGCGCTTGAGAGACGGATCCCGCCGCATCACCCAGATCACAGAGGTTATCGGGATGGAGGGTGACGTCATCATCACCCAGGATCTGATGCGCTACGAAATCGAAGGCGAAGACGCCAATGGCCGCATCGTCGGTCGCCACGTGTCGACCGGCATCGGTAAGCCGCATTTCTGGGATCGCGCCCGTTACTACAATGAGGAAAAGCGATTGGCAGCGGTGCTCGACGAGATGGAAAAACAATCGAAGTAGGGTTTGACCGATGTTCGGTATTGATTCCACCGTCCTCCTCATCGTGCTGCTTGCAGCCGTGTCGGCGGCTGCGCTGAGCTATAGCGTCCTGTTTTCGCGGATGGAAACCGACAAGAAGACGGCGGGTCGCGTCAGTCGCGTCAAGTCTTCAGAGAGCGACGTGAACAAGATCAGCGCGGCGCGTGATCGCGTCCAGGAGCTGTCGAAGCGCCGCAAGTCAGTGCAGGATTCGCTGAAAGACCTCGAAAAGAGAAATCTGGAAAAAAGCAAGAAATCACAGTCCCTAAAAGCCCGACTGGCTCAAACAGGCCTGCCGATCACCATCGGTCGCTTCTATTTGTTCAGCGCTCTTTTTGCTCTTGTCGTCATGCTTGCCGCCTTCATCCTGGGCGCCCCGCTGGCGATCGTGCTGGGATTGCCGTTTACCGCCGGTGTCGGGCTGCCCAGGTGGATCATCGGCTTTCTCGTCAAGCGCCGGCAGAACAAGTTCCTCAACGAGTTTCCCAATGCGCTCGATGTGATCACCCGCTCGCTACGTTCCGGCCTGCCGCTCAACGACGCGATCCGTCTTGTGTCAGCCGATGCGCGCGAGCCGGTGAAGACGGAGTTTCGCCAATTGGTGGAGGCCCAGCAGGTCGGTCTCAGCATGGCGGATGCCTGCGCCCGCATGGCTGTCGGACTGCCGCTGCAGGAGGTCAACTTCTTCGCCATTGTGATTGCAATCCAGTCGCAGTCCGGCGGCAACCTTTCGGAAGCGCTCGGAAATCTTGCTCGTGTTCTTCGAGAACGCAAGAAGATGAAGGCCAAGGTGCAGGCCCTATCCATGGAAGCCAAGGCATCCGCCTGTATCATCGGCGCCCTGCCGTTTATCGTCGCGACGCTCGTCTACCTGACGTCGCCGCAGTACATAATGGTCCTGTTCACTGATCCGCGTGGCCATCTTATCCTGATCGGCGCTGGAATTTGGATGAGTGTGGGGATTTTCTTCATGCGCCAAATGATCAATTTCGATATCTGACCGAAGGTTGACACCATGTCCGACATTGCCAGCCAGTTGACCGATCCCAGCCTGATCCTTGCGGTCGTGGTTTCGATTGCGGTGTTCGCGACGTTCTACACGCTGGCCATGCCCTATTTCGAGCGAGGCGACCTGAACAAGCGCATGAAGGCAGTCTCGACCGAGCGCGACCAGATCCGCGCCCGCGAAAGAGCGCGGATGAACGACGGCGGCAAAGCAACGCTTCGCAACCAGAACAATCAGTCGGTCCGCAACATCGCAGAGCGCTTCAATCTCAAAGAGGCGCTGGTCGACGCCAACACCGTCAATCGCCTGCGGGCTGCAGGGCTACGCTCCGAAAATGCCTTGAACACATTCCTGGTTGCGCGCTTCCTGCTGCCGTTCCTGTTCCTCGCTCTTGCAGGCTTCTGGGTCTTCGGTCTTGGAAATCTCGAGAGCAAGGGCTTCATGATCCGGGTGCTTGCGGTTCTAGGCGTAGGGTATCTCGGCTTTTACGCGCCGAACATCTACGTTTCGAACCGCATGGGAAAACGCCAGAAGTCCATCAAGCGGGCGTGGCCGGATGCGCTGGACCTGATGCTGATCTGCGTCGAGTCGGGAATTTCGGTGGAAGCCGGCATGCGCCGCGTCTCGGAGGAGCTTGCGGAGCAATCGCCGGAGCTCGCCGAGGAAATGGTGCTGACCAACGCGGAACTGTCGTTCCTTCAGGACCGCCGTACCGCACTCGACAACCTGGCTGTCCGCACGCAGTTGGAGAATGTCAAATCGGTCACCCAGGCGCTGATCCAGGCCGAGCGCTACGGCACTCCTGTTGCCCAGGCCTTGCGCGTGCTTGCCCAGGAAGGGCGTGACGACCGGATGAACGACGCCGAAAAGAAGGCCGCCGCGCTGCCGCCGAAATTGACCGTGCCGATGATTGTCTTCTTCCTGCCGGTGTTGATCGCGGTCATCCTCGGACCGGCCATCCTGCAGGTCATGGACCGGTTCCACAACTGATCTTTCAGCATCTGTGTCCGCAGGAGCGTATTGGTGTCTGTCGTGGAGGCAGGATAAGCGGAGTCCGTCAGTTGACGGTTCTGGGGGCGCCGTCCTTGCTGGCGAGCTTCTGCCAGGAGTTCTGCTGGGCGAGCATGGTGCGCAGGTAATTGACGTTGGCATTGGCCTGCTGCTGCGTCAGTTCCGACCGGGCGATCTGCTCGGCCTCGGGAAAGCGCCCCTGGAGGCCGACGACAAGCGCGAGGTTTTGTCGGACGCGACTGTCGGCAGTCGGCTGGGCGACCGCTGAGCGCAGATAGGTCTCGGCCGTCTTCAGGTCTCCGGTCAGGACATAGGACATGCCGAGATTGGATAGGATCGAGGGCTCGTTCGGTTGCAGGTCCAATGCATCGCGATATTTGCCCCTGGCTTCGGTGGCGCGGCCAAGCTGATCGAGGATAGCGCCCTGCGCTGAGACCAGCCGCCAGTCTGGTCGGTCGGGTGTCTGGGCGCGCTCGATGGTGGCGAGCGCCTCGTTCAATTGCCCTGCCGCTGCCTGTGCTTTGCCGTAGGCAGCCAGCACGCCGCGGTCGCTGGGATTGGCGATTGCCACCTGCTGCATGACGGCGAGGGATTGGGCATTGCGACCGCTGGCACGCAACGCATTGGCGTAGTTGACGCCGACAATGGGGTTCCTCGGGTTTGCGTCGTAGGCCTTGCCGAGCGCTGCCGTGCTGCCTGAAAGCTCGCCAGGGCTCATGTCGTCGGCAGACTTCGACATCTTCGGGATTGAGCCCGTCGTTGTCTTGTCCGTCGTCGTCGCGCAGCCGGCGAGCAGGAGCGCTGCCAGCAGGGCGATACCGGCCTGAAGCTTGCGGATGGTCAAAAATGAGGGTGCCGAAGCGGTCATGGCGCGATCCGTGAAATCGATTGGTCCTGCGCCAGATCCATAAAGACAGCAGATAATAGTGTGGCGCAATCTTCGCTCCAGCAATAATCTGTTAACCCTAACAGATCGTTAATTTACCGACTCAGGCGGTTCGAAGGATCATCATGGCCCCCTACCAGTATATCGACCGAGCAACGCCCTTTAATACCAAGGGTGGCAAGACCCTCCCGGTCTTCGCAGTTACGCCCGCGCATATCGAAACAGGCACAATCGATCCCATCGCCCTCGATTGGGCTCGAAAGACTGGCTACAAGGCGGACAGCGGCACTTTGCTGCTTATCCCGACGGAGGAGGGCCACCTCGGCGGTGCCTTGTTCGGCCTCGGCGCCAACCCCTCCGAGCAGCCCTATCTGACCGGCCGCCTTGCCCGCTCGCTGCCACCTGGCGACTGGCACATCGAGACAGCCCCGCTCACGGTCCATCGGCTGGCGCTAGGTTTCGGCCTCGGCAGCTATCGGTTCGACCGCTACAAGGTGGACAAGACTGTCGCACCGACGCTGATGATCCCGCGTGATGCTGATGCTGCCGATATCAGGCGGCAGTTGGCTGGTGTGTTTCTTGCCCGCGATCTGATCAACACGCCCACCAACGATATGGGCCCCGGCCATCTGGAAGAAGTCTTCCGGGCACTCGCCGCCCACTACAATGCGCAATGCACCGTCATTTCAGGCGACGACCTGCTGACGCAGAACTTTCCGCTGGTCCATATCGTCGGCCGCGCCAGCGCCGACGCGCCGCGGTTGCTTGAGCTTCGCTGGGGCAAGAAAGGCCATCGTCGCATCACGCTCGTGGGCAAGGGTGTCTGCTTCGATACCGGTGGCCTCGACATCAAGCCGTCTGCCTCGATGCTTCTGATGAAGAAAGACATGGGGGGCGCTGCCAATATCCTGGGTCTGGCGCTGATGATCATGGATGCAAAGCTCAAGGTCGACCTGCGCGTCATCATCCCGGTTGTTGAAAATTCCATTTCCGGCAATGCCTTCCGACCCGGCGATATCTACAAGAGCCGCAAGGGCCTGACTGTCCAGATCGACAATACCGATGCGGAAGGTCGTCTCATCCTGGCGGACGCACTGGCTTACGCCGACGAGGAGGCCCCCGATCTCATGATCGACATGGCCACATTGACGGGTGCTGCGCGCGTCGCACTCGGTCCCGACCTGCCGCCGCTCTTTACCGACGACGAAGGCCTTGCCGATGATCTCGCCGAGGCGAGCCTGGAGACGGACGATCCCCTGTGGCGGATGCCGCTCTACATGGGCTACGACAAGGATATCCGGACCAAGTTTGCCGATATCACCAATGCCCCGGCTGGCGGCATGGCAGGCGCCATCACGGCCGCTTTGTTCCTCAAGCGCTTCGTCACCAATACCAAAAGCTGGGCGCATCTCGATATCTATGGCTGGGCGCCAAGCGAGCGGCCCCATTCGCCGGGCGGCGGTGAAGCACAGGCTATCCGCGCACTGTACCACTACATCCGACAGAAAGTCCGGTAAGCGGCGGGATCCGGAAACGCCTCTTGAAATGGTCACGAACTCGCAGGACAATGAAACGGCTGCGTAACGGACCCCGGAGTGCGTCTTGTCCCTTGAACTGACCGCTTCCCAGGCATTGGGCTTGTGGCATGGCGTTACCATAGAGCAGGTTCATCTCGACAAGCGGGATCTCACCTTGCGACAAATGGCGATCTTGCTGCAGATCTATCTGGTGCCGCCGCCCCATACGGTTCGTGGACTGGCGGCCACACTGGGCGTCAGCAAGCCGGTGATCACTCGCGCCCTCGATACGATGGGGGCGATGGGGCTTGTCGACCGCGTGCGGGACGCCAAGGATCGCCGCAATGTCATCATAAAGCGCACCGTCACCGGTGCGCTTTATCTGGAAAAACTTGGCGATCTGGTCATTGGCCAAAGCCGCCTGCTCACCTCCTGAAGGATACAAGGATGGAACTGGACCGCCGCCTCAATGCCTACCGGCCCGATCTTGCCGACATTGCGCTCGAGGGAATGGTAGATGCCGAGCGCTTCGTTGCAGGAAACCCGGCGCTGATCGGCGCGCCCGTCATTGGTCTGCGTCCCAAAGCGGACACGTCGGCGGGTATCGACACGGAATTGCTACGCGGCGAGGCGGTGAATGTGTTCGAGCGCAAGGACGGGTGGTGCTGGGTGAAGGCAGCCTCAGACGGGTATGTCGGCTATCTGCCGGAGGATGCCCTGTCGGTCGCCGGAGCCAGTCCGACGCATGTCGTCTGGCCCCAACGCAGCCCGCTTTATCCGGAGCCGGAGCTTCGCAAGCCGCAGGTCGCTGTGTTGTCTATGGGGAGCCGGGTCTGTGTTACGGGCGAGGCGGAAGTCCGGGGAAATCGATACGTTGTTCTGGATGACGGTACTGCGCTCTATGCCAAGCATGTGCGGCTGATCGGCGAAGCGGTAGAAAGCGACTACGTTACCGTCGCGGGCCGCTTTATCGAGACGCCCTATCTTTGGGGCGGTCGCTCCGGGCTGGGCATCGATTGCTCCGGGCTGGTCCAGTTGGCGATGGCCATGGTTGGCAAAGCTGCGCCCCGCGATGCCGACATGCAGGCAGCAGGCCTCGGCGAACCGATCGAGCGGGGCGATCTTCGCCGCGGCGATCTTGTGTTCTGGAAAGGGCACGTCGCAATCATGGAGGATGCCGAGACGATCATCCACGCCAACGGTCACACGATGACGGTTGCCCGCGAGAACTTCGCCGACGCCGTCGAGCGGATTGGCTGGCTCTACGAGCAGCCGACGGGATACCGTCGTCCTACCGTCTGAGGGTAGCCTCAGGCAGGTTTGCACACCGCACCCTGCCTTGCCATGGCAGGGCCAATGGCCTATCTATGATGTCATAGAGATGGGTGGAAGACATTGGTTCAGCGGACCGCCGTCAATGTTTTCAACGTTTCAACAACGGCTTCCGAACGGAGCCTTTGTCCCGACCATCGCCGGCTTGCCTCGATCGGTTAGCCTTCTTTCTATGACAGACGAATACGGCGTCATTGCTCCATTGGGTGATGACGAAGCTTATTCGCCCGCCGCTCCAACTCACATCAACGAAGGACACGCGGCATGCCGAAAACTGCAAAAGACTCATTCTTCAAGACGGACAAGACCGGTAAGCGCGACAAGAGCGCTGCCGATGCGCCTCCCTTTCGCACCATTGCCCATGAAGAGTCCGCCGCGCGCCTGCGCAAAACTGCGCGTCTCAAGGAGCAGCGCTTGTTGAAGGAAGCCGAAGACGCAAAGCTGGAGCCTGTCGAAAAGGTGAAGAAGGCAGCTCCGAAGAGCGTCTGACTATAGGGCGGCGCCTGTCGGTCGCTCGTGTTTGATGAACCGAAAGCTCTCGTTCAATTCAGTCCCGGTTAAGGCGCAGAAGCGCAATTTTACCGGGGATGGTTCGAACGAAAGGTCATCAGATATGCGATACTCCTTGATAGCTTCTGCAGTAGTTTGGACGGGTCTCGCCGTCTCCGCAGCCCAGGCAATGCCGGTTGGTCCTTCAACGTTCAGCGCAGACAACGCGTCGATCGTGCAAGTCGATTACGCCTGCGGTCGAGGATGGCACGAATCATGGAATGGCGAATGCCGGCCCAACGAGTGGCGTCGCGGTCCGCCGCCGTTCTGGGACCGCGACCGCTGGCCTCCGCATCATCACCATCATTGGGATGAGTATGGCGGCGGTGATGGAGATTGGGGCCGTCCCCCACCACCCCGCTGGTAAACCGCACCGCTAAATGAGGGACTGCCGTCGCGGGATGGCAGTCCCTTTTTCAGGACGTCGTGCGTTTGCGTTCGAGGAAAACAAGATAGCCGGTCATGCCGAATGACATGATCGCCATCCCGAACCAAGTAAATGCATAGACCAGATGGCTGTTCGGGAAAACGATCTGTGTCAGCCCGCCGACGGGTAATCCGCCCGGATTGGGCTGTGAATCCGCATCGATGAAATAGGGCGCAACGTCCGTAAGGCCCCGGGCAGCGCCCATCGCCGCGACGTCGCGGGAATACCAACGCTCGTCCTGCGGCACGTTTGACCGCAGCAATGTGCCATTTGGTTCGTCGATGCGCAGAAGGCCGGTGATGGTGGTGGGTGTCGAGATTTCGCCTTCCGGCCTCGTCTTAGGATTGCGCTTGTCCGTCGGAACGAAGCCACGATTGATCCAAGTTATCGTTCCGTCCGCGGATTTCATTGGCGTCAGCACCCAGAAACCGGGACCGAGGTTCGTCACTGCGTAGACCTGGGTCTCCTTGTCGTTCAATAAGGTGCCGGCGATGCGTACATGGCGATATTCGTCGTCATTGGTATTTATCGAAGACCATGTCGAAGGGCCGGGTGCGGGCTGCGGCGGGGCATGCACCCGCGCATCGACGCGGGCGATCAGGTCCAGCTTCCAATGCAGCCGTTCGACCTGCCAGGTTCCAAGGCCGATGAAGACTGCGGTCAGCAACAGCAGGCAGATCACCCACATTACCAAGGCAAATCTTGACCGGTGGGACGTCGAAGGGGGGGCGGAAACGGGTGTCATGGCGCGAGGCTCCGTCGGAGGCGCGAAACCGGCGAGCAGGTGCTCAAGCCGGAAAAGCCGGGCGATCGTAGACCGCCCGGTAGTTCTTTACGGCATGTTGCGCATCATATCCGGGGACATTGGCATCATGTTGACGTTGAGGTTGTGCATGACCCAGAGCGAACCGCTGAGCGCGATCACGACGATCACCACGGTGAAGGTCAGCGCCAGTGCGTTCCAGCCGCCTTCAGACTTGGTGTTCATGTGCAGGAAATAGACCATGTGGACGACGATCTGTACGGCGCCGAGCGCCATGACGATGCCGGCTGTCGTTACCGGGCTTTCGATGACCTTTGCCATCACCAGCCAGAAGGGGATCACGGTCAGGATTACCGACAGGATAAACCCGGTCATGTAGCTCTTGAACGTACCGTGTGCGGCTTCGGTCCCGCCGTGCCCGTGGCCATCGTGCCCATGGGCGGCATGTCCGTGATCGCTGTCTGCAGTGTGTGGAGTGTGTGTGTTCGAGCTCATCCGAGAACCCCCATGAGATAGACGAAGGAGAAAACGCCGATCCAGACGACGTCGAGGAAGTGCCAGAACATGCTGAGGCACATCAGGCGGCGCTTGTTCTCGTGAATTAGGCCATGCTTGCCGACTTGAACCATCAGGGTAACCAGCCAGATGATACCGCAGGTGACGTGAAGTCCGTGCGTGCCGACAAGGGTGAAGAACGCCGACAGGAACGCGCTTCGCTGCGGGCCGGCGCCCTCGAGGATCAAGTGATAGAATTCGTTCAGCTCGAGCCCGACGAAGGCGATCCCGAACAGGCCGGTAATCCCCAGCCAGAGCAGTGTCGACCTGGTGTTGTTCTTCTCCATGCTCAGCATGGCAAAGCCATAGGTGATCGAGGAGAGCAGCAGCATCGTGGTATTGATCGCCACGGTCGACAGCTCGAACAGGTCGGCTGGCGAAGGGCCGGCCGCATAGGAGCGGCCGAGCACGGCATAGGTTGCGAAGAGCACTGCGAAGATCAGGCAGTCGCTCATGATGTAGATCCAGAAGCCGAGCATCGTGCTCTCTTCTGGGTGGTGCTCTTCCTTCAGGTAGAAGGCAGGCGTTTTGCCATCTGCGGCGGCGTCTGCATGCATTGCTGTCATTGTCTTATACCCGTTCTGCAAGCAGCTTGGTCCGCGCGTTTTCGGTTCTGATCACTTCTTCGACCGGAATGTAGAAGTCACGCTTGTAGTTGAAGGTGTGGGCGATGGTGACGACCAGCATTGCGACAAAGCCGAGCGCTGCCATCCACCAGATATGCCACACCATGCCGAAACCGAAGACGATGCTGAGAATACCGAGGATAATGCCGGCGCTCGTGCTTTTCGGCATGTGGATCGGCAGGAAGCCTTCCGTCGGACGAACATGGCCGCGTGCCTTCATGTCCCACCACGAGTCGTGATCGTAGACGATCGGGGTGAGGGCGAAGTTGTAGCTCGGGGGTGGCGACGAAGTCGACCATTCGAGCGTACGGCCGCCCCAGGGGTCGCCGGTGAAATCCGCAAGCGCTTCCCGGTTCTTGATGCTGACGAAGATCTGGATCAGGAACGAGGCAATGCCGATGGCAATCAGGCCGGCACCGAAAGCTGCGGTGACGAAGTAGATCTGCAGCGACGGGTCCTCGAACTGGCTGAGGCGGCGGGTGACGCCCATCAGGCCGAGAATGTAGAGCGGCATGAAGGCGAAGTAAAAGCCGACCAGCCAGAACCAGAAAGACATCTTGCCCCAGAACGGATCGAGCTTGAAGCCGAAAGCCTTCGGGAACCAGTAGTTGATGCCTGCGAACGCGCCGAACACGACGCCGCCGATGATGACGTTATGGAAATGGGCGATAAGGAACAACGAGTTGTGCAGCACGAAGTCGGCCGGAGGAATTGCGAGCATGACGCCCGTCATTCCGCCGATGACGAAGGTCACCATGAAGCCCATGGCCCACAGCATCGGAACCTCGAAGCGGATGCGACCACGATACATGGTGAAGAGCCAGTTGAAGATCTTCGCCCCTGTCGGGATCGAGATGATCATCGTGGTGATGCCGAAGAACGAGTTGACGCTGGCGCCGGAACCCATCGTGAAGAAGTGATGCAGCCAGACGAGGTAGGAAAGGATGGTGATGACGACGGTGGCGTAGACCATCGACGCATAGCCAAACAGGCGCTTGCTGCAGAATGTCGCGACAACTTCCGAAAACACGCCGAATGCTGGCAGGATGAGAATGTACACTTCCGGGTGGCCCCAGATCCAGATGAGGTTGACATACATCATCGGGTTGCCGCCGAGGTCGTTGGTAAAGAAGTTCGTTCCGGCATAGCGGTCGAGCGACAGCAAGGCGAGAACGGCGGTCAATACCGGGAAGGCGGCGACGATCAGGACGTTGGTGCAGAGCGCCGTCCAGGTGAAGATAGGCATCTTCATCATGGTCATGCCTGGCGCACGCATCTTGACGATGGTGGCGATCAGGTTGACGCCCGACAAAAGAGTTCCGATACCCGCGATCTGCAGGCCCCAGATATAGTAATCGACACCCACATCGGGACTATAGGCGCTTTCCGACAGCGGCGGGTATGCCAGCCAGCCGGTGCGAGCGAATTCGCCGATGAACAACGAGATCATGATCAGCATCGAGCCGGCCGTTGTCATCCAGAAGCTGAAGTTGTTCAGGAACGGGAAGGACACGTCGCGCGCGCCGATCTGGAGCGGAACCGCAAAGTTCATCAGACCGGTGACGAGCGGCATCGCCACAAAGAAGATCATGATCACGCCGTGCGCCGTAAAGATCTGGTCGTAGTGATGCGGTGGCAGGTAGCCTTCGGATCCGTTGAACGCCATTGCCTGCTGCATGCGCATCAGAAGGGCATCGGAGAAGCCGCGCAACAGCATGATGATCGCAAGCACCATGTACATGATGCCGATCTTCTTGTGGTCGATGCTTGTGAACCATTCGTTCCACAGATAGCCCCAAAGCTTGAAATAGGTCAGCAAGCCGAGGACCGTGGCGCCGCCGATTGCCACGACGATGAACGTCACGATCAGGATCGGTTCGTGATAGGGGATCGAGTCGAGGGTCAGTCGACCGAAGATGAACTTCAAGAGGTCCGGGTTTGAGAACATGGATTGCCTCTGTCCTTATGAATGTCTTGTTCTGAATACGCAGTCACGGAGATCATTTGCTCGGCGTGGCAGGGGCGGCGGAACCGTTGCCCATATCCATGCCCGGCATCGATGTGTCGCCGTGGTCCATAGTGGCCGGCGCGACGTCATTTGCGGCATCGCGATTGTCGTGAATCAGTTTTTCGCGGTTTTCCTGGCTTTCCTTGCCCGCACCACCGCTGGCGTCGATGTGCATCATCTCGTTCATGCACATCTTGCCGGGGGTAGCGCACATGTTGAGGATGGAATTGTAGAGACCGTCGCCAACAGAGGAAAAGTACTGAACCGGGTCCTTGATGCTCGGCTTGGCAAGCTCGGCGTAGCTGGTCGTATCCAGCACCTTACCTTGGCTCTTGGCCTTCTGGACCCACTGATCGAAAGCTGCCTGGTCGAGGCCGTGGAATTTGAAGCGCATGTTCGAGAAGCCGGCGCCGCTGTAGTTAGCAGAGATGCCCTCGAACTCACCCGGCTTGTTGATCACGGCATGCAGCTTCGTTTCCATGCCCGCCATGGCGTAGATCTGGCCAGCCAGTGCCGGGATGTAGAACGAATTCATGACGGTGCCGGACGTGATCTTGAAGTTGATCGGCGTGTTGACCGGAGCTGCGAGTTCGTTGACCGTCGCAATGCCGAGGTCGGGGTAGAAGAACAGCCATTTCCAATCGAGCGCCACGACCTCGACGGTCATAGGCTTCACGTCTTTTGCGAGCGGCGTCGCGCTGTCGATGCGGTCGAGCGGCCTGTAAGGGTCGAGCTTGTGGGTGCTGATCCACGTGACGGCGCCAAGCGCGATGATGATCACCAGCGGAGCCGACCAGATCATGACCTCGAGACGTGTCGAATGATGCCAATCGGGATCATACTTGGCATCCGTGTTCGACTGACGGTATTTCCAGCCGAAAAAGAAGATAAGAAAGATCACCGGGATGATGATGAGGAGCATCAGCACCGTGGAAATCACGATGAGGTCGCGCTGCTGAACGGCGATGTCGCCGGATGGCGCCATGACCACCATGTTACAGCCCGCTAGCAGGACCAGCATGGAAAGGGCGGATAAACGGCTGAAGATTTTCGATGCTCTGTGCACGTCGCAAGCTCTTTTTGTTTCGACACTGCCGTGACTTAATTGACGGAGGTCATGAACGATATGAGGTGTTTCGTCGCAGCGCAGCAAGCTTACTGCGTCGCGGCAACGTCGGTATTGCACCTACCGGCAAAAGGTCGAGAAATCCAGACAGATTTATCGTGCCAAAGGCGTTTCTCGGAAGTGAATATATCCCACCCGTGACAAATCTCCATCGGTTGGTCGAAACAAAGACTCTGGATCTGGGAAATGCTGCAAATCCTGCGATTTTAATGTCTCGATGATCCGATTAGCAGTTTCCGACTTGATAACGGGTAGAGTTAGGTCGAACATCGTTTTCGGGGCGAGTTCGTGGAGGAGCGCGCCCAGGGGCAGGGAGGTTTCACTATGGCTAATTTTACGCATGTGAGCGCAGAACCGACATCGTCTGGACTGGAGCGGGATGCCCGCAAGATACACTCGGACAGACCGGTTGCGGCCGGCAATATCGCCATCGGAGTGATCATTGGTCGCACGTCCGAATTCTTCGATTTCTTCATCTACGGCATCGCCTCGGTGCTGGTCTTTCCGAAGCTTTTCTTTCCGTTCGCCGATGCCCTGCAAGGCACGCTTTATTCGTTCCTCATTTTCTCGCTGGCCTTCATTGCCCGACCAATCGGCTCGGTCATCTTCATGGCGGTCGATCGGACCTACGGGCGCGGCGTGAAGCTGACGATCGCGCTTTTCCTGCTCGGAGGATCGACTGTCTCCATCAGCTTCCTGTCCGGTTATGACGAGATCGGCGTTGCGGCGATCTGGCTGCTGGCCGCATTTCGCATAGGCCAGGGCCTGGCACTGGGAGGAGCCTGGGACGGCCTGGCATCGCTGCTTGCGCTGAATGCGCCAACAAATCGCCGTGGCTGGTATGCGATGATCCCCCAGCTTGGTGCGCCCATCGGCTTCATGATTGCCAGCGCGTTGTTTGCCTATTTCGTCTTCAGCCTGTCGACCGAGGATTTCCTGTCCTGGGGCTGGCGCTATCCGTTCTTCTGCGCTTTCGCCGTCAATGTCGTGGCGCTGTTTGCCCGGTTGCGGCTGGTGGCTACTCCGGAGTTCGGTTCGCTGCTGGAGCGGCACGAGCTGGAAGCAACCAAGGTTGCTGACATGCTGAGTGTCCATGGACGCGATGTCGTCATCGGTGCTTTTGCACCGCTCGCAAGTTTCGCGCTGTTCCACCTGATGACGGTCTTCCCGCTCGGCTGGGTGACGCTTTACAGTGAGCAGGCTCCGGCTTCCTTCCTGATGGTCGAGTTCGTCGGAGCGATCTTTGCCATTGTCGGCATCGTCTGTTCCGGGCTGATTGCCGATCGCATCGGTCGTCGCGGACAACTGGCCGTCTGCGCAGTTCTGATCGCGATCTTCAGCTTTATCGCCCCGCACCTGCTCGATGGTGGCCAGACCGGCCGATACACCTTCGTCATCATCGGCTACTCATTGCTCGGCTTGTCCTTCGGCCAGGCGGCCGGTGCTCTCGCCTCGCGCTTTGGCCAAACCTACCGCTACACGGGCGCTGCAATCACTTCGGACCTCTCCTGGCTGATCGGCGCCGGTTTTGCGCCGTTTGTGGCGCTCAGCCTCTCCAGTCAGTTCGGCATCGCGTTTGCCGGCTACTACCTGCTGTCCGGCGCGCTCTGCACGCTTGCTGCCCTGGCGTTCAGCCGCCGTCTGGAAACGCTGGATACCTGATCGCAGGTGAGTGCATTACGAGGGCCGCAGCGTTACGATGCTGCGGCCTTTCTATATCGGTCACCGGTTACGGTGTGATCGTCACGCTGGCAGTCCGTCCCGCCACCAGCGCGGTGCCTGCAGGCACGTCGGAGAGGGCGACGCGCACCGGCACGCGCTGGGCGAGGCGAACCCAGGTGAAAGTCGGCGTGACGTTGGCAAGCAGGCTGCTCGTTTCCGAGCGCTCCCGGTCCTCGATCCCTCCTGCGATGCCGACAACGCGGCCCTTCAGGGCGTCCTTAGTTCCCATCAGATGGACGACGGCGCCATCGCCGACCTTGATCCGATCCAGTTTGTTTTCCTCGAAATAGCCGTCGATGTAGTAGGAATCCGCGTCGATCAGCGCTGTGACGGCACTCCCGGCGGTCACATAGTTGCCAGGCTGGAGCGAGAAGTTGCTGAGAATCCCGTTGACCGGTGCCCGCACGGTCGAGCGGTCGATATTCAGTTGCGCGGTGTCGCGGCTGACCACCGCTTCCTCCAGCGCCGCCTGATCCTGTGCGACTGTGGCCTGCGTCTGCTGGATCTTCTGGCGCGTTACCGACCCGTCACCGAGGCGCTGGTAGAGTTCGAGGTCGCTCTTGGCCATGCCGAGCGCCGCCTGGGCACTGGTAATTTGCGCGTCGGCCTGCCGCAGGGCGAGGGAAAAGCGCGCCTGGTCGATGCGGAAGATGACATCGCCCTTCTTGATGCTCTGGTTGTCCTTGACGTCGACCTCGGTCACGAAGCCGGAGACATCGGCGGCCACCCGCACAACGTCTGCGCGCACCTTGCCATCCCGCGTCCAGGGCGCGTTCATGTAATAATCCCAGAGGTGCCACCCAAGGACGCCAGCCAGAACGACGACAACGGCCGTGAGCAGGAAACGACCTGAAAATGCCAGGAACTTCATAGGGGTATCCGATTGATTGTCAGCACGAGGGCGCCGAGCAGGCAGAAATAGAGGGCAGTATCGAACAGCGGCCGATGCCAGACGAGGCGATAGAAGCCGGTTGCTGCCAGCGCGCGCCTAAGGATTGCGTTGATAAAGAAGACGATGACGGCCATCGCGCCCAGCGTCGGGATATAAACCCCGTAGATGTCGACCTCCGGTCTCATGCCGCTTTCTCCGTGTTGGTGACGTCCGGGGCTGCGCGGTTTTCATTGGCAGCGAAGATCGGTGCGTCGGGGAAAAGATTGTAGCGCAGTCCGGTCATGGCACGCCGGGCGCCGGCGGCTTCGGTCGATATCGCGTCTGCTCCGAGGATGGCGAGCGAGCGATCGAGCGTTGCCAGCAGGTTGCCGGATGCATCGCCTGCCGCGTCTCGCTTTGCCCGGTAGTGGTTTGCCACCGAGACGAGGACAGCATCCACGGCCGCGCTGTCCGTTTCCGACAGCGAAGGCTTGAGCCGCTGCAGGTCGACGGTATTCAGGCCGTTGCGCAAATCCTTCAGGACATCGTTCGGCGTCAATGCTGCGCTTGCCGGCAAGGAAGCAAGCCGTGGCGCTGCAAGCCCGAGGCGATCGACCATCCGATGCAGGAGCCCGGCAACATCGCGGTCGTTTTGCCGCCGTGTCGCAGCGGCTATGTCCGCCCAGCCTGCGTGGAGAAGGCGGCGGGCGCTCCATTCCGCCCCGACGCTGCGCACAAGCGCGGTCGTGCAGCAGGCAATGACGAGGCCGATAATCAAAGCCGTGTTCGAGTTGAGAAATGTCTGCAGGTCGAGGCTCAGTCGTCCCTGCAGTGACAGCATGTTCGGCAGGTTGACGCCGAAGCCGAGGCCGAGCAGCATGGTCTTCGGCTTCGCCATCAGGATACCTGCAGGAATGAGGAAGAGACCGAGCGCGGCCGAGAGCGCCCAGTAGCTGTAGACCATCGGGAATATGCCGAACTCGAGGACGAAGGCTGCCACGACGGCGGCAAGGCTCGCCGTGATGAAGCCCCGGATTGCCGGTGTCGGATCGTCCATGGCGGCAAACAGGCAGCAGACGACGCCGGCCATCATTGCCGCAGCACTTCCCTGCGGCCAGCCTGTGAGAATCCAGGCGGCGGTCGCAATGCAGGTCGAAAGCATCGCCACGAGTGCCGAATAGATCGCCATGCCGTAGTCCTTGTGCATCGGCTGCGTGTCGAGCGACGAACCGAATCGGTTCCATCGCAGGGCGTGCCGCGATCCCGAGGTGATATCCGATTTGAGGTCGATGCAGTCGCTCCAGATCTGGATGAGATCCCGCATGCGCGCGACGATATTCTGGACCAGCAATTGCGCCCAGGGCGGCCTGTCGCCGGTGTCGTTTTCCGCCTCTTCCATCAGCGTTAGAAAAGTCTGCCGCTGGTCGCGAGAGAGTGGCTGGCCGCTTTCGAGCCAGTCGGACGCAGCATCGATCAGCCGGGTCATGGCCGGCGTATATGTCGTGACACGCGACAGGGTAGCGAGCACGTCTGCAAGACCGGAGGTCACGGGGAGCAGCACGATCATGCGGCGCTGCAGCGCGCGGGCGGAGTCCACCATGTCGCGATGGCTGGAGGTGTCGTAGGAAACATGGGTCGTGAACGCATGCAGATCGACGGCATCGGCTGAAAGGCGTCCGACCAGCGCTGCGTTGGCGGGATCGTCATAGCGGCCACGGAGTGTTCCTAGGGCAAGGGCTGCGCCGTCCTTCAGCCAGGCATCGATGCGCGTGGCAAGGACCGGGCCGGCGTGGCAGGGCAAAAGCACGCGGCTGACAACCGCCGCGCAGACAATAGCCACTGCAATCTCGATGACCCGGGCCGCCGCATAGGTGAAGGCAATCTCCGGCGTTGCAACGATCGGAAATGCCGTCAGCGCCGTCGTATAGCCGGCAAGCATGAAGACATAGCTGCGCGGTGTCCGGTCGAGCAGCGCCACGGCAAGACAGAGCCCCATCCACAGCGAGATGGCGAGCGTCAGGACTTCGGGTGAGTTGACCAGATTGGGAAGCAGAATGACGGTCATGGTCCCGCCTATCGCCGTACCGAGCAAGCGATAGACGGCCTTCGACGTGCTCGCACCCGACAGGGGATGCGAAACGATATAGACAGTGCCAACAGCCCAGTAGGGATTCTGAAGGTCGAAACAGAGGGCAATCGCCAGCGCCAGCATCGCTGCGATAAAGGTCTTCAGCGAAAAGACGACGTCGCCCAGCTCCGGAAAACGGCTTGCATTACTGGTCATCGTCGGATGCTCCGGTAAAGGACGAAGCCTTTGTGGAAATGATCCTGAGGACGTCGAGCGCCGCCAGCATCTGCTCTGGTGGAATGTCGCCGAGCATCGTTTCACGCAGCTTTGCGGCGCATTTCTCACAGCGTTCGGCGACGATTTTTCCGGCCGGAGTCAGTTCCACCAGCTTGATGCGACGATCCGTATCGTCGGGCACGCGGCAGATGAGGCCGTCGCTTTCCAGTCCGTCGAGCACACGCACCAGCGTAGGGCCTTCTATTCCAACCCTGTCGGCCAGTACGCCCTGGGGAATGCGGTCGCCCAGTCGAAGAAGGGTGATCAGCGGTGCGGCAGTCGCGTCCGACAGATTGTGTTCCACCAACATGATGTTGAGAGCCCGACGCCAGCCGCGGCCGGAGACGAGCAGAAGCGGGGCGAACTCGGCCCATAAACTCTTCAAATTAGTTTCCATGCTTATCGATAGCATTCAACTGATTTGAGTGCAATCGGATTTAGGCAAGGAAGAAGGCTGCAAGTCCGGAAGATCTCAAGATCGGGGCCGAAAGCAGCGTTCGGATGCCATTTTCAATATTTTGTGACCCTGCCCCCATTGTCTAAACTTGAAATGCCTACTCATGTTAAATATAGGCTGGGGAAGAAATCTGTCCGCCCACCAAAATCGAGGATGCCATGAAGTTTTCCCGCTCATTTTTTGCCGGCCTGACGCTTGTCTGCGCTACCGCAGCAGGCCCGTTGGCTGTTTCCCTGGCGCACGCGCAGGATGATGGCATCGTCGTCTACAATGCCCAGCATGAGACGCTGACCCAGGCATGGGCCGAAGGGTTCACCAAGGACACCGGCATCAAGGTGACGGTCCGCAATGGCAGCGACATGCAGTTCGCCAATCAGATCATCGAGGAAGGCGCGGCATCGCCCGCCGACGTGTTCCTGACCGAAAACTCCCCGGCGATGGTCCTGGTCGACGCCGCTGGTCTTTTCGCGCCGATCGACGCGGATACGCTGGCCCAGCTTCCTGAGACCTTCAAGGCGGCAGACGGCAAATGGACGGGCGTTGCCGCCCGGACCACCGTCTTTGCCTATGACAAGACGAAGCTGAAGGAAGCCGATCTGCCGAAATCCATGATGGATCTTGCCGATCCGAAGTGGAAGGGACGCTGGGGCGCCTCGCCGGGCGGCGCGGATTTCCAGGCAATCGTCAGCGCCTTTCTGGAATTGAAGGGCGAGGCGGAGACCGCCAAATGGCTGAAGGCGCTGAAAGAGAATGCAACGAGCTACAAGGGTAACAGCGTTGCGATGAAAGCCGTCAATGCTGGCGAGATCGAAGGCGCGCTGATCTATCACTATTACTGGTTCGGCGATCAGGCAAAGACCGGCGAAAACAGCAAGAATGTCGCCCTGCATTACTTCAAGAACCAGGATCCGGGCGCGTTCGTCAGCATTTCCGGCGGCGCTGTGCTTGCCTCCAGCCAGCATCAGAAAGAGGCGCAGGCCTTCATCAAGTGGATCACTGGCAAGGGTGGCCAGACCGTGCTGCGCGATGGCAACTCCTTTGAGTATGCCGTTGGTAACGGTGCGCAGTCCAATCCCAAGCTGGTGCCGCTTGCCGAGTTGCAGGCCCCGAAGATCGAGCCGTCAAAGCTGAACAGCAAGAAGGTGACCGATCTGATGACGGCCGCCGGACTCATCTGATACCTCTTGCGTAAGGCTTGCCTGCCCTGCTAGGGCCTTGGCAACAGCGCCACGCATTGTCATCGGCGATCGCCTACGGGCGATCGCGGTGCTGTGTTCAGAAATGAGGGCAGCCGTCATGCTGCAAAAGAATAGCCAAGCCGCACCCGGCTCTCCGGCCGATGCCCTGCGCCTGACACGGCCGGCAGCGTCTCGCGGCCGCTTGCCGAACATGCCGGTTTTCGTTGTTGCTGCCCTCGTGTCGTTGCTAAGCCTCCTGCCGCTTGGCTTCATAGTCTGGATTACTATCCAGACCGGCTGGCAGCAGGTGATCGCGCTGGTCTTTCGAAATCGCGTCGGTGAACTGCTGATCAACACTGTGCTGCTCGAAGTCTGCACGCTGCCGCTCTGCATCATCCTTGCGGTTACGCTCGCCTGGCTTACCGAACGCACCGACATTTTCGGCGCGCGGATATGGTCGTGGCTCTCGGCGGCGCCGCTCGCAGTTCCTGCCTTCGTTCACAGCTACGCTTGGGTCAGCCTGGTTCCGGGCATGCGCGGCCTGTTGAGCGGCGTGCTCGTTTCGGTTCTCGCCTACTATCCCTTTCTCTACCTCCCGGTCGCAGCCGCCTTGCGCCGTCTCGATCCGGCCATCGAGGATGCGGCCGCCTCTCTCGGGCTGGGGCCCTGGAGCGTCTTTTTCCGCGCCGTACTGCCGCAGTTGCGACTGGCGATTTGCGGCGGTTCGTTGTTGATCGGTCTCCATCTCCTGGCCGAATACGGCCTGTTCATCATGATCCGCTTCGATACGTTCGCGACCGCCATCGTCGATCAGTTCCAGTCTGCCTACAACAGCCCGGCCGCCAATATGCTCGGCGGCGTGCTGGTGCTGTGCTGCCTGCTGATGCTTGGCCTGGATGCGCTGATCCGCGGCAATGAACGATACGCCCGTGTCGGCTCCGGTGCTGCCCGTCCGGCAGATCGCCGCCGTCTCGGCCGCCTCGCGCCGCTCTGCATCCTGTTGCCGGTTATCACGGCAGGGCTGGCTCTGGGCGTGCCCTTCGTGACGCTCGCGCGCTGGCTGGTGATCGGCGGCGCCGATATCTGGCGGATGGATATGCTCGGATCGGCCTTCGCGCAGACAATGGTGCTGGCAATCGCCGGCGGCATCCTGGCAACGGTCGCTGCAGCGCCGATGGCCTGGCTCTCCGTGCGTGCGCCGGGCAGACTGCAACGGCTGCTCGAAGCATGCCACTATTATGTGGGCTCGCTGCCGGGCGTTGTCGTGGCGCTGGCGCTCGTCTCGATCACCGTACGAATGATCCTGCCGCTCTATCAGACATTTGCAACGCTGCTGGTCGCCTACGTGCTGCTGTTTCTGCCGCGTGCCATGGTCGGCCTCAGGGCCAGCATCGCCCAGGCGCCGGTAGAATTGGAGCGCGCAGCCATGGCCCTTGGCCGCACGCCAGCTCAGGCAGTCCGCCAGATTACCATGCGGCTTGCGGCCCCAGGCGCTGCGGCGAGCGTCGCGCTCGTCGCGCTCGGCATCACCAACGAGCTGACGGCAACGCTGATGCTGTCACCAAACGGCACCGTGACGCTGGCGACAAAATTCTGGTCGTTGACCAGCGAGATCGACTATGTCTCGGCCGCCCCCTATGCCCTGATGATGGTCGTGCTGTCGTTGCCGCTCACCCTTCTTCTTCACATGCAATCCAAGCGAACGGCCGGGCAATGACCTTCCTGACAATCCAAGATATCAGCAAGCGCTACGGCCCTGTCCTGGCGCTCGACAGCATCGACCTGCAGGTGGAAGTTGGCAGCCGCACCGCTATCGTTGGCCCGTCCGGCTCCGGCAAGACGACGTTGCTGCGTATCATCGCCGGCTTCGAACAGCCGGATCATGGCCGCGTCGTTCTGCAGGGCGAGACACTGGCCGATGGACCTTCCATCGTGCCTGCGCATCGTCGGGGCATCGGCATAGTCTCCCAGGACGGAGCCCTCTTTCCACATCTGAGCGTGGCCGAAAACATCGGCTTCGGCATCGAGCGCGGCGTCGCTGACCGCAGCAAGATCATTCGCGACCTCGTGGATATGGTCGAGCTCGATCATGCCATGCTCGATCGACGCCCGCATCAGCTGTCCGGCGGCCAGCAGCAGCGTGTCGCACTGGCTCGTGCGCTCGCCCGCAAGCCAAAGCTGATGCTTCTTGACGAGCCCTTTTCGGCACTCGACACCGGGCTGCGCGAAAACATGCGCAAGGCCGTGGCGAGAGTTTTGCAGACGGCCGGTATTACCGCAATTCTCGTTACCCACGATCAGGCCGAGGCCTTGTCCTTCGCCGATCAGGTTGCCGTGTTGCGCTGTGGACAACTGGTCCAGGCAGGCCCGCCCCAGTCCCTTTACCTCCGGCCTGTCGATCGGGAAACGGCAACGTTTCTCGGGGACGCACTGCTTCTGCCTGCCGATCTCGGAGAGGGCTTTGCTGATTGCGTGCTGGGTCGGATCGTAACGGACGCGCCAGCGCAAAGTGGCCGATCCGAAATCATGTTGCGCCCCGAGCAGCTTCATCTCTCCCTTGCCGAAGGCGCGCTGGACGGAACGGGATGCCGGGGAACCGTGGACGACATCGAGTTCGGCGGCGCGCTCTGCATCGTCACGCTGCGTCTCGCCGAACAGAACGGCGGCTCCACACTGATGGTCAAATGCTCCGGGATAGGCCTTCCTACCATTGGCAGCGCCGTCGAGGTGACCGTGCGCGGCAGTGCCCATGTCTTTGCCACGCTTTAGGCATGGCAAAGGTTAGGCCGACAATGCTCTCAGAGAATCGGACTTTCCAGCAGCCGGCCGGTTGTTACGTCGGCAATGCCACGGTCGGTCTGGTGCGGCCCGATGTTGCAAGCGAGCGACGCGCCGAAACACGCCTTGAACACCAGATAGGGCGGCTTCCAGTCGACAACCCGCGTCATGGCCTTGCGTATGGCGCCAAACCCCGCCGCGATCTCCTCCAGCCCAGCCTCGCTGACAAGGCCGGAGAGCGGTAGCGGCAAGATGGCGTCGAGCCTGCCGTTCGAGGCCGCCGCCATACCGCCGCCGGCGGCGATCACGGCGTTCGCAGCCAGCGTCATGTCGCGCACATTGCCACCGAACACAGTCAGGTTGTGGCTGTCATGCGATACAGTCGTACAGAAAGCACCTCGCCATTCACCCCAGCCGGTCAGAAAACCGATGCGCGGCCTACCATCGACGTGGCCATGTCGATGTGCGATTGCAAGCATGGTCGTTCCCGGCGGCGGAACGACGAAGCCGCCTGCAACATCGGCAGCCATCTCGCCCCATGCCGTAAATCGCGGCTGGTCTATGGTGGCGATGCGCACCCTGTCTCCGTCGGCCGACACGCGAAAATCGTCTTCGGAAAGCGGTTCCAGCTTGACGGAATGGCGCAATGGCTCCGGATCGAGCCTCGCCGCTGTAAACAGCGCTTTGCCATGGGAGGCAACGCGCTTGCCGTTGGCGAGCACGAGCCTCGCCTGGAATTCCTCGAGATCTTCAAACAGCACGATGTCGGCCCTCCGACCGGCGGCAATCAGTCCGAGGTCAGGCCGGTTCAAGCGCATAGCGGCATTCAGGGTCGCTGCGCGCAAAGCCCACTCTGGACGCAGGCCATCGCGCACCAGCCGCCGCACGACATCGTCAAGACCGCCATCCCGATAGAGTTCGTCGGGAAAGACATCGTCGGTGCACAGCGTGATGGTCTGCGGCATATGGCCGAGCTTTTTGATTTCGTCCACGAATTGCGTCAGCAGGTGATCATGCGAGCCGCGCAGTTCGATGGTCAGTCCGGCCGAGAGTTTTGCCAGAAAGTCGGCGCCGGAGGTCAACTCATGGTCCGATGTCACGCCAGCCGCCATAAAGGCGTTGAGATCGGCTCCCTCCAGACCCCGCGCGTGGCCTGCTACGATCTTGCCTGAAGCAAGGCCGGCGTTGACGATGCCGGTCATGCGCGGATCGCCATCGATGACCCCGCGCATATTCATCACTTCGGCAACGCCGCCGATCTCGGGCCAGGACAGGATCTCGGCAATCACAGCCGCATCGAAATCCGCGCCGGCCCGTTCCAGTCCCGGTGCCGAGGGAACGCTGGAAGGCGCAAGGGTGATCACTCGCAAAGGCAGGGACCGCGTGGCCTCCACAGCCCAGCGCACGGCGGGCAACCCGTGGACATTGCCGAACTCGTGTGGATCCCAGACGATCGTCGTAACGCCGCGCGGTATGACGCATTCCGCATAGGCCGCAGGCGTTATCATCGAGCTTTCGATGTGCATATGCGTGTCGATAAGCCCCGGCGACACGAATGCGCCGGCTGCATCGATGATTTCGCTGGCGTCAGTTCGGCTGCCGGCCGGATGCACGCTGGCAATCAGGGCTCCCGTCAGTCCGATATCGCAGTTGTCGATTTGCCCTGTGACCATGTTGACGAGTCGACCGCCGGTGATCATCACATCAAACGGTGTATCTCCCCGTGCTGCGGAACAGGCCCGCGCCCTGAGAGCCGGATCGTTGAGATCCGAAGGATCTCGAGAGACGGTATCGGTCATCGGCTGGCCTCGTCGACGAGGGCACGCATGACGATGACGCGAGCCCTGGCTGCATCGATCCCGGCGGCATAGTGCGCGTTGAAAATGCCATGCGAGGCGCGCGTTTCCACGACCGTCCGTCCCCGCGTGTGGCGTCCCTGCAACTCCACATCGATGCGCGCAGGCTGAAAGTCGGCGATGTCGGGCGCAACGAAGATGGCAGCGGCAGTCGGATCGTAAAGCGCCATGCCCGCACGACCGCGACTGGTTCCAATCGCCACGTATCCGCCCAGAAGATCGGCCAGCAACGCGGCTCTTTCGCCGGATGCCAGGCGGAGAGCATCGACGTCCTCCGAGGTGGTGATAACCTTGCGGCAGATATCAAGATCGACCATGCGCAGCGGCAGGCCGTGGGCAAGGACGATAGCGAGCGCCTCCGGATCGGCAAAGGCGTTGAATTCTGCCGATGCCGTATGATTGCCAGACGTGACGCCACCGCCCATCCAGACCAGTTCTGTCACGCGTGACGCAAGATCGGGCCGCGCCAGCGCCAGCGCCGCGATATTGCTGAGAGGCCCGAGCGCCAGGATCCGGCAGGGACCTTCGTTGGTCTCAAGCCAGTGGCAAAGCGCGGCAAAGGCATTGCCGGGAGGCAGCGGCTCTGCTGCCGGCAGCGTCCTTCCCAGCGTGGGAATTCCGCGTGAGCCAAGGACCGCCTCGGCTGTTTCCAACTCGCATAGGACCGGCATTGCCCGCCCGCTGTGGATTGGAAAGCGCCAGCCGAAAAATGCGGCCGCACTGGCTGCGTTGGCTTTCACCTGTTCGAGCGGGGCATTCCCCATCACAAGCGAGACACCGTCGATCTCAAGCCCCGAATGCGCCATCACCAGAATGGCGGCGATGTCGTCGAAGCCCATGTCGGTATCGATCCAGACCCCCATGTTTCACCCGAACCTTTCCAGCACCGCTGCTGCATCGACCGGCAGATCGAATGCGAGTTCGCTGCCCATCGGATGCGCAGCTAGAGCCGCTCCGACTTCGGCCTTGATGGGACCGAGCGGCGTATCGAGCAGGTATTCGCGTGTGTTGCCGGCAAACGACGTGCCCCGGACGATGCCTCGGAACGGACCGACGCCGAGCGTGACCGCACGCGGACGCCATGCAAGCCCCGCGGCGCCCGATGGCACGGGTTGCGACAGCGAGACGGCGCCACCTGCCGCTTTCATCCCGGTGCTCTCGGTGCGAAAGATGTTCTCGAAGCCGACAAAGTCGGCAACGAAGGCGGAGACCGGTCGATTATAGATGTCCTCCGGCGTGCCCATCTGTTCGATTGCGCCATTCCGCATGACCACGATCCGGTCGGCCAGTGCCAGCGCCTCGATCTGGTCATGGGTGACGAAAATCATCGTCACACCGGTTTCCTTCTGGACCCGCTGCAGTTCGGTGCGCATTTCCAGCCTGAGACGTGCATCGAGATTGGACAGCGGCTCGTCGAGCAGCAGCACTTTAGGCTCCATCACCATCGAGCGCGCCAACGCTACGCGCTGTTGCTGGCCGCCCGAGAGTTCGCCGGGCTTGCGGTGCGAAAAATCGCCAAGGCCCACCGACGTCAGGCCAGCGCCGACGCGTGCATCGAGGTCGCCGCCGCGCAGGCCCTTCAGGCGCAATCCGAAGGCGACGTTCTCGTAGACGGAAAGATGCGGGAAGAGGGCATAGGACTGGAAGACCAGGCCGACCGCCCGTTTATTGGCGGAAACACGGGTGATGTCGACACCGTCCAGGCTGATCTTGCCTGAGGAAGGCGTAAGCAGTCCGGCGATAGCGCGCATTGTCGTCGTCTTGCCGCAGCCGGACGGGCCGAGCAGCGCCACCAGTTCCCCCCGACCGATCATCAGGTCGAGATCCCTGACGGCAACGGTGCTGCCGTAGGCAAGCGTCAGCTTCTGGAGCGTGAGATAGGAGGCGTCAGACATAGCGGGAAAATCCTAGAAAGCGTTCGGCCAGAAAAACGATGCCGATCGACAGGAAGGCGAGCAACGCCGAAAGGGCGGCCACGGACGGATCGTAGGTCGTCTCCATGTAGCCGAGCATGTTGATCGGCAGGGTCTGGATTCCGGGGCCCGACAGAAACAGCGACACCGGCACCTGATTGAAGCTGGTAACGAACCCGAGGATAAACGCCGCCAGCACGCCGCCGCGTATATTCGGCAACACGACGCGGAAGAAGGCGCCCGTCCGCGAAGAGCCGAGCAGCACTGCGGCCTCCTCGATGTCAGAGCGCAGGTTGTCGAGGCTGGCCGAGACAACGCGTACGGCATAGGGCAGCACCAGCGCCGTATGGGCGCAAAACAGCGCGGCGGTAATGCTGAAGCCGAAGGGCACGACGAGATATCGCAGGATGGAGAGCCCGACGATGATACCGGGCACGATGATGGGCGCGGACACGACCGTGCGGATGGTCTCGGCAAATGGCAGCCTGTAGCGGGAGAGCGCATAGGCGGCCGGCACGCCCAGGATAAGTGCACAGAGGGTGCCGCCGACCGCAAGCAGCATGGACATGGCAAAGCTGGCGCGAAAGCTGTCGACGGTGAAGACTTTTTCCACCCAACGCAGCGACAGTCCCTGAGGCGGAAAAGCCAGTGTCTCGCCGGCTGAAAGCGAGGCGGCGACAATGATGACGAACGGCCCGATCAGGAAGACCAGCAGCAAAAACAGGGCGATCGGTGAAAACAGCCGGCGGCTCATATGCGGCTCCTTGCGGTCGCGACACGTTTCAGCAGCAGATTGGCGCCGAAGCTCATCAGGATGAGGATGAAGGCAATGACGCTCGCCGAGATGAAATCGCTGGAAACCGTGACCCGCTGGTAGAGCAGCGTTTCCAGCATCAGCACCTTGGAGCCACCAAGGATCGCAGGCGTGATGTAGGCCGTCAGCGAACCGGTGAAAACCAGTGTGCCGCCAATCACCAGCCCTTCGCGGGTGAGAGGCAGGATAACCCTCCAGAACACCTGCAGCCAGTTTGCACCGAGCACCCGCGCGGCGGCGATCGCGTCTTTCGGCATGTTTTCAAGCGCACTGATCAGCGACAGGATCATCAGGGGCAGGAACAATTGCAGCAAACCGAGAAAGACTGCGGTCTCGCTGAAGAGAATGCGGAACGGGGTGTCTATCACATGCAGCGCCATCAGCGCTTCGTTGACGATTCCTGTACGGCCGAGGATGACGATCCAGGCATAGGTGCGGGCAACCGGTGAAATCATCAACGGCAGCACGACAAGGCCAACCATGCGGCCCTTGTTCTTCGGCGGCAGGTTGACGATGGCAAATGCGCCGGCGTAACCGATGACCGCGGAAACGACTGTGACCTCAAGGCCCAGGCGTAGCGTGCGCAGGAAGACGGTACGATTGAGCGTCTCGGAGAAAAATGCCGTATAGGCACCGATCGACAAGGCCCCATCAGACGCATGAAACCCCTCCGCCAAGAGCAGGATAACCGGCACCAGGAAAACCACTGCTGCAAACAGTGCTGCCGGGAGCGCCAGCGCCAAGGCCTCGCCTCTATTCTGGAACATGCAGATCTTTCCCACAGGCGTCGTCGTCTAGATGATATCTGCGGTGCTGAATTTGGATATTCCGCGCCGGCGGCTTACTGTCCAACAGTCTCGTTCCATTCCTTCACCCAGGCCTCTCGCTCGTCGAGCGCCAGAGCGGAGGGGATGAGCTTGAGGCTCCTGGCGGTGTCTTCGCCAAAGGTCAGGTTGTTGGTGATGTCCGACGGCAGCTTGACCTCCTTGTTGGCAGGGCTGTCGACCAGCTTCTGGCCGAGAGCGGTCTGCACATCCGTCGAAAGCCAGAAATCCATGAACTGCAACGCAAGATCCCGGTTCTTCGAACCTTTGGTCAGGATCATGACATTCATGCCACCGGTCTGGCCCTCCTTGGGGTTGGCCCAGGCAACGGGGACATCGAGCTTGGTGAAACCGGCCCAGGAAAAGCGGCCGATCGGCGCTGCCCAGATTTCCTCCTGCTGCATCAGTTGCACCAGTTGCGAGGACTTTTCGTAGAAGGTGACGATGTCGTCCTTGTTTTCACCGATCGCGGCAATCGGCGCTTTGAGATCCGGCGTATTCTTGCCCATCGCTTCGCCCAGCATGTAGAGCGCCGGCGGTCCCTGGTTAGTCGTCACATTCGGGAAGGCGATATGACCCACATATTCGGGCTTCAGGAGATCGGCCCAGGATGAGATCTTCATTTTATCGGGGCGATAGGCGATGGACGTGGCGTAGAAGGTGTAGCCGATACTCATCCCGTCGCCGTTCGGGTCCTTGGCGATGTCGTAAAGCTTGTCGAAATTGGAAATCCTGGCCGTATCGATCTTGTCGGTGAGGCCCGCGCGGGACGCCTGTAGCGCATCGGCCATCGAGACGACTGCCATGTCTATCACCGGATGGGCCTTGTTCGCCTCCATTTTTGCCAGCCGCTCGACGCTGTTGCCGGTCTCCACGACCAGCGTGCAGCCGCATTTCGCTTCGAATGGATCGTAGACCAGCTTCTTGTAGTCGTCCTGGGCAAACGCATAGACGGAGATCGTCAGCGTCTTGTCCGCAGCGCCGGCAGTCAGCGGAACAAGGCAACAAACCGCGATGGACGTGCTCAGCAGCCATTTCATGGGACGGGATCTCCACCGGGTTCCTGCATTGCCGCTCCGGGGGGACCGGAGGACTGACGCGCTATAAGCCGCATCGGTACCCGTGAAACCGCCGCCGTGACGATGCGGCTGGCGTGCGGGATCTCTTCTGCCAAAGACTGTTCGCGGGCGCCCATTTCGATGACGTCGACGAGCGCGCCGACGGCAATCTTGGCGATAGCCGGCATGTCCATCCGCATCGTCGTTATGCCGGGGGTAACAACCGAGGACCAGATCAGGTCGTCGAACCCGGTAACGCTGACACTATCCGGCACGGGTATGCCTGCCTGCTGCAATTCTGTCAGGGCCCGCAGCGCAGCGAGATCCGAGATGGCAGCAAAGGCTGTGAACCCTTGTCTGACTTTTTCCGCAAGTCCCAGCATGCAGCCTGCGCCATGCTCGGCCTCGATTTTTTCGATCCACATGACGCCGGTGGTGACGCCCGCGTCGAACGCTGATTTCAGGCCGCCGATGCGGTCGTTCTGAACATTGGAGGCGGGGTTGTTGCCGAGCAGTATGATCTTGCGATGCCCGAGATCATACAGATGTTGCGCCACCTGCACGCCGCCCTGCCAGTGATCGGCAGAGACGGTGTTGCCCGGCGTCGATGGCGTATCGATGACGGCTACAGGACAGCCGATGTCCGCAATCCGAGTGCCGCGCCGGGGGACAATGATCATGCCATCCACGCCGCGCTCCAGCAGACGGTTAATAGCGTCGGTCTGGTGGCCGATATCGCCACGCGAATCGGCGATCAGCATCCCGTAGCCGGCAACCGAGGCAGCGTATTCCATAGCCTGTGCGATTTGCGGGAAGAGCGGATTGGCGATGTCGGGCAGGACAAGGCCAAGCACCGCGCTTCTGCCTGTCCGCAACGCCCGCCCTGCCTGGCTCGGCACATAACCGAGGGCCGCTGCGGTCGCCCGTATACGGTCGCCGAGTTCGGCGGATACCCGGCCTTTGCCAGAGAGAGCATTGGAGACGCTGGCGACGGAGACACCGAGCGATGCCGCGATGCGGCTGAGATTAGGTCCGGAACGGTTGATAGCCAATGACATCACAACAAATGGTTAATCGTTTAATCAATCGATATACCACTTGATCCTATTTGTCGAATCGAATTTTGGCCGTCCTGTCATTTATGATGATCGTGACGCCGGCAAGCAAGCGGCTTAGTGGCTGCCTCTTGCTTGCCGGCATCAATTGCTATGATGCGAGAGCGTCGAGGATCCGGATCCAGGAGCGTATGCCCTTGTGATAGGAGGCGAGCTCATACTTCTCGTTCGGCGAATGAATACGGTCGTCGTTCAGGCCGAACCCGACCAGCAGCGATTCCATGCCGAGCATTTTCTGGAAATCGCCGACGATGGGAATGGAGCCGCCCATGCCGATGACGACGGCAGGCTTCGGCCACTCGTCGGAGAGGGCTGCCTTAGCCTTGTTGAGCAGTGCCGATTCATAGGAGAGCTGGATGCCCGGAGAACCGCCGTGACCGTGAAACTCGACGGAGCAATCGGCCGGGATCTTCGACTTTACATAGGCGCGGAAGCTGTCGCGGATGGCCGCCGGGTTCTGGTCGCCGACTAGCCGGAAGGATATCTTGGCTGATGCCTTCGAGGCGATGACGGTCTTGAAGCCGTCGCCCGTATAACCACCTGTGATGCCGTTGACCTCGGCTGTCGGACGCGCCCAGGTCAGTTCCAGAGCGGAGCGCCCCTTTTCGCCTGATGGGATCGACAGTCCGATTTCGCCGAGCAGCTTTTCCGCCGAGGCGTCGAGCTTTTCCCAGCTTGCCTTGATATCGGCAGGCGTCTCGTTGACGCCGTCGTAGAAGCCCGGAAGCGTGACCCTGCCGGTTTCGTCATGCAGACCGGCGACGATGTCGGCGAGGATATGGATCGGATTTGCGGCAAGTCCGCCGAACATGCCGGAATGCAGATCGCGGTCTGCGGCCGTGACGACGATTTCATCGCCGACCAATCCACGGAGACCGGCAGCAATTGCCGGCGTTTCGGCATCCCACATGCCGGTATCACAGACGAGCGCATAGTCTGCCGTCAGTTCGGCGGCATTGGCCTCGAGGAAAGGTTTCAGCGATGGCGAGCCCGATTCCTCTTCGCCTTCGAAGAGTATGGTGATGCGGCAGGGGAGTGCGCCGTTGATGTCCTTGTACGCCCGGCAGGCTTCGACGAAAGTCATCAGCTGGCCCTTGTCGTCCGACGTGCCACGGCCGGTGATGACCTTGCGACCATCGCCGATCTCCTTGATGGCTGGCGAGAAAGGGTCGTTCTCCCAGAGCTCGATCGGGTCGACTGGCTGCACGTCGTAGTGACCGTAGAACAGCAGGTGCGGCGCATCGGCACTGGCGCCTGCGTGGTGCGCGACGACCATTGGATGGCCGGGAGTATCGCGAACCGAGGCTTCGAAGCCGATCGATACCAGATAGGCCGTCAGCCACTCTGCCGCCTTGCGGCATTCCGGCTTGAATGCAGGATCGGTGGAAATCGACTTGATCCTCAGCAGTTCGAACAGCTTGTCGAGGCTGGTGGGCAGGTTTTGGTCGGCGCGGTCGAGAATGGGGGATATGGCAGTCATGGATGGTCCTTCTTCCGATTTGGAAAGACGATAGACCAAAGCGGGGGGTGTTTCGAGCCGAAATCGGCTGTGCAGTCGCCCGTCGCGGTCGGCAGAATATGAAATAGCGGCGGTCGCCGCTAGAGGCGCTTCGCATTGTTGAGGACGCGCCGAATATATGCCAGCAACAACTCACGCTCGAAGACCCTGAAACCTTTGAAAAGATCCTCGTCTGCAGCAATGGCTGCGTCGAGCGCGTCTTGCTGCATGGCAGATCCCTTTTCCGTCAGGGAGACGAGCTGAGCCCGCTTGTCGGAAGGATGAGGCTTTCGTTTGATCAGTTGATCGCGCTCCATGCGCGAAAGCGTGTTTGCCATGGTGGCCTGTTCGATGTCGACGCGCTCCAGCAGTTGCTTCTGCGTCAGGCCATCCTCGGCCCACAATTCGACCAGGATCGGAAACTGTCCGGGAGAGAAGCCAATTCCTGCCGCCCGTTGGTGCAAGGAGCGATTGAAACTCTTTGCAAGCTGGCCGGCCAGATAGGCTGCAGAGTCTGTTAGACAGTATCCCATGACGTGTGCTTATGCGCAATTTCAAGCCGAAACAACGCGTAAATCGCCAGCGATAGGTCGTAGCCGAGCGGGTTGCAGAACTTCTGCTTCAATGGAAAAAGCCGCCATGGCCTGGAGGGAAACCATGGCGGCTAAAAATGGGGACAAAGGCCCGGAGAGGGGGGAGGCCTTTGTCCAAGTCTGATGCGGCAGGGGACATGCCGGCGACCAGACCCGCGACGTTTGTTAAGCGCCGGTGAGAGAGAAATGCTAACCCAAATGCGGCTTTTCAAGGGAACGGTCTCGTCGGGGCCGTTACAAATCGGTAACGTTTCGGTGACGCCGGGCGCTGCATCCCTTAGCGAAAAGCAGGCAACGCGGTCTGGACCTCGGGCATGCCGCAGGCTATCCATTCCGGCATGAAAAATGGTGATCATCTCTTCCTCGTCGATGGCTCGGGCTTCATTTTCCGCGCCTTCCACGCCATTCCGCCGCTCAACCGCAAATCCGATGGTTTGCCGGTGAATGCCGTGTCGGGATTTTGCAACATGCTGTGGAAGTTGCTGCGTGACGCGCGCAACACCGATGTCGGGGTAACACCCACCCATTTTGCCGTCATATTCGACTATTCCTCAAAGACGTTCCGCAACGATCTCTACCATCTTTACAAGGCCAACCGCTCGGCGCCGCCCGAGGACCTGGTGCCGCAGTTCGGTCTGATCCGCGAGGCGACCCGCGCCTTCAATCTTCCGTGCATCGAGACCGAGGGTTTCGAAGCCGACGATATCATTGCCACCTATGCGCGGCTGGCCGAAGCCACCGGCGCCGATGTCACCATCATCTCGTCCGACAAGGACCTGATGCAGTTGGTGACGCCGAACGTGCATATGTACGACGCGATGAAGGACAAGCAGATCGGCGTTCCCGATGTCGTCGAGAAATGGGGCGTCGCGCCGGAGAAGATGATCGATCTGCAGGCGCTGACCGGTGATTCCACTGACAATGTGCCGGGCATTCCCGGGATCGGTCCGAAGACCGCAGCCCAGCTTCTGGAAGAGTTCGGAGATCTCGAAACGCTGCTGTCGCGGGCCGGCGAGATCAAGCAGCAGAAACGCCGCGAAAGCATCATTGCCAATGCCGATCTCGCACGGCTGTCGCGCCAGTTGGTCAAGTTGCGCACCGACGTTCCGCTCGACGTACCGCTCGAGGACCTGACACTCGAGCCGCAGGATGGCCCGAAACTCATCGCCTTCCTGAAGGCCATGGAATTCACCTCGCTGACCCGCCGCGTCGCCGATGCAACAGGTGCGAATGCTGCTGGCATCGAGGCGGCGGTCGTCGCCGTCGAGCTGGTTGCCGAGGCTCACGGCCCCGACATGGACACGCTCGCCTCGGTCACCGAGGGAGAGCGCTCCGAAGAGGCGATCAAGTCGTCGCCGACCGATCCGCTGGCAGTCGAGGCGCCGCATCGGGGTGCAACGCCAACCGATCTTGCCAGAAGCCGCGCCGAAAGTTTCGCCGCCGCCAAACTCGATGCCTCTGCCTATGTCACCGTCCGCGACCTTGCAACGCTCTCAAACTGGATTGCCGCCTGCCGTGAGACCGGCCTGGTCGCCTTCGACACGGAGACCACCTCGATCGATGTCATGCAGGCGGATCTGGTCGGTTTCTCGCTTGCCTACGCCGATCCCGCCGATGCGTCGGGCCTCACCATCCACGCCGCTTATGTGCCGCTTGCCCACAAGACCGGCAGCGAGGATCTGTTCAGCGACGGCGTCAAGCTGGCGCCGGACCAGATACCCATGGACGATGCACTGGCCCTGCTGAAGGGACTGCTGGAGGACCCGTCCGTCCTCAAGGTGGCCCAGAACCTCAAATACGACTACCTGCTGATGAAGCGCTACGGCATCATCACCTGGGGGTTCGACGACACCATGCTGATGTCCTACGTGCTCGATGCCGGTGCCACGACCCATGGCATGGATACGCTGTCCGAGCGCTGGCTCGGGCACAAGCCCATCGCCTTCAAGGATGTCGCCGGCAGCGGCAAGTCGCTCGTCACCTTCGACCGTGTCGCCATCGACAAGGCCACGGCCTATGCCGCCGAGGATGCCGATGTGACGCTGCGGCTGTGGATGGTGCTGAAGCCGCGCCTCGCCGCGCAGAAACTGACCTCGGTCTATGAGCGCCTGGAGCGGCCGCTCGTGCCGGTGCTGGCCCGCATGGAAGAGCGCGGTATCACTGTCGATCGCCAGATCCTGTCACGGCTCTCCGGCGAACTCGCCCAGAAAGCGGCAGCCTTCGAGGACGAGATCTATGAACTGGCCGGCGAGCGCTTCAACATCGGCTCGCCCAAGCAACTCGGTGATATTTTATTCGGCAAGATGGGCCTTGCCGGGGGCGGCAAGACTAAGACCGGACAGTGGTCCACCTCGGCAAGCGTGCTCGAGGATCTGGCCGCCGAGGGTCTGCCGTTGCCGCGCAAGATTGTCGACTGGCGCCAGTTGACCAAGCTGAAGTCGACCTACACCGACGCACTGCCAGGCTACATCCACCCCTTGACCAAGCGCGTCCACACATCCTACTCGCTGGCCGCGACCACCACCGGCCGGCTGTCGTCGTCCGAGCCGAACCTGCAAAATATTCCGGTGCGCACCGCTGAAGGCCGCAAGATCCGCACGGCCTTCGTTTCGACACCCGGTCACAAGCTGCTGTCGGCCGATTACAGCCAGATCGAGCTGCGCGTGTTGGCCCATGTCGCCAATATTCCGCAGCTGACCCAGGCGTTTTCCGACGGCGTGGACATCCATGCGATGACGGCCTCGGAGATGTTCGGTGTGCCGGTCGAGGGCATGCCGTCGGACGTGCGCCGTCGCGCCAAGGCGATCAACTTCGGCATCATCTACGGCATCTCGGCTTTCGGCCTTGCCAACCAGCTATCAATCGAGCGCTCCGAGGCCGGTGAATACATCAAGCGCTACTTCGAGCGCTTCCCCGGCATCAAGGACTACATGGAGGCCACCAAGGCCTATGCCCGGGACAAGGGCTATGTCGAGACCATCTTCGGCCGCCGCATCCATTATCCGGAAATCCGCTCGTCCAATCCTTCGATGCGGGCTTTCAACGAACGCGCCGCCATCAATGCACCGATCCAGGGTTCGGCCGCAGACGTTATCAGGCGAGCGATGATCCAGATCGAGCCGGCATTGTCTGAAGCCGGGCTCGGCGAGCGCGTCCGCATGCTGCTGCAGGTCCATGACGAATTGATTTTCGAAGTAGAGGATGGCGATGTCGAGCGGACCCAGCCGGTCATCGTCTCCGTCATGGAAAATGCCGCCATGCCGGCCGTCGAGATGAGCGTGCCGCTCAAAGTCGATGCGCGCGCTGCCGACAACTGGGACGAGGCCCACTAGTAGAACCAGACCCGCCCTCAGCCGCGGAGTATCGCCTCGAGCGCATCGATCATCGCATGCGTCGCGGCATCCAGCGTGCCGCTGTTATCGATGGTGACGACATTGAAGTCGCCTTGCACGATCAGCGAGCCGCGCTCCAGGCGCTTCAGGATATCAGCACGGGTTTCACGTCCGCGCGTCTCCAGGCGCTCGGCCAGCACTTCAGGCCGGGCTGTGACGTTGATGATCGTCAGTCTCGGGAAGGCCGCCTTGAAGCGATCGAGTACCGATCGCGAGCCGTTGGCGATGACGATGTTGCCCTGTGCCAGTTCTTGGCGAACGGCGGCCGGGATCCCGTATTTCAGGCCATGTGCATCCCAGGATATGGCAAAACTGCCGGCCCTTTCCATCGCGTCGAACCCACCCTCGGAGACGCTGACATGGTCTTCGCCACCCGCGTCCTCGCCGCGCGTAATGACGCGCCTGGCAAAATGCACATCCGTCCGTCCGTCAAAATATTCTGCGGCGCGGCCGATCAGCGTGTCCTTGCCGGCGCCGCTTGGGCCGACCACCACCACCATCATGCCTGATGTGGCCGGCTCGGCATTGCCGGTCTCAGGATTGGCCTCAAGCCCGGCCATCAGGCGACCCTTCGTCCTTCGCGCCAAATCGCGCGTGTCACAGGCACGCCGGTATCGCGGCGCACGCGCACCAGATCGGCGCGCAATCCGACCGCGATGCGGCCCCGGTCGTCGAGGCTGACGGTGCGGGCTGGGGTTGCCGTCACCATCGCAATCGCCTTCGGCAGCGAGATCGACTCGACTTCGTCGGCAAGAATAAATGGAGCATGCAGCAGGCTGAACGGCACGTAATCCGACGACAGCACGTCGAGCACGCCGAGTTCCGCCAGGTCCCGTGCAGCGATATTGCCGGAATGCGACATGCCACGGACGATGTTCGGGGCCCCCATCAGTACGCTCATGCCGGCAGCATGCGAGGCCTTGGCGGCCTCCACGCTGGTCGGAAACTCCGCCAGGCGGACACCATAGGCAACGGCTTCATCGACGTGCTCTAGCGTCGCATCATCATGGCTGGCAATGGTGATGCCGCGCTCGTGGCAGATCTTGGTTATGGCTTCGCGGTGCGGCGTCGAATACTTGGCCGACTCCTCGAGGCGCTTGGCAATGAAGACCGCAAAAGCCTCGTCGGTCAGGCCACGCTTCTTCTGGTAGTAGAAGATGTACTTGTCCATCGTCTGGAACTGGCGCTGGCCCGGCGCGTGATCCATCAGCGACACGAGGCGAACGGCGTTGTCCTGCTGGAAATCAGCAAAATGCTCGAGAACGTTTTCCGAAGACACCTCGCAGCGCAGGTGGATCAGATGGTCGGCGCGCAGCCGGCCGTCGTTCTGTGCCGCCTCGATGGCATCGGCCATGTCGCGCATCTCGCCGTGGTCGAAGCCGTCATCCTCGTCGGAGCCCATGCGCAGGCAGTCGAACACGGTGGTGATGCCCGAGGTGACGATCTGCGCATCGTGCGCCTGGATGGCCGCCGTCTTGTTCCAGCGCACGCCGGGCCGCGGCGAGTAATGGGACTCCAGATGGTCGGTATGCAGCTCCACGAGGCCTGGCATCAGATAATCGCCCTCGAAATCCTCTCCGACAGCGGACACTCCCTCGGAGATCTCGGCGATCTTGCCGTCGCGGATGATCACGGTGCCCGACACGATCTGATCTTCGAGAATGATACGGGCATTGGAGAGGATGGTTTCCTGGGACATGTCAGACGGTCTTTCAGCTTGAAGCGTGGGCGAGGGGTAACCAGGCGCGGACGGTAAATGGCGCGCCGCGTGTCTCTTCGACGAAGACGGCGAGGCCGGAGATGGGAAGGGGGCGGCCAATATAATCGGCAAATTTATCGCCAAGCACGGTCCTGAACGCATCCTGGCGCTCGGACGATACCTGGCCGGTCAGGGTCATGTGGAAACGAAATTGCTCCATGACATAGGGATATCCCCAGCGAAGCAGATTGGCGCGGTGGGCGTCATCGAGTTGTTCAGGTTTGCGGCGGGCAATATCTGCCTCCGACAACGCGGCGCGGAAGGGCTCGAACGAGCGCACGACGTCGGCGGAGAACTCCTGCAGCGTCGGATACAGATCGCCCGGCACCAGCGCAAAGAAGCGCCCGAGCTGGCCGAGAACAAGCTCCGGCAGCGTGAACGCCGGCGTTTTCGCAGCAAATTCGGCAGCCACTTCCAGAAGATCGCGCTCGGTGACAGAGCTGGCAAGCTCGAAAGGCGCCTTTAGCGTGGCATGAAAACCGTAGCGACGAGGATCTTCCGTTATCGCCACCCGCTCGTCTGCGGTGATATCACCGGCATCTGCTGCCGGAAACGTCTCGCCGGTAAACGCATCGCGGCCAAGCCAGCGGCTGGCCGCCGTCGTCAGCGGATCGTCATGCGGCGGCGTGAAGTAGAGGGCGTAGCGCAAGTGGCCATCCTTGGGTCATGCGGGGAGCGCACAGTGACGTGATTTTTCCACCGACGGCAAGATGGCTCTGCGCTAAAAGATTTCCGTGACAGAATGATGATCAAACGCGCGGTATGCCGTCTTTATCGCTCGTTCCGGGTTCCCATGAGCCGCGTCCGCAGGGCGTTGGAAGCGGCATCGAAGATCATTACCACGGCTAGCGTCAGAAGCACCATATAGGCGACGTTTTCCCAGTTCTTGTTGGTACGCATCGCCTCCCAAAGCTTGAGGCCGATACCGCCGGCTCCGACCGCACCGATGATCGTTGCACCGCGGACATTCGATTCCCACTGGTAGAGCGTCTGGCTGACGATGATCGGCACGATCTGCGGCATCACGCCGTAGCGCTGCACCAGCATTTCGGATGCACCGGTCGACTGGATGCCTTCGCGTGGCTTGTCGTCGATGTTCTCCAGCGCTTCGGCGTAGATCTTGCCGAGCGTGCCGGTCTCGGTAAAGAAGATCGCCGCGCTGCCTGCCAGCGGCCCCGGTCCGAAGGCCCGCGTGAAAAACAGCGCCCAGATCAGCATGTCCATAGACCGCAGGAAGTCGAAAAAACGCTTGAATATGTGATTGACGATGCGGCTCGATGTGATGTTGCGCGCCGCCAGAAAAGCCAGCGGAAAGGAAACGATGGCGCCGAGCAGCGTGCCCAGAAATGCCATGACGATCGTCTGTAGCAGCTTCGTCAGCACATCGCCGTGCTGCCACTGGTTGTTGTTCCAGAAATCGTCGAATGCCAGCGACCAGTTGGACTGGCCCTTGACCAGCTGTGGCCCGCTGAAGAGCAGGGTTGCGACTTCGGAAGGTGATTTCTCGAAAAACTTCGAGCCCGTATCGAAGATGAAGTTCGGCCAGCCTAGAAAGCGCTTGCGGATCTTGACCCGGTCGTTGTCGATGCTGACGTCACCGGCAAAGCCGAGGTCGGCAAGCACGTTGTCGTCATAGGCGGTCATCCAGGCAGGCACAGGGCCAATCACCTTCGGCTGGCCGCTTACAAGCGATACTGCGACCCGCTCGCCGTTGGCAACGACTGTCACCTCCGCCTTGGTGATCTCGATCATCTTGGCCTTGCCGGCAACCTCTACCGTCGTGCTGCCGCCGGCGTTGGCTTTTACCCAATCCGGATGCGGATCGTCGCCGAGCGGCGAAAAGCGCGGATAATGCGGCGCCACCTGGTCTCCGGAGAGCCGAAACTCCGGCTGCACGTCGTAGCTGACCCACTGGCTGAGAAAGATGCCGACACGGTCCCAGTGAGCTTCGCCAAGGATCTTCGGCAGCTGGAAGAACCAGACGGAATAGAGGGCGTAGAGCAGCAGCCCGATCACCACCAGCAGGCCGCCGAAGCGCTTGTGGAGGGGTGGGTTGAAGGCTTGCGGAAAGCGCTCTTCGATGGATGCCGCATGGCTTGCGTCGGTCAGCGTCATGGGAGCCTCAGTGATGCAGCAGGAAGGCGTGTTCGCCAACAAGCCGCTTGCGCAGCCAGGCGGAGAACTGGTCGACGGCGAGAATGGTGACAAACAGTAGCAGGATCAACGCCATCGTCTTGGCGCCGAAGCCGCGCGAGATGGAGAGCTTCAGCTCCTCGCCGATGCCGCCGCCGCCAACGGCGCCGATGATCGTCGAGGCACGGACGTTAATCTCCACCCGGAGCAGGGTATAGGACATTAAGTTCGGCAGGACCTGCGGCAGGGTCGCAAAGCGTACCCGCTCGCTCCAGCTGGCACCGACCGAGCGGATGCCTTCATCGGCCCGCATGTCGGCGTTTTCGATTGTCTCATAGAACAGCTTGCCCAGCGCGCCAATCGAGTGAAGGCCGACGGCGATGATGGCCGAGACCGGCCCTATCGAGATGATTGCGGCAAACAGCCCGGCAATGACAATTTCCGGAAAGGCCCTGAGCACCTCCATGACGCGCTTGACGACAATCCGCAAAGGCTTCGACGGCGTCAGGTTGCGCGATGCGATGAACGACAGCGGCAGGGCAAAGATGAAGCCGATGATCGTCGACACCAGCGCCACGTTGATGGTGATGAGCATCAGTTCGAAATATTCGGGGATGTAGAAATCGCCGAAGACATAGACGCGACCGCGCGGGAAATTGAACTCCTCGCCACCCGTTCCCGGATCGTTGGGGCTGGCTATGTCGAAGAGGGCGCGCCAGACGTCGTTCCAGTCTTTCGGAACCAGCCAGCTGACGAAGTCGAAGAGATGCGGCAGGCGCTCGAAGAAGTGTCCGGCATTGCTGTCATTGGCAAATTGCATCGACGAGACGAAGGCCGCCAGCAGCACCAGAAGTCCGAAAATCGTGTAGACCCGCCGGCGCGCGACCTGCCTCGCCCAGCTGTCGCCGATCTGCTGCGCTGTTGGCGTCTGCGAATGGGTGTCGGCTAGGGTCATGAAACGCTGCTCGTCGGAAACGGAGTTCAGGCACGTCAAAAAGGCGGCCGGTGGGACCGGCCGCCTTCAGTGATCTCGGATCAGCCGCCGATAGCTGCTTTGCGGACTTCAACGATTGCATTGTAGAAGTCGGCCTTGACAGGAACGTAGCCCTTGAAGTCGCCGCCTTCGATGGCGTCGAAGCACTTCTTGTCCTTGGTCGGCAACTGCGTGAAGAAGTCGGCCAGCTTTGTCTGCCATTCAGTGCCGAGCTTGTTGGAAACGACCAGCGGGCCGTTCGGGATCAGCGGCGAACGCCAGACTTCGACCAGCTTGTTCGGGTCGACGGCACCCTTGTTGACTTCCTTGCGGAATGTCCCGGATGTGTAGCCATCCTTGAAGTTGCCGATGCCGGAGGAATCGTCGACTGCAACATCGACCTTTCCGTCATAGGCTGCGAGCAGGTTGTTCTCGTGGCCGCCGTTGAACTGGGTCGAGCCGAAGAACTTGTCGTTCGGAACGCCCGTGGTCTTCGGGATCTGTGTCAGCGGAACGAGATAGCCCGAGGTCGAATCAGGGTCTGCGTAGCCGAGCTTCTTGCCCTTGGCATCCATGATCGTCTTGATGCCGGAGGACTTCAGGGCCAGACCGATGGAGTAGTAGCCGGTCGCGCCGTCGGCCTGCTGCGTCGTCAGGATAGGGGTGACAGCCTTCGGATCCTTGATGAAGGTCGCGGCATAACCGGAGGCGCCGAGTTCTGCGAAATCGAGCGTGCCGCCCAGCAGGCCCTGGATAACGCCGTCATAATCGGCAGCCGGGAACAGCGAGACCTTTTCGAAACCGAAGGTTTCCTTGAGATGATCGGCAAGGCAGGCGTAGTTGCGCAGACGGTCGGCTTCGTTCTCGCCGCCGAGAATGCCGACGCGGAATTCCTTGAGGTCGGCTGCGGATGCAGCCTGGCCGACGAGCGAAAGGATCGCCGTGGCTGCAAGAAGTGTCTTCTTCAACATGGGTTTCGTCTCCTGATTAACCGGTGTCCCCGGATGTTCGGTCTGAATGGATGCACCCGTGACGTGGGCCTTCGATCCCGGTCTCTCCCTCAGAGACCGGCCAGTGCCAGCGGCGAGGCGCCGGCAGATTGCTGAGCCACGCTTGCAGCAGGCAAGCTGGCAGTATTGATGCTCGTCGACGTCATCGTCTCGTCGATGCCCGCGCCATCCCGATCGGTGCCGTAGATCGCATTGACCGCGTCGGCGGTCAGCGCGGAAGGCGGACCGTCGAAGACGACGCGGCCGGACGCCATGCCGATGATGCGTTCACAATAATTGCGGGCTGTATCCAGCGTATGCAGGTTGGTGATGACGGTAATACCGTCACGCTCGTTGATGTCGCGCAACGCATCCATGACGATCTTCGCATTCAGAGGATCGAGGGAAGCGATCGGCTCGTCGGCAAGCAGCATCTTCGGCTTCTGCATCAGCGCCCGGGCAATTGCCACACGCTGCTGCTGGCCGCCGGAAAGGGTGCCTGCCATCTGCATTGCCGTCTGCTCGATACCGAGGCGCTCCAGCGCCATGATGGCATCGATCCGTTCTTCGCGGGTGAAGATATTGAGCAGGCTGAGCGCCGTCGGCCGGTGGTTGAGCCGCCCGAGCATGACGTTGGTGAGCACATCGAGGCGGGGCACGAGATTGAACTGCTGGAAGATCATCGCGCAGTCTCGCTGCCAGTTGCGCAGGGCCTTGCCGCGAAATGCCGAAACCTCGGCGCCAGCGAAGTGGATGGAGCCCGACGAGGGAAGTGCGAGATGGTTTATCATGCGCAGCAGCGTCGATTTGCCAGCGCCCGATCGACCGATGATGCCGACCATTTGGCCCTGCGGGATGTCCAGCGTCACGGAATCGACAGCGATCTTGTTTCCGAAAGTGCGGGTTACATCCCTGAGTTCGAACATCTGGTCTCTCTTTTCGCGACGACACACGTCATGTGTGAAGCTTTCAAAAAAGGCGCGTTTGAACGCGCCTATCGGTTGAAATGCATACCGAAGGTTGATGAACCTCCGATGTCAGATTTGTGTAACTGCTGTCACAAATCCCGTCGCAAACGCCCCTTCAGCCACCGTAGCGGCTGAGGAAATCTGCGCCTGAAAGGGCACGGAAATCCTCCAGCGCCGTGCGCAGCCGGTTGTGGTCCCAATCCCACCAGGCCAGCGCATCCATCCGCTCGCCGACAGCCTTTGAAAATCGCTCGCGGATCAGTTTGGCGGGCACCCCACCGACGATTGTGTATGGCGCGACGTCTTTCGATACCACTGCTCCGGCGCCGATCACGGCACCGTTTCCGACCTTCACGCCGGGAAGCACAGTCGCGCCGTGGCCGATCCAGACGTCGTTGCCGATGATGACGCGGTTCTCACGGCGCCAGGCGAAGAAGTCGGTTTCCATGTCGGCATCCGGCCAGTAGTCCTTGGCGCGGTAGGTGAAATGGTGAAGCGTGGCCCGCCATGTCGGATGGTTGGTCGCGTTGATGCGCACGGCGGCGGCGATATTGACGAACTTGCCGATGGTCGTGCACCAGACTGCACCGTCCTGCATGATGTAGGAATAGTCGCCCATATCGACCTCATCGAGCCGGCAGCGCTCGGACACCTCGGTATAGCGTCCGAGGGTCGACTGGCTGACGCGCGCCGTCGGATCGATAGAGGGTTGCTCGCCAATTTTCCTGGTCATCTCAATGTCTCCGGGCGCAGTTTCACCTTCACGCCGCAGGTTCGCGGCGCCATAGGTTTCTCGTTGGATTTATAAAGTTCAGGCCTCGGCCGGAACGCGGGAGGTGCGTGGCGAGAACGCACTGACGTCGAGAATGCGGTCGGCGACCGCAGCCCGCACCTCATCGTCATGGAAGATACCGAGCAGGGCCACGCCGGCCTTCTTCTTGGCGGCGATCAGTTCCACGACGACAGCGCGGTTGCGCGCGTCGAGCGATGCCGTAGGCTCGTCGAGCAACAGGATCGCGTGATCGGTGATGAAGCCGCGGGCAATGTTGACGCGCTGCTGCTCGCCACCGGAAAACGTCGCCGGCGGCAGCTGCCATAGTTCCTCGGGCAGGTTGAGCCGCGATAGCAGTTCTGAGGCCCGTTCCCGGGCCACGATGTGGCTTTCGCCACGAGCCGTCAGCGGTTCCGCGACGACATCGATGGCAGCGACGCGTGGCACAGTGCGCAGGAACTGGCTGACATAGCCCATCGTGTGGCGGCGCACATCGATGACGGTGCGGGGATCGGCAGTCGCAAGGTCGACGATGCGGTCCTTGTGGACGACGAGGATCTGGCCACCATCGACGGCGTAGTTTCCATAGGTCATTTTCAGTAGCGAGCTCTTGCCGATACCCGATGGACCGCCGAGCACGACGCACTCCCCGGCGGCGACCGAGAATGAGACATTGGCGACAACTGGCAGGCGAATGCCGTCGCGCAGATGCATGACGAAGCTCTTGAACACTTCGGAGACGACGAGAGGGGTTGCCATGGCATTCTTTCCCTAGACTTGCAGGATCGATGAGACGAGCAGTTGCGTGTAGGGCTCCTGCGGGTCGTCCAGCACGCGGTCGGTCAGGCCGTGCTCGATGACATTGCCGTCCTTCATCACCATCATCCGGTGTGAGAGCAGCCGCGCGACGGCGAGATCGTGGGTGACGACGATGGCGGAGAGGCCGAGATCCTGGACAAGGCCGCGCACGAGATCGAGCAGGCGGGCCTGCACGGATACGTCGAGGCCACCTGTCGGCTCATCCATGAAGACGAGGCGGGGCGAGGTGACGAGATTGCGGGCAATCTGCAGGCGCTGGCGCATGCCGCCGGAAAAAGCACGCGGCTGGTCGTCGATGCGGTCGGCATTGATCTCGACGCGTCCGAGCCAGTCGATGGCGGTCGCGCGGATATTGCCGTAGTGGCGGTCACCGACGGCCATCAGACGCTCGCCGACGTTGGCGCCGGCCGAAACCGTCATGCGGAGACCATCGGCCGGGTTTTGGTGTACGAAGCCCCAGTCGGTGCGCATCAGGAAGCGCCGCTCTGCCTCGTTCATGTGGAAGAGCTCGCGATATTGCCCGTCGCGCATATGGTACTCGATGCTGCCTGTAGTCGGCATCAGCCGCGTCGACAGGCAGTTCAGCAGCGTCGTCTTGCCGGAACCGGATTCGCCGACGATCGCCAGAACTTCGCCCGGCCAGAGGTCGAAGGAGACATTCCGGCAGCCGATGCGACTCCCATAGAATTTCGAGATGTCCTTGACCCTGAGGAGTGGCGTCTCGGTCATGGCTTTACCTCCGCAGCGTCGCTTCTATGTGCAGGGAGAAGAGAGTGCCTCATTCCGCAGCCTCCTTGGCGGGTGCCAGCATCTCGCCGACATGCCCATGGGCCCGGCGATCCTCGCAATGGTCGGTGTCGGAGCAGACGAACATCCGCCCGCCCTTGTCGTCGAGGATGACTTCGTCAAGATAGACGTCTTCCGCGCCGCAGAGTGCGCAGGGCTTGTCGAAGCTCTGGATCTCGAAGGGATGATCCTCGAAGTCGAGGCTAACCACGTCGGTATAGGGCGGCACGGCGTAAATCCGTTTCTCGCGGCCGGCGCCGAATAGCTGCAAGGCTTCCGACTGGTGCATTTTCGGATTGTCGAACTTCGGCGTTGGCGACGGGTCCATGACATAGCGGCCCTGGACCTTGACCGGATAGGCATAGGTCGTGGCGATCCGGCCGTTTCGGGCGATGTCCTCGTAGAGCTTGACGTGCATCAGGCCGTATTCTTCCAGCGCATGCATCTTGCGCGTCTCGGTCTCACGCGGCTCCAGGAAGCGCAATGGCTCCGGCTGCGGCACCTGGTAGACCAGTACGTGATTGGGCCCGAGTTTCTCTTCGGGAATACGGTGGCGGGTCTGGATGATCGTCGCCTCGCTGGTGCGGGTGGTGACGGCAACATTGGCGACCTTCTGGAAGAAGGCCCGGATCGAGACGGCATTGGTTGTGTCGTCGGCGCCCTGATCGATGACCTTGAGAACGTCGTCGGGGCCGATGATAGACGCCGTCACCTGAACGCCGCCGGTGCCCCAGCCATAGGGCATCGGCATTTCGCGCGATGCGAACGGCACCTGGTAGCCGGGAATAGCGATCGCCTTGAGGATGGCGCGGCGGATCATCCGTTTGGTCTGTTCGTCGAGATAGGCGAAGTTGTATGTTGCGAGCGCGCTCATTCGGCAGCCTCCTGAAGGGGTTCCTGGCCGGCCTTGCGCGCCTTTTCGAAATCGCTGCGCATGCGGCGGACGAGGTCGAGCTCAGCCTGGAAGTCGACATAGTGCGGCAGCTTCAGATGCTCGACGAAGCCGGTGGCCTGGACATTGTCGGAATGCGAGATGACGAATTCCTCGTCCTGCGCCGGTGCGGTCACGTCCTCGCCGAGTTCCTCGGCCCTCAGCGCTCGGTCGACCAGCGACATGGCCATCGCCTTGCGCTCGCTCTGGCCGAACACCAGGCCGTAGCCGCGCGTAAACTGCGGCGGTGCCTTGGCCGAGCCCTTGAACTGGTTGACCATCTGGCATTCCGTCACCTGGATGGTGCCGAGCGAGACCGCGAAGCCGAGTTCCGGCACGTCGAGTTCGACCTCCACCTCGCCGATGCGGATTTCGCCGGTGAAGGGATGGTTGCGGCCATATCCGCGCTGGGTGGAATAGCCGAGGGCCAGGAGAAATCCCTCGTCGCCGCGTGCCAAGGCCTGCAGCCGCAGGTCGCGCGTCATCGGGAATTCCATCGGCTCGCGCGTCAGGTCGCCGGTCTCGTGGTCCTCCGGCATGTCGCCATCGGCCTCGATCAGGCCTTCTTCCGCAAGGATTTCCGATACGCGCATGACGCGGTCATCTTCGGCCGGGCGTTGCGCGCCCTGCTCGATTGCTTCGTCTCCCAGCAGCGATGGATCGAGCAGGCGATGGGTGTAGTCGAAGGTAGGCCCGAGCAACTGGCCGCCCGGCAGATCCTTGTAGGTCGCCGAAATACGCCGCTCTATCTTCATCGCGGCGGTATCGATCGGCTGTGAATAGCCAAAACGTGGCAGCGTCGTGCGGTAGGCGCGCAGGATGAAGATCGCCTCGATCATGTCACCGCGTGATTGGCGGATGGCCAGTGCCGCCAGGGTCCGGTCGTAGAGCGAGGCTTCGGCCATGACGCGGTCGACGGCGAGCGAAAGCTGCGCGACGATCTGGTCTATGCCGATGGCCGGCAGCGAGCGGTCACCGCGGCGGCGGTCGGCGAGCAGCCGGTGGGCATTGGCGATGGCGGCTTCGCCACCCTTGACGGCAACATACATCGGTCAGATCTCCGTTGCAGTGATTTTGGTCGTACGCGGCAGGCAGACGAAATGCTTGCCCGCTGTCAGGATGATATCGGCGCCGCGCGGGAAAATGGCGCGGTTGTCATTCCAGAGGCGAAGAAAGCTCTCGGGTAGTCCGATCGGCGCAATTGCCGTGATGTCCTTGATGCCTGGACCTGAAAGAGCGAGCGCCCTCCCTCCCTCCAGCGTCTTGACTTCCAGCACGATGGTCGCCGAGCGATCCGGATATTCCTGCGTGCCCGACGCGAACTGGCTGAACGACGACAGCATCGTACCGTCCTCAACGAACACGAAACGAGCTTCTAGCTTGTCGCCGAGGGACGCGCCCGTGTTGAAGGCCAACCAGGCGGGGAGCGCAGACCGTGCAAGGGATGCCGACAGCCAGACCGGCGTCTCGTGATCGCAAAGCGTCAGCGCAATCGCGCCTGCAGCAATACCAAGCGGAGTGGGTGGGGCAATCTCCGGGCCGATCGTCTGGATCGTGCCGGGGCGTGCCATGCCGTCCATGATAGCCTTGAAGACGCTCTGACTTTCGAAAACCGGGTCGGCAAAGCCGCCGCTGAAAGTATCGGGATTGACGCTCATTGATCTTCTCCGCGCACCATGGTGAAGAAATCGACGCGCGTTGCTGCAGTTTCCGCCGCCTTTTGGTGGTCGGCCGCTGCAATTCGCTCCGCAACAGGCGTCAGGATCGCCTGCTCGACGAAATCCCTCGTGTCGGGCTCTTGCCACAAGGCGTCGAAGATCGCTGCCAGCCGCGCCCGCTCCATGTCGGTGCCGAGCGCCTGCGCATGACCGACGGTGCCGGAGGCGAGCCTGAATGTTGCGCGTGTGACAGTGACTTCGCCGAGATTGAACATCGCGCCGCCGCCACCGATGCGACCGCGGACCATGACGAGCCCGGTTTCGGGCCCGCGCACGGCAGTTGCCATCGGCTTTTTGGCCAGTGTTTCCCAGACGGCTTCCAACTCTTCGCTTTCTGCCTTGGCCAGCAGGTCCGTGACGCGCTTGCGGGTGCGGAGTTCCCGGGCGGCCGCCTCGTGTCTTTGCGCCGAATTCATCTCTCGTCTCCAAATGTCTATTGATATAGACAACTATACAAGCTATTTGTAGCTTTAAGGGCGCGGGATGACAAGCGTGTGACGGGATGGGGAAGAATGGCAGTTCAGAAACAGGTGCAGCGGCAGACCGGAGTGGCTCTCTGGCGGCAGATTGCCGACCGCATCAGAGCGTCGATCAATCACGGAGACTTCGACGATTTCGGCATGGTGCCGGCGGAAACGGCGCTGGCACTGCAATTCGGTGTCAACCGCCACACGGTGCGGAGCGCGCTTGCGGCGCTGGCGCAGGAGGGTGTTGTGCGCGCCGTGCAGGGACGCGGTACGATGGTCGAGCGCAAGGAAAAGCTGAACTTCCCGATATCCCGCCGCACCCGTTTCTCGCAAGGGGTCGGCAATCAGGCAAAGGAAGCGCGCGGCGTGCTGATCGACGTGGCTGGTGAGACCGCAGGCGCCGATATTGCGGGCTGGCTGAAGATCAAGCCCGGAACCCCCGTCATTCGGCTGGAAACGCTGGGCACCGTGGACAAGCGGCCCGTATCGCGCTCGACAAGCTGGTTTCCTGCGGATCGTTTCGCCAACATGGGCGAAGCCTATCGCCGGACGGGCTCTGTCACCCGGTCATTCGCGGAAATGGGGCTGGAGGATTACGTCCGGGCGATCACCGAGATTACGGCCATGCATGCTGAAACGGCTGATGTCGCCGATCTCGAATTGTCGCCGGGCGCAATCGTCATGATGACGCGAGCCCTTAACACAGAACTCGGCGGCGCGCCGGTCCAGTATTCCATCACCCGCTTCGCAGCAGATCGTGTCCAGTTCACCATAGAAAACTGAGGTTCTGCAGCGTCGACTCGGGTTTTCAGGCATCCCCCGATGGGGACGCCTGGTTTTTAACTGACTTTAGTGAGCGGCAGACATATCGCCGAGAACTTCTTTCGACGCGACGGTCGAGTCGGCCTTCAGCTTGTAGACCATGGGCACCCCGGTCGCGAGGTTGAGCGCCAGGATCTGTTCCTTGCTCAGGCGATCGAGCACCATCACTAGCGAACGCAGCGAATTGCCGTGGGCAGCAACCAGCACCTTCTGGCCAGCCAGCACGCGCGGCAGGATTTCGGTGAGATAATAGGGCCAGACGCGTGCGCCGGTGTCACGAAGGCTTTCGCCACCGGGTGGCGGGATATCGTAGGAACGGCGCCAGATATGCACCTGCTCTTCGCCCCACTTGGCGCGCGCATCGTCCTTGTTGAGGCCGGAGAGATCGCCGTAGTCACGCTCGTTCAGAGCCTGGTCGCGGATCGTTTCCAGGCTGGGCTGGCCGACCTTGTCGAGGATGAGCTTCAGCGTGTGCTGGGCGCGGGTGAGGGCCGAGGTGAAGGCGACGTCGAAGGTGATGCCGTAATCGGCCAGCGCCTGTCCCCCAGCCGTGGCTTCCTCGATGCCGAGCGCCGTCAGATCGGGGTCTTTCCAGCCGGTGAAAAGGTTCTTCAGGTTCCAGTCGCTCTGGCCATGGCGAACGAGGACGAGGGTACCGCTCATATTTTATTCCTCCGTAACAGTATCAGCGTGAAGACAGCCCGAGCACGTCGAGCATGGAATAGAGGTCCGGTTTCCGGTCGCGCGCCCAGAGTGCCGCCTTGACGGCGCCGCGCGCAAAGATGGAGCGATCCCCGGCGGAATGCGACAGGGTGACCATTTCGCCTTCGCCGGCGAGGATGACGGAGTGGTCGCCGATGACCGAACCGCCGCGCAGCGTCGCAAAGCCGATACTGCCACTCGTCCGCGCTCCGGTATGCCCGTCGCGAACCCGGACGGAATTGTCGGCAAGATCAATCCCGCGCCCGTTGGCAGCAGCGTTGCCGAGCAATAGCGCCGTGCCGGAGGGAGCGTCGACCTTGTGCTTGTGGTGCATCTCGAGCACCTCGATATCCCACTCGTCTGCCGGCAAGGCCTGGGCCGCCTGTTGAACCAAAACACTGAGAAGATTGACGCCGAGGCTCATATTGCCGGACTTGACGATCCGGGCGTGACGCGCAGCAGCTGAAATCCTCGCCTCGTCGTCCAGAGAACAACCCGTGGTGCCGATGACGTGGACGATGCGTGCCTGAGCGGCGAGACCAGCATAGACGACCGTCGTTTCCGGCCTGGTGAAGTCGATGACGCCGTCGGCGTGCAGGAAGGCGGTGAGCGGATCGTCGGTCAGCGACACGCCGACCGGACCGAGCCCGGCGATCTCGCCGGCGTCCTTGCCGAGAAATGGAGACCCCTCGCGTCCGACGGCAGCATGCAGCGTTGCGCCTTCGGTGGCATGGATGATGCGGATCAGCGCCTGGCCCATTCGGCCTGACGCCCCCACCACAACCAGTTTCATGGCCTGTTCGCTCATAGGATCGACTTGCTCTGCGTCTTGCGGGTCCGTGTCCGCACCGGCGCTTTCACCGGCGCCTGAAGGTTGTTGAGGCGAGCGTAAAGGCCCTCCGGCGATTTTGCCAGTGTCTCGTGATTGCCTTCCTCGACGACGCGGCCCTGCTGCATGACCACGATTTTCGCTGCCCGCACGACAGTCGAAAGCCGGTGGGCGATCACCACCACGGTGCGCCCGCTCATCGCTTCATCCAGCGCCCTTTGGACAGCCGCCTCGGACTCGGTATCGAGTGCTGATGTAGCCTCGTCGAGCAGCAGGATCGGCGCATCGCGTACAAGGGCGCGGGCAATCGAAACGCGCTGGCGCTGGCCGCCGGACAGTGTCACGCCGTTTTCACCGACCGGCGTGTCGTAGCCCTGAGGCTGCGCCATGATGAAATCGTGGGCGTAGGCAAGCCGTGCCGCCTGTTCGACCTCGGCATCTGTCGATTCCGGCCGGCCATAGCGGATGTTGTCGCGGATGGTGCCCTCGAACAGGTAGGGCTGTTGGGAGACGTAGGCGAGGTGATGGCGCAGCGACTGCTTGGTGATGTGGCTGATATCCTGCCCATCGATGAGGATTTGTCCGGCCGCGGGGTCGTAGAAGCGCGGAATGAGATTGATGACCGTCGATTTGCCGGCCCCGGAGGGACCGACCAGCGCCGTCGTCTTGCCACCCTCGGCCACGAAGTTGACCCTGTCGAGTACGGGCTCGCCATTCGCATAACCGAACGTAACATCGCGAAACTCGATCCGCGCCTCGGTGATCACCAGTTCCTTGGCATCGGGCAGGTCCCGTTGGCGGGTCTCCATGTCGAGCAGTTCATAGATCATGCTTGCATTGACCACGGCACGCTCCATCTGCACCTGCAGCTTGGCCAGTCGGCGCGCCGGATCGTAGGCCATGAGCAGGGAGACGACGAAGGAGAAAAATGCGCCCGGAGGGACGTTGTAGTAGATCGCTCGATAGGCCGCATAGGCGAAGATGCTGCCTACCGCCACACCTGCAAAGGTCTCCGTCAGCGGCCCGTTGCGCTCTGACAGACGGGCAATGCGGTTCTGTCGATGTTCGGCCGTGGTGATGAGCTTCTGGATCTTGCGTTCCAGTTGCTCCTCCATGGTGAATGCCTTGACGATTGCAATCCCCTGGATCGTCTCCTGCATGGCGCCGAGCACGTGGCTGTTGAGGTTGACAGCCTCTCGCGTTGCCGACCGCAGCCGCTTGGACACGTAACGAAGAGCGTAGAGAAGCGGCGGTGCCATGACAAACACGGCAAGGCTGAGGATCGGGTCCTGGTAGACCATATTGGCGAGCAGGGCGACGAATGTCAGCAGGTCGCGCGCCGTCGACGTGATCGTCAGGTTCATGACGTCGCGGATGCCGGACACGTTCTGGCTGACCTGCGCCGCAACCTTTGCCGACCTCGCTTCGCTGAAATAACCGACCGAGAGCGTCATCAGGTGGGCGTAGATACGGCGCTGGTATCTGGCAATAATGTTATTGCCGATCTTGCTGAGAATCACCGACTGGAAATAGCCGGCGAAACCACGCACCAGGAACGCTGCAAAAATGCCGACGCAGACAAGCCAGACGATATCGGCATTGCGATCGACAAATGCCTGGTCGATGATGATCTTCATGATGAAGGCGATAAAGCCCGTGGATACAGCGACCAGGATCAGGCAGATGATCGCGATCGTGTAGCCTTTGATATGATCCCGTCCGTTTTCTGCGATCACCCGCTTGAGAACGCCGGTCACAGTCTCGCTGTTAACAACAACTTTTTTGGTCTCGGGCGATTTCAAAAATCGACTTCCTGTCTGAACCGGGCGAGCGGCTGATGCCCGCACTTCGGGCGGTTCTATAAAGCGTTCGGCCGGGTTTGGCTAGCGCACTCAGCGGCGCCAGCGGCGCCCTTCTGTCGAGAGGCCGAACTTCTGGGGCATGCGGGCATAGGAAGAAAGGCCCTCGAGGGCGGCCAGCGGATGGGTTACGACATAGGTGGGTATGGAGCGAAGCATGGCACTGTGCGGCGCCTTGTCCTCGAAGGCCGCACGGAATTCCGGCTTTTTCAGCGCCGGGATGATCTTCTGGGAAATGCCGCCCGACAGATAGACGCCACCGCGTGCCATGAACAGCAGCGCAATGTCGCCGGCCAGCCTGCCGAGATAGGTCACAAACAATGTCAGCGTCTCCACGGCCAGCCAATCGCTGCCAGCAAGCCCGTGGTTGGTGATATCGGCCGGTTCTTTCAGCGTCGGCTCGACGCCTTCGACGTGGCATAGTGCCCTGTAGAGGTTCTGCAGGCCGCGACCGCAGATGATCTGCTCGGCCGAAATGCGGCCTTCGATCGCCTCGAGATGCGGCCAGATCTGCAGGTCGCGCTTGCTGCGGGGCCCGATATCGATGTGGCCGCCTTCGCCAGGCGCCGGGATCCAGGAGTTCTTGGCGTGGATAAGGCCCGCGACACCGAGGCCGGTGCCCGGTCCAAGCACGGCGCGTGACGCAATCAACCCATCGCGGGCGGCGCCGATAGGCTCGCGGCCGTCATCCGCAAGGTTGGAGATGGCCAGCGCCTGGGCCTCGAAGTCGTTGATGATCAGCACGTCTTCCATGCCGAGATCGGTGATCATCGTCCGAGGGCGAACGATCCAGTCGGAATTCGTGAGCGGAATCTCGTCGCCATTGATCGGGCCGGCAACGGCGAGGATCGCCGAGCGCGGAACGACGGTGCTCTTCGATAAAACACCCTGGCGGATGGCATCGTCGATCGTCGCGTAGTCGGCGGCATGCATGATCGGAAACGGCTTCGCCTCGCTGTAAGCATCCACCTGGATGGAGAAACGAGCATTGGTGCCGCCGATATCGCCCATCAGAACGGGAAAGGGCAGGGGAACATCACTATGGTTGAGCTTAGGCATGGGCCCTATCCGTGGTCGGCCGCCGACAGGCGGATTGGTCAAAGGGTGGCTATCAGCCGTTCGGCGGTGGCTTCGTTCAGTGCCATCGGAATGTCGTAGACGATGGCAAGGCGCATCAGCGCTTTCACATCGACATCATGCGGCATCGGCGTCAACGGGTCGACGAAGAAAATCAGCGCATCCACCTCAGCCGTTGCGATCATGGCGCCGATCTGCTGGTCGCCGCCGAGCGGACCGCTTTTCAGGCGGATGACATCGAGGTCTGGACAGGCCGCCAGCACGCGCGCTCCAGTCGTGCCGGTGGCAAAGATCTGCCATCTTGCCAGCATCGATTCGAACCGCCGGGCGAAGTCTGCCATGGCCGTTTTTTTCTCGTCATGCGCAATCAGCGCGATGCGTTTAACTTCTGCCATGACATGCCTCCCGCCACGCCTTAAATCGATTTGCAGCTTTCCTATACCATGCCAGTGCTCATTGAAAGTCTTGGCGAAAGACGTTGTCCGCAGATTTTCCCGGTCGTCATTGTGCAGCCGGTAAGGCGTCCGGCTCGGCCACAGTGGGCGCCGTACTGCCGGGGGTGGCAGTGCGTGCGGAGGACACCGGCGCCGCCGCCAATGTCGCTTTGCAGGCGGCCGGCAGGTCTGCCACCATGATTTCGCGCGGCTTCGCCGGCACTGCATTGGGCTTCGGGACAGGCTTTGCCCACGGTGCCGGCGTGAACCACCAGGCAAGGCTCTTGTCGCAACCGTCCCCCGCCTTCACCGGTGCCTGCGCCGTGCAGCCGATTTCCCCGGCGGGGCAGCGCAATCGTATATGAAAATGCGCATCGTGGCCGTATTCCGGCCGCAGCTTGCCGAGTGCGCTTCGGTTGCCGGTCCAGGTCTCGCACATCTTCTTCTTGATCGCCGGGTTGACGAAGATGCGCTCGACCTCGGGGTAGCTTGCGGCGCGCATCAATAGCCGTGCACGGGCCTGCGTCCACAGGCCGGGCTCGACCGTCAGGAACTTGTCCTTGGCCAGCATGCTGGTGAAAGGCATGGTTTCGCGCTGGGCTGCTGTCAATGTCCGCTTCGGCATCGGCATCAGCCAGATATCGGCGTCCAGGCCGATCTGGTGCGAGGCGTGGCCGCTGAACATCGGTCCGCCGCGCGGCTGCGAGATATCGCCGACCAGAAGCCCGGGCCATCCGTCGAGCCTTGCCGCCTCCTGCGACAGCCGCTCGATCACGGAGATCGTCTCGGGCCTCCCCCAGCGTCGGTTGCGCGAAGGCCGCATTACCTGCCAGGTCGAACCATCCGTCGGCAGGGCGACTGCCCCGGCCAGGCAACCCTTCGCATAAAACCCGATTGACTGCGGCGGTCCCAGTGTTGGCAGCGCGACGGCGCCGAAGAGAGCCTTGGCACTGCCGGGCGTCGGAACTGCTGGCTCTGCGGCAGCGCCGCCGAGTGTAGCGGCAATGGCCATCGTTGCGACCATGACGGCGCTGCAGAAGGTACGAAGTGTCCGAGCCGGGCGAAAAGTCATGCAGGTCCTTGGGTCGGCCGATGCCGATGTGATTTGCGATTGAGCCTAGCGCGAAAAGCCCCCTTGGTGAATCGATCTTTGCAAAGGGTCATTCCCATGTCGGAAGCGCACCCCAGCAACGATCAGCAAGACTTGCGCGTATTGCTAACCAAACGAACTCTGTCAGCACCTATATTTCGCCCGTATTTTGCCTATCCTGCGGTCATCGCGAATCTTGGGGTATGTGAATGGCATTGTCGTTGTCGAAGACGGGTTCGGTTTTTTTATTGATTTCCTTGCTGGCGTTGCCGGTCGTCTCCCACGCCGAAGATGCCCAGTTCCGGATCGGCACCGCCATTCTCGGCGACCTGAAATACGCCCCGGGCTTCAAGCATTTCGACTACGTCAATCCCGATGCGCCCAAAGGCGGCGATCTGAAGCTGTCGGCCGAGGGCACCTTCGACACGTTCAACCCGCTGCTGAAGAAAGGCGAGACGGCCGCAGGGCTCTCGCTGGTCTTCGATACGCTGCTGAAACATTCCAGCGACGAAACTGGCTCAGCGTACGGCTTGCTGGCAGAAGGCGTCTCCTATCCGGACGATATGTCAAGCGCGACCTTCAGGCTGCGGGCCGAGGCGAAATGGGCCGACGGGACACCGGTAACGCCGGATGACGTGATTTTCAGCTTCGACAAGGCCAAAGAGTTGGACCCACTGAACATGAGCTACTACGCCCATGTCACGAAGGCTGAAAAAACCGGCGATCGCGACGTGACGTTTTCGTTCGATGAAAAGAATAATCGTGAACTGCCGCTGATCCTCGGGGAGTTTGCAATCGTCCCGAAACTGTGGTGGCAGGCAAACGGTGCCGATGGAAAGCCGCGGGACCTCTCACGAACGACGCTCGAACCGGTCATGGGGTCCGGGGCCTACAAGATTGCCGCATTTTCGCCGGGCTCGACGATCCGTTACGAGCTGCGTGACGATTATTGGGGCAAGAATCTCCCAGTCAACGTCGGCCAGGACAACTTCCGGACCATCACCTACACCTATTACGGCGACCGCGATGTCGAGTTCGAGGGTTTCCGCGCCGGCAATGTCGATTACTGGCAGGACAACCAGGCCAGCCGCTGGGCGACCAGCTACAATTTTCCAGCCGCCAAGGACGGCCGCGTCAAGCGGGAGGATCTCCCCAACCCGCTGCGCGCTGTCGGTATCATGCAGGCATTGGTGCCGAACATAAGGCGCGAGCAGTTCAAGAGCCGATATGTCCGCGAGGCGCTGAACTACGCCTATGACTTCGAAGAATTGAACCGCACGGTATTCTTCAACCAATACAAGCGGATAAACAGCTATTTCTTCGGCACGGAACTGGCATCTTCGGGGTTGCCGCAGGGCCGGGAGCTGCAAATCTTGGATGACGTCAGGGACAAGCTATCGCCCACAGTCTTCACCACGCCCTATACAAATCCGGGGAACGGCGACCCGCAGAAGTTTCGCGACAACCTTCGCCATGCCATCGAACTCTTCAAGCAGGGCGGATATGTCCTGAAGGGTAACCAGATGGTCGATGCCAAGACCGGCCGGCCCTTTGCATTCGAAATCTTGCTAGTTAGTCCGATGCTGGAAAAGGCTGTGCTGCCCTACGCGCAGAACCTGAAAAAGATCGGTATAGATGTCCGCGTCCGCACCGTCGACCCGTCGCAATACAGTAACCGCGTCCGAAGCTTCGACTACGACATGATCTGGAATGTCTGGGGCCAGACACTCAGTCCTGGCAACGAGCAAGGCGACTTCTGGGGCTCTGCCTCTGCCAATCGACAAGGTTCGCGAAACTACGCCGGCATCGCCGACCCCGCAATCGATGCGCTGATCAGGCAAGTCGTGCTTGCCAAGAACCGGGAAGAAAAAAATATCGCCACCAGAGCGCTCGACCGGACACTGCTGGCAGGCCACTATGTGATCCCGCTCTACTACGCGTCTACCGTTCACATAGCCTATTGGGACAAGTTCGACCGGCCCGCAAGCCTGCCGGAATACTCCCTAGGCTTTCCGGACGTCTGGTGGTCGAAGTCGGCCGCAAAATGAGCGGCTCTTGCATTGGCGGAGCGGCTGGGGTCCAAATGGCCCTGACCGAATCAGCAGGATTTATGCTTGGCGATGACGGGTTTCGACCGGCGGGGCGCCGGTCGCGAAGGGACGATGCCTTGATCGAGATAGCAGCGCAGGACAGTCAGAAAAACGCCGGCAGAACCGGAGTTGTGGGCTGATGGGCGCCTATATCCTGCGCCGGCTTCTGCTGATGATCCCGACCGTCATCGGCATCATGGCGATCTCCTTTACCGTCGTGCAATTTGCCCCCGGCGGACCCGTCGAGCAGGTCGTGGCTCAACTCACCGGACAGAGCGACAGCGCCTCCGACCGCCTCTCCGGCGGTGGCGACCAGATGGCGCAGCAATCCTTCGATGACGGCAATTCCCGCTATCGCGGCGCGCAGGGGCTTGATCCGGAACTGATCGCCAAATTGGAAAAGCAGTTCGGTTTCGACAAGCCGCCGCTCACCCGCTTCCTCGACATGATGTGGAACTACATCCGCTTCGATTTCGGCGAAAGTTTCTTCCGCAACACATCGGTGATCGACCTCATCATCGACAAGATGCCGGTGTCGATTTCTCTGGGCCTCTGGATCATGTTGTTTTCCTACACGATCTCTATCCCGCTCGGCATCCGCAAGGCGGTGAAAGACGGCTCCAGTTTCGACGTCTGGACCTCTGGCATCATCATCGTCGGTTATGCAGTCCCGAGCTTCCTGTTCGGCATCCTCTTGATCGTCGTATTTGCCGGCGGCTCGTTCTTCGACTGGTTTCCGCTGCGCGGCCTCGTCTCCGACAATTTCGCCGATCTTCCCTGGTGGCAGAAGCCGCTCGACTATTTCTGGCACCTGCTGTTGCCGTTGGTTTCGCTGTCGCTCGCTGCCTTTGCCACGACGACGCTGCTCACCAAGAATTCCTTCATCGAGGAAATCAAGAAGCAATATGTGACGACGGCGCGCGCAAAGGGTCTCACAGAACATCGCGTGCTCTATGGCCATGTCTTCCGCAACGCCATGCTGATCGTCATTGCCGGTTTTCCCGGCGCCTTTATCTCCGCCTTTTTCACCGGTTCGCTGCTCATCGAAAACATATTCTCGCTCGATGGCTTGGGCCGTCTCGGGTACCTCTCCGTCGTCAATCGCGACTATCCGATCGTCTTTGCGACGCTCTATATCTTTTCGCTGATGGGCCTGTTCGTCGGACTTATTTCCGATCTTCTCTACACCTGGATCGATCCCCGCATCGATTTCGATCGGAGGGATGTCTGAGATGGATACACCGATCTCCACTGCCGCAGCCATTCCCGTCAAGCCGCCGCGCAAGGGCCTGTTGTCGCCGCCGAACCTGCGCCGCTGGGAAAATTTCAAGGCAAACCGGCGCGGCTACTGGTCGTTCTGGCTGTTCCTGCTGTTGTTCGTTCTCAGCATGGGCGCTGAATTCCTTGCGAACGATCGCCCGATCGTCGCTTCCTACAAAGGCGAGATTCTATTTCCGATCTTCGTCAACTATCCGGAGGACAAGTTCGGCGGGTTCCTGGCCCAGACCGACTATCGCTCCTCCTTCATCACAGACGAAATCGAGGCACACGGCTGGATGCTCTGGCCGCCCATTCGCTATTCCTATCAGACGGTCAATTCCAACATACCGCGTTCGGCGCCGACGCCGCCCTTCTGGCTGATGAGCAAGGACGAGCGCTGCGCCGCCTATCCGCAGAAGGCTGCCGATCCCGATTGCCGGCTTGGCAACATGAACTGGCTCGGCACCGACGACCAGGCCCGCGACGTCATGGCGCGGATGATCTACGGCTTCCGTGTTTCCGTGTTGTTCGGCCTGGCGTTGACCATCTGCTCGGCAATTGTTGGGGTCACGGCTGGCGCCGTCCAGGGCTATTTCGGCGGCTGGACCGATCTGCTGCTGCAGCGTTTCATCGAGATCTGGTCGTCGATGCCGGTGCTCTACATCCTGCTGATCATTGCCGCCATCCTGCCGCCCGGCTTCTTCGTGCTGCTCGGCATCATGCTGCTGTTTTCCTGGGTCGGCTTCGTCGGCATCGTCAGGGCTGAATTCCTGCGCGCCCGCAATTTCGAATATGTCCGGGCCGCCCGCGCGCTCGGCGTCAACAACCGCACCATCATGGTCCGCCACCTGTTGCCGAACGCGATGGTGGCGACGTTGACCTTCCTGCCCTTTATTCTCTCCGGCTCGATCACGACGCTCACGTCACTCGATTTCCTCGGCTTCGGCATGCCGCCCGGTTCGCCGTCGCTCGGCGAAATGATCGCGCAGGGCAAATCCAACCTCCAGGCCCCGTGGCTCGGCCTGACGGCTTTCTTCACGATGTCGATCATGCTGTCATTGCTGATCTTCGTCGGCGAGGCCGTGCGCGATGCCTTCGATCCGAGGAAGACGTTCAGGTGAAGGCTTGGGCTCGCATTTGCACCAATGAAATTGTAGAGTTGGGTAACGCGCTGGATCGGATGATGTCGCCATGAACAAGATCGTGCTGGAACACTATCCTTTATCGAAACTGCCGGATGATATGCGGCGAGGATTGGACGAGTCCGCAACCGTTAAGGTCGTCATAGAGCAGGATGCAGATCAGTCAGAGACCGAGCGCTGGCCTGGATTCGCACATCTTCCAAAATTGGATATCGAACCGTCATCGATTGAACAAATTCTCGAAGATATCGAGAAATTTAGAAAGACGAATCCGTCGACAGTCTCCACTGCTGAAGCCGTTGCGAGAATACGAGAGCTACGCGACGAATGGGACGATGAATGACCCGGCCCGCTCGGGTATATCTCGACAAGAATATATTTATCGCGCTCGTGGAGCAGGAAGGACTCGTTCCCAGCTTGTTGCGGGCATTGATCAGGAGCAAGCCGGACACGCTCAAGCCTTATTTCGCGACCAGCGAATTGACGTTTTCTGAGCTCGTCGTGAGGCCGTATAGGGATCGTGATGAACGCTCAATCCTCACTTACAATGCTATGCTAGTCACAAGCAGTTGGCTGGAGGTCGGACCAGTCGATCGGTCGGTTTTACGTTACGCGGCTATCCTGAGGGCTGACCACAAGCATCTGAAACTTCCGGACGCCATACATATTTCGACTGCTATGGGCTGCGGTTGTTCGCATTTGCTGACCGCAGACTTGGGTATCCGAAGCGAATACGAACTATCCCATGACCAACATGGAACTCTCATAGGGCCGATTTCTACGTCAGTCCTACGCCCGGACGAACCCACCTTGACATCCCTCCTGCAAAGCCTGGCCTCATGACCGAACCGCTCCTGTCCGTCCGCAATCTCTCCGTCGCTTTCCATCAGGGCGGACGAACCACGACGGCCGTCGATGGCATATCCTTCGATATCCGGAAGGGCGAGGTGCTGGCGCTGGTCGGGGAATCGGGCTCCGGCAAGTCGGTCTCGGCCAATTCGATATTGCGGTTGCTGCCCTACCCGTCGGCCAGCCACCCCTCCGGAGAGATCCTGTTCAAGGGCGTGGATCTTCTGAAAGCCACGGACAACCAGCTGCGCTCTGTGCGTGGCAACGACATCACCATGATCTTCCAGGAGCCGATGACGTCGCTCAATCCGCTGCATTCGATCGAGAAGCAGATCGGCGAGGTTCTAGCACTTCACCAGGGTCTGACGGGGCAGGCAGCCCGCGTCCGCATTCTAGAATTGCTCGATCAGGTCGGCATTCGCGATGCCGAAAAGCGGCTGAAAGCCTACCCTCATGAGTTATCCGGTGGCCAGCGCCAGCGCGTGATGATCGCCATGGCGCTCGCCAATCGACCGGAACTACTGATCGCCGACGAGCCGACGACTGCGCTCGACGTCACCGTCCAGGCGCAGATTCTAAAGCTGCTGCGCGATCTCAAGGGGCAGCACGGCATGTCGATGCTGTTCATCACCCACGACCTCGGCATTGTCCGAAAGTTTGCCGATCGGGTCTGCGTGATGACCAACGGGCAGATCGTCGAAACCGGGAGTGTCGAAGATGTCTTCAGCCGCCCGCAGCATGACTATACGCGCCATCTTCTGGCAGCCGAGCCGCGCGGCGAGCCGCCTTTGGCAGATGCCAGCAAGCCGGTGGTCATGCAGGGGTCGGATATCCGGGTCTGGTTTCCGATCAAGTCAGGGCTGATGCGCAAGGTCGTCGATCACGTCAAGGCGGTGGATGGCATCGACCTGACCTTGCGCGCCGGCCAGACGCTGGGTGTTGTCGGCGAATCCGGTTCCGGCAAGACGACGCTCGGCCTGGCGCTGGCGCGGCTGATCTCCTCGAAGGGTCGTATCAGCTTCGTCGGTCGTGATATCGAGGCCTATTCCTTCACAGAGATGCGACCGCTGCGCAACCAGTTGCAGGTCGTCTTCCAGGATCCCTATGGCTCGCTCAGTCCGCGCATGTCGGTCGGCGACATCATCGCCGAGGGATTGAAGGTGCATGAGCGCGGCCTCAGCGCCGATGAACGGGATCAGCGCGTCTGCTGGGCGTTGGAGGAGGTCGGTCTCGACCCGCTAACCCGCTGGCGTTTCCCGCACGAGTTTTCCGGCGGACAGCGGCAACGCATCGCCATCGCCCGTGCGATGGTGCTGAAGCCCCGCTTCGTCATGCTGGACGAACCGACATCGGCACTCGACATGAGCGTCCAGGCCCAGGTGGTCGATCTCCTGCGCGATCTCCAGCGCAAGCACGACCTGGCTTACCTGTTCATCAGCCATGATCTGAAGGTGGTCAAGGCGCTGGCCAACGATCTCATCGTCATGCGCTTCGGCAAGGTGGTGGAGCAGGGCCCATCGGCGGATGTATTCCGCAATCCGCAGCACGAATATACACGTGCGCTACTCGCCGCTGCATTCGATATCGAGGCTGTGCCGACGCCAGCTTTGCAGCACTAGGTCCGGCCGATACTTGAGCGGGCGGAACCTTCGGCAGTAACGTCCGTTTTCAGTTGTTAGCGGCAGCGCAGGGCAACAGCGCTTCGTCAACTGAAGGAGGAGAGAATGACAAGCATTGATCCAAAAAACCGCTGGCAGGAGCCGGGGGGCTCAAGCGTGCCCGAAGGCGGGCTTCCCGCCACTAAGGCGCGGCAGGGCCGCGCCGGGCGCCGGGTCCTGACTGTTCTCGTCGCAGCTCTCGTCCTCTCCTTCATCGTATGGATCCCCGTCGAAATCTGGGGCAGCCACAAGGCGCAACAGGCATCTCCCACCACGACAACAGAAACTCAGCCCACTGCACCGGCTAAGCCGGCACCGTAGCCGCACGACGAGCTGGAAATTGCCACGAGTTGGTTGGTAAAAATGTCGGCAGCTCTGCTCGCGAAAAATCGGCAGGGCACTAATTCTTATCAATCTTTGTCCGGCGACTGGACTCTTCCGCATCATTTTTTGATAAGAATAGCCGCGATCCCCACCTGCTTTGCTTTAGGCCTGCAGCGGGGACGTGCAGAGCAGCATGCAGTGATACGGGACGAGCAGCATGACCAAGACGGATATCGCCAACCGCGTCTACAATCACGCCTGGAAACTCGATCCGATCATCCGTAGCTTGATCGATACCGACTTTTACAAGTTGCTGATGCTGCAGATGATCTGGAAGCTTTATCCGGATGTCGACGCCACGTTTTCGCTCATCAACCGTACCCGCACGGTGCGCCTCGCCGACGAGATCGATGAGAACGATCTGCGTGAGCAGCTCGATCATGCGCGCACCCTGCGCCTCTCCAAGAAGGAGATGATCTGGCTCGCTGGTAACTCGTTCTACGGTCGCGCGCAGATTTTCGAGCCCGAATTTCTGACCTGGCTCTCGCACTTTCAGCTCCCTGAGTATGAGCTGACGAAAAAGGACGGCCAGTATGTGCTGAATTTCCACGGTTCGTGGAAAGAGACGACGATGTGGGAAATCCCGGCACTCGCCATCATCAACGAACTGCGCTCGCGCGCAGCCATGAAGGCGCTCGGGCCCTTCACGCTCGATGTCCTCTACGCGCGCGCCAAGGCCAAGATGTGGGGCAAGGTCGAGCGGCTGCGCGAGTTGCCAAACCTGCGGATTTCCGACTTCGGGACGCGGCGGCGTCACAGCTTCCTGTGGCAGCGTTGGTGTGTCGAGGCATTGAAGGAAGGTGTGGGGCAGGCCTTTACCGGCACCAGCAACGTGCTTCTCGCTATGGACTCGGACCTGGAAGCCGTTGGCACAAACGCCCACGAATTGCCGATGGTAGCGGCAGCACTCGCGCAAACCGACCAGGAATTGGCCAATGCGCCTTACAAGGTGCTGCGCGACTGGAACCGGCTCTACGGCGGAAATCTTCTGATTGTCCTTCCCGATGCCTTCGGCACGGCTGCATTCCTCCGCGATGCCCCGGAATGGGTGGCCGACTGGACGGGCTTCCGCCCCGATAGCGCCCCTCCCATCGAAGGCGGCGAGAAGATTATTGCCTGGTGGGAGAAGATGGGCCGCGATCCCAGACAGAAGCTGCTGATTTTTTCCGACGGCATGGATGTCGATGCCATCATCGACACCTATCGCCATTTCGATGGACGGGCGCGCATGGGCTTTGGTTGGGGCACCAACCTCACAAACGACTTCGCCGGCTGCGCCCCGACAGAGATCCGCGGCCTTGCGCCCATTTCTGTCGTCTGCAAGGTGATCGAGGCCAATGGCCGCCCCGCCGTCAAACTCTCCGACAATCCGCAAAAGGCGACCGGCGAACCTTCCGAAGTCGAGAGATACCTGAAATTCTTCGGGACTGAGGAGAGGGTCGAGCAGCCGGTTCTCGTCTGAAGCTACATGGCTGTAAAGCCGTTGTCGACGAACAGATGGGCGCCATTGACGAAGTTGGAGTCGTCGCTCGCAAGGTATAGCGCTGCCCGCGCGACGTCCTCTGGCTCGCCGATGCGGCCCTGCTGGGCGGCGATCGCCGCATCCGAGACATCGACGCCGAGGGCCTGCAATTCTGCAACTTCCTTCAAGCCATGCGGCGTGCGGATGAAGCCGGGGCAAACAGCATTGCAGCGGATATTTCGGTCGCGAAACTCCACGGCGATCGCTCGTGCAAACATGTGCACAGCTCCCTTCGTGGTGTCGTAGAGCACCTCCATGGGCGTTGCTGCCACGGCAGAAATCGAGGAGGTGCAGACGATGGAGCCGCCGCCGGCTGCGAGCATCTGCGGCAGCACGGCTTTCGTCATCAGAAACATCGAGCGGACGTTGACGGCGTGCAGCCATTCCCAGTCATCGAGCGTCGTTTCCAGAAACGGTTTGATGACGATGGTGCCGGCGTGGTTGAAGAGGACTGTCGTCGGCCCAAAGGCTTTTTCAACGGCTGCGACGGCAGCGTCGACCTCTGCCTCCTGCGAGACGTCGGCGGTCCAGTGATCCGCGATGCCTCCCTGTCTCCGGATATCCGCGACCGTTGCGGCTGCCGCATCGCGATTGCGGTCTATGATCGCCACCTTGGCGCCCTCTGCAGCAAAAAGCCGGGAGGATGCACCGCCCATGCCGGTCGCGCCTCCCGAAATGATCGCAACCTTGTCCTTGAGCCTGCCCGCCATTCTTGCTCTCCAGTATCCGACATCATCCGAGATGACTACGATAGTGATCCTGCCTCGCTTGGCAATGCAATCGAACGCGGGAGATAGGGTATTCGCTACGATATCCGGGTGGCGCGTTGCAGCCCGATTAGAGCCAATCGCTAAGCGCATAACGCATAGCTGCCCTGCGATTTTCTGCCTAGGTTTTGAGCAAAAATATCGGTACAGTTATTTTATCGAAGTGATGCACCTCCTCCCGCAGAGCTTCGATGGTACGGAAAGCCTACTCCTCCTCCCAGGGTTTTCCGTAGGATCGACAACACTCCTCCTCCCAGTTGTCGATCGGTTCTTTTCGAAAGCCTGCCGCACCTCCTCCCGCGGCAGGCTTTTTCGTTCTGGAGCTATCGATTTTCGCTAGACCACTACCTTTTCAGGCAAAGAAATCGAAGACGTATCGAGCGGCTTCACGTCCGTCTTGGGATCTCCGGGATGTCCCAGAAATACGTAGCCAGCCGCGACGATGCAGGCCACGGCAAAAATCACTGCAACAAAGACCTTGAATCGGCCACGAACCATATTCCCACGAACCATGATGTACTCCTTGTAAGGTTATGCCCGTCAAACAGTTTGAGCGGCTAATCGGTTCCCGTTTGAGCAGCATTGTTTTCGTTCGCTTCTTTCAATTGCGCCTGCACGGATCCTAGTTCATGCCTGTCCTCCTGCCTGGGGACGTATTGCCGGCGCCCCGGCAAGCGGGCGGCCTGATGCCGGTTCCCCGGAACAAATTTCGCTCTCGGCCAGTTAGGCGACCACACCCACTTGATAAATCTATATGCCTTGAGAGAAAGTATGCCCGTGAGCCTCGCCCATTTCGGCCCCGTCTTCACCGCCAGCGGCATGCTTTTCCGCCTATGGGCGCCTCGCCAGGAGGCTGTGTCACTGCGAGTAGGCGACGTGGCGCCAGTCCCCATGGCTGCGGGCGTTGACGGCTGGTTCAGCGTCAACATAGATGGCGCAGGCGACGGCACAGCCTACAAGTTCGTTCTCGAGGATGGCCTGGAAGTACCTGACCCTGCATCCCGGTTCCAGCCTGACGGCCCGCATGGCCCCAGTGAGGTGGTCGATCCCAAGGCATATGTCTGGAGATCAACGGGTTGGGCGGGGTTGGCATGGGAGGAGGCGGTTGTCTACGAACTGCATGTCGGTACATTCACGCAGGAAGGCACGTTTCGAGCGGTCATTGGCCGGCTTGACCACCTGCAGTCCCTCGGAGTAACGGCGCTGCAGCTGATGCCGGTCAATGATTTTCCGGGCGAACGGGGCTGGGGCTATGACGGAGTGCTTCCCTATGCGCCGCACGGAAGCTACGGACGCCCGGAGGATTTGAAGGCGCTGATCGACGCCGCCCACGAGCGGGGCATCTGCGTTTTTCTCGACGTGATATACAATCACTTCGGCCCGGACGGAAACTACCTCCCGTCCTACGCGCCGCTGTTCACCGACAAACACAAATCGCCGTGGGGGCAGGGCATCAATTACGATGGCGAGGGATCGCAGTTCGTCCGCGAATTCGTCATCCAGAATGCGCTCTACTGGCTCCAGGAGTTTCGCGTCGACGGTCTCCGCTTCGATGCCGTTCACGCGATCGTCGACGACAGCCGCGAACATCTCCTGAAGGAAATGGCGCGCCGTATCCGCAGCGAAATCTCCGGTCGGCATATCCACCTCATTGTAGAGAACGAGGACAACAACAGCGCGCTGCTGTTTCGAAACAACTATGGCAAGCCGGAGCTCTATACCGCCCAGTGGAATGACGACATGCACCACGTGATGCACGTCGCGGCGTCAGGCGAGGATTTTGGCTATTATGCAGACTATGCCGACGATCCTGCCAAGATCGGACGTGGGCTTGCCGAAGGCTTCGTATTTCAAGGCGAGCACATGCCCTACCGTGGTGCGGCGCGAGGCCAGCCCAGCGGAGCGCTGCCGCCAACAGCCTTCATATCCTTCATCCAGAATCACGATCAGATCGGCAATCGTGCCTTCGGGGATCGCCTCAACGAGACAGCGCCGCCAGAGGCAATCGAAGCCATTGCCGCGATCTACCTCTTGGCGCCGCAGATCCCGATGTTGTTCATGGGCGAGGAATGGGACGCAAGGCAGCCCTTTCCGTATTTCTGCGACTTCAACGACGAACTGAACGAGATCGTCCGCAAGGGTCGAAGGGAGGAGCTTTCGCGGCTACCCGGCTTCAACGATGACGTTGCCGATGTGCCGGACCCGACGCGGCGCGAAACCTTTTTGTCGGCAAAGCTTGACTGGCAGGACGTGGCAAAAGAAGCTGGTGCCGCGCGACTGGCCCTCTATCGCGACCTCCTGGGGGTCAGGCGCCAGGAAATCATTCCCCGCCTTCCGAGTATTATCAGTGCCGGCGGCGCGCACAGCGTCGAGGGCAAGCTGGTAGCGGTCAACTGGTCTCTCGTCGATGGCACCTCGCTACGGCTGCTCGCAAACGTCGGTGCCGAGGAGTTGCCTCATGGAGAGGCATTGCAAGGCCGGGTCATCTGGAGCCAGGGCAGCTTTGCCGATGGTATCCTGGCGCGCTGGTCGGTCATCTGGTCGATAGGCTAGGCCTCGAAAGGCTCGCCATCCTTCACATCAACAGGCTTGGCGCGGCGCCGGAACGACCAGCGGTGGTGTAGCCTGGCGAGCATGATGTAGATGATCGGCGTGGTATAAAGCGTCAGGACCTGCGAGATCACGAGGCCACCGACGATGGTAATCCCGAGCGGGCGGCGCAGTTCGGAGCCCGGTCCGGTGGCGATGATCAACGGTAGCGCACCCATGATAGCAGCCAGCGTCGTCATCAGGATGGGCCTGAACCGCTGCAGGCAGGCCTGGAATATCGCTTCTTCCGATGACAGACCGCGCGTGCGCTCTGCTTCAAGGGCAAAATCCACCAGCATGATGCCGTTTTTCTTGACGATGCCGATCAACAGCACGATGCCGATAAAGGCAATGATGCTCAGCTCCGTTCCGCTGATCTCCAGCGCCAGCAAGGCTCCAAGCCCTGCCGATGGCAGCGTCGATATGATGGTCAGCGGATGCGCCAGGCTCTCGTACAAAACTCCCAGCACGATATAGACGGCGACCAACGCGGCCAAAAGCAGGAGCGGCTGGCCACCGGACGACTGCGCTGCGCTTGCAGCATCGCCGGCGAAGTCGGCATGCAGCGTGTCCGGAAGGTGCAGATCGGCGACGGCGCGTATCACGCTGTCGTTGGCGGCCTGCAGCGTGCCCCCGGGCGCAAGGTTGTAGGAAATGGTGACGGCCGGAAATTGTCCCTGATGGTTGACCACCAGTGGCGCCAGTGTCCGCTGCACCTTGGCAACGCTGCTGAGGGGTACCTGGGTGCCATCCGCAGCCGGTACGTAGAGATTGGTGATCGCTTCCGGATCAAGGGCATAGGTCGGATCGGCTTCCAGCACGACGCGATACTGGTTGCGCTGGGTATAGATCGTCGAGATCTGTCGCTGCGCAAAAGCATTGTTGAGAGCGCTGTCTATCGACTGGATGCTGACGCCAAGCCGTGCCGCTTCGTTGCGGTCGATGTTGACGGTCGCCTGAAGCCCGTTTGGTTGGCGGTCGGTGGCGACATCCGCAAGGGCTGGTTCTGCCTGCAGCGCCGCCAGTACCTTTGGCGCCCAGGCAACGAGTTCGTCGTAGTTGGAGTCCCAAAGGGTAAACTGGTACTGCGATTGTGACGACCGCGCGCCGACGCGAAGGTCACTGGGGGAGAAAAGGAAGGTGCTGAGCCCCGGCACCTTGGCCAGCTGCGTCCGTAGCCGGGCTATGACCTCGTCGGTCGAAACGCGCTCCGCAGCAGGTTTCAGAGAAATCAGCAATTGACCCCTGTTGATCGAGCTGGAAAAGCCGCCGCCACCAACCGATGATCCCACGCCGGAAACGGCCGGATCGGCGCTGGCAATCGCTGCCGCCTTCTGCTGCAACAGCACCATGGCGGGATAGGAGATATCCGTGGAGGCTTCTGTGCCGCCCTGAATGAAGCCGGTATCGTCCTGCGGAATAAAGCCCTTCGGCACTTTCACATACAGAAACACCGTGATGGCGACGCAGCCGAAAATGACGACAAGTGCCATCGCGCGGTGGTGCAGAACAGCCTTCAATGTCCGCCCGTAAAAGCCGATCAAGGCGTCCAGCGCCCTTTCGACTGTGCGGGCAAAGAAATTTGGCGGCGCTTCGTTGTCGTGAGTCCGCAGCCAGTGGCCACAGATCATCGGCGTTACGGTCAGGGAGACGACGGTCGAGACGACGATCGCAAAACCGAGCGTCAGCGAAAATGCCTGGAAGAACCGGCCGATTATCCCGCCGAGGAAAAACAGCGGTATGAAGGCCGCCAGCAGCGACAGGCTGATCGAGATGACTGTGAAGCCGATCTGTCGCGCGCCTTCCTTGGCTGCCTCCATCGGTCCCATGCCTTTTTCGAGGTTTGCGTAGATGTTTTCGATCATGACGATGGCGTCGTCGACCACGAAGCCGACGGAGACGACCAATGCCATCAGCGAGAGGTTGTCGATCGATAGCCCCCAGGCCCACATCAACGCAAAGGTACCTGCCAGCGACAACGGCACGGTCACCCCGGCGGCCAGGGTCGGCGTCGTCCGCTGCAGGAATACGAAGACCACCGCCATGACGAGACACACGGTTGCGAGCAGCGTCCACTGCATGTCGTCGACGCTGGCGTTGATGGTGGTTGTGCGGTCGGAAAGAATTGCGATGTTGATGCCGGCGGGAATGGCTTTCTGCAGTTCGGGGATCAGCGCCTTTACCGCATCGACGGTCGAGATGACGTTGGCGTCCGCTTGCCTTGTGATATTCAGCAGCACCGAAGGCTTGCCGTTATACCAGGCGTCGGAGCGGCTGTTGCGGACGCCGGGCTCGACGGTGGCTATATCGGACAAGCGAACCGACGTGCCGTCGCCGCTTCGGATGATGATGCGGCCGAAAGCCTCCGGCGTCTTCAACTGTGCATTCATGCTGATGGCGAAGGCTGCATCCTTGCCATCGATGGAGCCGATGGGTCCAAGCGTATTGGCATTGACGATGGCGGTGCGTACTGCATCGAGTGAAAGCCCGATGGCCGATAGCCGGTCGGGGTTCAGCCGGACACGCACCGCTGGCTGGTCGGCGCCGCTGGCGGTCACTTCACCGACGCCATCAACCTGTGAAATCTGCTGCACCACAACTGTGTCGGCAGCGTCGTAGACGGCACTCGGCGCCAGGTTATCCGAGGTCATTGCCAGGATGAGCACGGGCGCTGCGGCGGGGTTAACCTTGCGGAACGCCGGCAGTGTCGGCAAGTCAGACGGGAGGTCGATGGCGGCAGCGTTGAGTGCCGCCTGCACATCCTGCCCGGCGCCATCGATGCTGCGGGAAAGGTCGAACTGTATGGCAATGCTGGTCGAGCCGAGCGAACTCACAGACGTCAGTTCGGTGACGCCGGCAATCGTGCCGAGATGCCGCTCGAGCGGTGCTGCGACGCTGGCCGCCATGCTGGCAGGATCGGCGCCCGGCCGGCTGGCCGACACGATGATGGTGGGCAGATCGACGGCCGGAAGGCTGGCGACCGGCAGGAAGAAATAAGAGACGAAGCCGAGGATCATCAGCCCGATAGACAGGAGCACCGTGCCGACAGGCCGCTTGATGAACGGCTCGGAGATGTTCATGCCCGGCCTCCCGCTCCGCTAGCCTCTGGTGCCGGGGTGCCCGTCGGTCGGCCGACGAGGCGGCTGCGCAGCCGCTCGAAGGCGAGGTAGATCACTGGCGTGGTGTAGAGCGTCAACAACTGGCTGAGCACAAGTCCGCCGACGATACTGATACCGAGCGGGGTGCGCAATTCCGAACCAGTGCCGGTTGCCAGCGCCAGCGGCAACGCGCCGAAGAGAGCTGCCAGCGTCGTCATCATGATCGGCCGGAAACGCAGGATCGACGCTTGCAGGATCGCCTCGCGCGGTGGCAGCCCGCCGCTGCGCTCTGCCTCCAGCGCGAAGTCGATCATCATGATGGCGTTCTTCTTGACGATCCCCATCAAAAGCACGATGCCGATCAATGCGATCAGCGACAGGTCCTGGCCGAACAGCATCAGTGCCAGCAGCGCTCCGACGCCTGCCGACGGCAGGGTGGACAGGATGGTGATCGGGTGGATGGCACTTTCATAGAGCAGCCCAAGAACGATGTAGATGGTCACGACCGCCGCCAGGATGAGCCAGGGCTCACCGGCAAGCGATGACGAAAATTCCTCTGCATCCCCTGAATAAGCCCTCTGGATGCTGTTAGGCACGCCGATTTCGCTTTCGGCTGCCGTTACCGCGCTAACGGCATCGCTGAGCGACGCGCCAGGTGCCAGATCGAAGCTGAGTGTCACCGATGGAAACTGAGCGTCGTGACTGATGACCAGCGGCGCAGTGGTGAACGTCGCGGTCGAGAAGGCATTGAGTGGTACCTGGACATCGCCGGTGCCGGCCACATAGAGCTTGTCGAGCGATTTCGGGTCCGCCTGAAACTGAGGTGCCGCCTCTACGATGACGCGATACTGGTTCGACTGCCCGTAGATCGTGGCAATCTGGCGCTGTCCGAAGGCGTCATTCAGCGTGTCGCTGACCGCTTGCATCGAGACACCGAGGCGCGCCGCGGTTTCCCGGTCGACATCGACGAAGATGCGTCCGCCGCCCGTCTGAACTTCGGAGGAGACATCCACCAGGGTCGGCGCCATCTGCAACTGCGTCGCGAGTTTCTGCGCCCAGTCGACGACGACAGCGGTATCGGTGCCGGTCAAGGTGTACTGATAGGGCGCACGGCTGGAGCGGGTGCTGATACTGATGTCCCGCACGCTCTGGAAGGTCACATGGACGCCCGGCATTCCAGCGACCTCGTTGCGCAACCGGTCGATAATCTCTGTCGAGGACGCGGCGCGATCGCTGCGCTGCCGGAGCACAAGGCTGAGAGTACCAGTGTTTAGCGTCAGGTTGTTGGCGCTGGCCCCCACCACCGATACGATGCCGGTAACGTCCTTGTCACCACGAAGCCGCTCGCTTACCAGCGCCTGCGTCCGCTTCATGGATTCGAAGGACGTCGTCGGCTCCGTTTCGATGACTGCGGTAATGAGGCCAGTATCCTGCGGCGGCAGGAAACCCTTTGGAATGAAGATGTAGAGGCCAATGGTCGCAACCAGCGTCACTACGGTCAGAAGCAGCATCAACGGGCTGCGGTCGATGGCCCAGACGAGGCTTCGACGATAGCCGCCTATCAGGCGGTCCATCATTCTGTCAGCGCCGGCGAGCATGCCGCGGCGACCCTCTGCCGGCTTGCGCAGAATACGGGCGCACATCATCGGCGTCAGCGTCAGCGAGATGATTGCCGACACGACGACGGCAATTGTCAGCGTCAGCGCGAACTCTCGAAACATCCGCCCGACGATCCCGGTCATGAACAGCAGTGGAATGAAAACGGCGACCAGCGAGAACGTCAGAGAGATGATCGTAAAGCTGATTTCGCCCGCGCCCTTTAGTGCCGCATGCATCGGGTCATCACCCTCCTCGATGTGGCGGGCAATGTTTTCGATCATGACGATGGCGTCGTCGACGACGAAGCCGGTGCCGATCGTGAGCGCCATCAGCGACAGGTTATCGAGGCTGAATCCGGCAAACCACATGACGCCGAAAGTGGCGATCAGCGAGAGCGGCAGCGCCACCGCGGCGATGATGGTGGCGGTGATCGTACGCAGGAAGACGAAGACAACGAGGATGACCAGCCCGACGCTGAGCGCCAGCGTCCATTGCACGTCGTGGATCGAAGCGCGGATGGTTTCCGTCCGGTCATTGACGATATCGAGGGCAATGCCGGCCGGCAGCGCTTCCTTCAACTGCGGTAGCTGTTTGAGGACATCGCCGACTGTCTTGATGACGTTTGCGCCGGGTTGGCGCATGACATCGATGATGACCGCCGGCTTGCCCTGGTACCAGGCACCGACGCGCGTGTTCTCAAGTCCCTGCACCACATCGGCAACATCCTTCAGCAGGACGGGCGCGTCGTTGCGGTAGGCGACGATCACCGATTTGTAGGCCTCGGGATCGACGATCTGGTCGTTCGCGGCAAGCGTGAAGGACTGGTGCGTGCCGTCGAGCGCACCCTTGGCACCGGCAACGCTGGCAGCGACGATGGCGCTACGGATGTCCTCGAGCGCAAGCCCGTAGGAGGCGAGACGAGGTAGGTTTGCCTGGATGCGGATCGCCGGCTTGACGCCGCCCTGTATAGTGACATTGCCGACGCCGCTGACCTGGCTCAGCTTCTGGGCCATCATCGTATCGGCAAAATCGCTGAGATCGCGAATCGAATAGCTGGAGGAGCGCAGCGCCAGCGTGATGATCGGCGTGTCCGCCGGGTTCACCTTGGAATAGGTCGGCGGATACGGAAGGGTTTTCGGCAATGTCGATCCGGCAGCATTGATGGCGGCCTGGACGTCCTGCGCAGCACCGTCGATGTTGCGACCGAGGTCAAACTGCAGGGTGATCTGGCTGATGCCGAAGGCGCTCGACGAGGTCATCGAGGCAAGCGACGGGATCTGGCCGAGCGGACGCTCGAGCGGTGCCGTCACCAGCGACGCCATCGTATCCGGATCGGCGCCGGGAAGCTGCGTCGTCACCCGGATTGTCGGAAAGTCGACTTGCGGCAGCGGCGCCACAGGCAGCTGCGCATAGCCGAGCAATCCTCCCAGCAGTACGGCTACTGCCAGCAGGGATGTCGCTATCGGACGGTTGATGAAGAGCGAGGAGACGCTCATTGCGTCGCTGCCGGCGGGTTTGCCGGCGCCGCTCCATCGTTTACGGGCTTGTCGCCGCCGTCGCTATTGTGATGCCGGTGCGGCTTTCCATCGGCTCCGGTTGTCGCCGCCGGTTTATCTGCGGCCGGCTTCGAAGGATCGGAGACCTCGACCTTGGAGCCCGTCTGCAGCCTCGCAAACCCTGTCGTCACGACGACATCGCCGGCGGCGATACCGTCGGTAATCACGGCCTGGACATCGTCCTGCTGTCCGACCGTGATCGGTTTCATCAGCACAGTCTGGTCGGGATGGAGGAGATAAGCGAAGGTCCCGTTCGGACCGCGCTGGACGGCTGCGGTCGGCACAACGATCACGCCTTTCATCGTCTCGATCAGCAGGCGTGCGTTGACGAAAGCACCAGGCCAGAGCGCCAGCTTTTCATTGGGGAAATTGGCTTTGAGCTTAACCGTGCCGGTTGTCACGTCGACCTGGTTGTCGACGACGGCCAGCGTGCCGGTATCGACAACGGCCTGGTCGCCGCCTGCAAGGGCCTGGACGCTGAGAGTGCCTGCTGCGTTGGCGGCATTGACCTTGGCCAACTGCTGCTGTGGCACGGAAAAGACGACGGAGATTGGCCGGATCTGGGAAAGCGTCACGATACCGGTCGTGTCGGTCGAGCTGACGATGTTGCCGATGTCGACATTGCGGATACCGGTGCGTCCGTCGATCGGTGCCTTGATGGTCGTATAGTCGAGCGTCGCCTGCGCACTCTCGATGGCCGCTTGGTCGGATTGCACCTGCGCCTGGTACTGGGCAACCTGAAACTTTGCCGTATCGACCTGCTGCTGCGTGCCGGAGTTTGATTGCAGCAGCCGCTGGTAGCGCTCGAAGTCATTCTGGGCGCTTTGCAGCAGCGCCTGGCCCTGGGCTTTCTTGCCAACGGCCTGGTCCAGCGTGGCCTTGTAGACGGCATCGTCGATCCGGGCGATAACGTCGCCCTTCTTGATGTCCTGGCCTTCCTCGAAATGGATTTCTACCAGCTCGCCGCTGACCTGCGGCCGAACGGTGACGGTGTTCAGCGGCTTCACCGAGCCGACGCCGTCGATATAGACCGGCACATCCGTCGCCTTTGCCACCGCTGTCAGCACTGCCGTCGGGCCTGTCGATTGCACGGCGCCGCGTCGCCGCCCGCCACCGCGTGTTCCGCTTGCCTGCTGGGTGTTTGCAGCCTGACCTAAACCAAGCATGCGCTCGGCAGGTCCCAGCCAGCGGTCGCGAAGGGCGTAGGCTCCGATGCCGAGGGCGGCGACGATTACGACCGATATCAAGACCCGAGAAGTCCGAGCCATTTATTCACCTTCTTTCGCGATTCCAGATAAGAGCCGTCGGTCACGACCTTATCGTGCAGCGGGCGCAGAAGGAATTTGTAGCGGAATTAAATTTTGTCCACGTGGACGGGCAAAACAGTAGCACTCGCAGCAGTTTAAGGCGTGAAAATCGCCGGTGCGACTGGCTCATTGGCAAATCCGGCTGAATCGAGTGCGCGGCGGACAAGTCCCGATCGCTTGGCTTCCTCCATGAACTCGCTGACAATCGACAGAGCCATGGGTTTCTCGCGGCCGACAGCAATCGCAATGCCCGTTGACTGGAAGCCGCCATCGAGAATACGCGCACCGGGGAGCAGGGGCAGCAGCGTCTGGAAGGCATCCCGCGACAGCGCCAAAGCATCGGCATTGCCCGATCGCAGGTATTCGACGGCCTCCGCAATCGTCGAAACGGCAACAGGCGTCGTATGACAGAGGGTGCGCGCCGCACTGCGAATGGTCGTGGTATTCGCAATGCCGACAACCCGAACCCCGTCGTTATCAACTCCGGTTAAATCAAAGATGCCTGAGGCATGGCTGACGAGATAGGTGCTTTCCAGGATGTAATAGGCCGGCCCGAAAGCGACGCGCCTGCTTCGCTCATCATCAACCGGCATGAAGCTAACGTCGATCCTGCCGTCTTCGAGGGCTTGCGTACAGTCACCGGAGTTTGCAAATCCGGTGATCGCCAACGGGCTGTCCAGTTGCCGGGCGAGTTCGGTGACGAGATCCACCGTAACACCCTTATATATTCCGTGAGCCTCGTCGAGTGTCACGAACAGCGCCGACGGCGCAGGCGCTGCCACAACGCCGGTCCTGAGAGTGCCGGTGGGAAGAAGTTGACGCCGACCAGCATCGTCGGAACTGCTGTTCATTGTAGAGCCTTGCAAAACCTAGGACCTGATGACGCGCGATGGTGCCTGCTGGTCTTCCAGCGCCGCCTGCGCCGCCGCATCTATTACAGCAAATTTTTCGGCCTGGTAGTTCCAGTATTCGGCCACGAAGCTGCGCGACAGCCAGAAGCTGCTTTTGCCGGGCGCCCCGGCCCAGCCGACGCTTCCCATGCCGGCGGCCTGTTTCAGCAGGCGTTTGAGGTGCGCGTTGGAAATCATGAACTGCTGGTGGATATCGCGCATGGAAATGGGACCGATCAGGATCTTGTCGGTATCTCCCTCCATCGTCTGGATACGGGAGATCAGGTAGTCCATCACCACGCCACCGGAGTTGACCCAGTTGAAAAGCGCGAAACTCGGTCCGGGATTGCGAACGGCATCGCTGTTGATGATTTGCCTGGCGATCATCGGCTGCATTGCCGCGATAGCGTCCGGATTGGCCATCATCTGTTCGATCCGCGAGCCACCATCGAGGTTGTCGAGGATGAAGAGGTGCGTCTGCAGCCATCGGCCGAGATAGTCGACAGCGGTTGGCGTTGGTTCCAGCAGTCGTGTCCGCCGGTCTGCACGGTCGGGAACAGCGGCCAGAAACCGGTAGGCCAGCATTTCCTGGAGAAAGGCGACGGCCGTGTTGCGGCTCGCGATCTGGTGCTTCAGCACGAGATCGACATAACGCGCCGCATAGAGACCCGATCCGGGCTCGTCAGGGTATCCGTAATGGAGCGCAAACCCCGCATGGGCAAGAAGCCAGCGTTGCTGCGCAGCGAAAATAGAAGCGATGCGTGGATTTTCGCGGTAGATTGCAATAAGCTCGTCGGCACAGCGAAGGATTGCGGTCAGAAAATGCTGGTTAGCGCTAAGGTCTCTGGCTTTAAACGTCATGAATTTTGCCTAAGTAATAAAGTGCCGGTGTGCCGCAACCGGATGGGTGTGCCTATCGTCTCGTTGGTTCCCTGAGCTCCATCTGAATAAAGAGCTTCGAGATTCTCAGTTTATTTTTATCGTGTCGCATCCAAAAGCCTATCGATGCGTTTCAATTCTATTACAAGGAGAACGTTATGATAAATGCTTCAACAATAAAAGAACACGCCGAAGTTATTGGCGCCGATGGCGTCCACGTCGGCACCGTTGACCATGTCGTCGGCAGCCGTATCAAGCTGACCAAGAAGGACAGCGGCGAAGGTTCGCACAAACGTCATCACCACTTCATCGACCTCAGCCTTGTGGCAGAAGTCGAAGGCGAACGCGTCCGCCTGTCGGCAAACGCCGATGTTGCTGTGACATTCGAGGAAGAAGAAGGCGGCCAGCAGGCCTGATCCTTTAAAGCTTTACAATGGGAGCCCCGCGAAATGCGGGGCTTTTCTATGGTACCTACAACGCAAACTACAGATCAGCAGCCGAGCGCGATGCCATCCTTGCGATGGTCAGAACCACCGAGCAATATGCCTCGCTCATAGTCGATGAGGATTGCTTGCGCGCCGCCGATCGGCTCGTCGGCCCATTCCGTGACATGACCGCGTCGATCGAGATCGGCTTTGACCTCCGGCGAAATGGTCGGCTCTAGCGACAGGGTGCCACCGAAGTAAAAGCTGCGCGGCTGGTCGCTGGCCTGCTGCGGATCGAGATCTCGGTCAACAATCTGGCTCAGCAGATGCGCGTGCCCGCAGGCCTGATACTGGCCGCCCATCACGCCGAAACTCATGCGCGGCCGTCCGCTTTCCATCAGCATGCCCGGGATGATGGTATGGAAAGGTAATTTGTTAGGGCCGATTGCATTCGAGTGGCCCTCCGTCAGCACAAAACCGGCACCGCGATTTTGCAGCAATACGCCGCTGCGAGGGGCGTAGATGCCGCTGCCGAACGGAAAGAAGACGGAGTTGATCAGCGAAACCGCATTGCCATCGCGGTCTACCACCGAAACGTAGACGGTATCCTTGTGGGTCGGCCCTTCCCACGTGGAGGCAGCAGACGCACGATCGAGACTGATCTCGCGGCGCATCGCATCTACAGAACGATCCGACAGCAGTTCTTCGATATCGAATGTCAGGTGGTCAGGGTCGCTGATCAGTTGATCGCGACGGGCATAGCCTGCCTTGGTCGCTTCAGCGAGCAGGTGGATACGGTCGGCCTCCGTCAGCTTCGGATCGCGCAGGTCGAAGCCGTCGAGGATGCGGGCAATCAGCAGCGCTGCCAATCCCTGGCCATTGGGCGGGCATTCCAGCAGGTCGAGCCCACGGTACCGGCCCGAAATCGGCTTGGTCTCAAAAGCCTTGTAATTTGCAAAATCATTTTCTTCATGCAGTCCACCGAGCGATTGCAGCAGCGTGGCGATTTCCTCCGCCACGGCATCCCGGTAAAACCCGTCTCGACCGCTCTTGGCGATCGCCCGAAGGGTTGCGCCGAGCGCGGGATTGGTCATGCGCTCACCGGTTCGCGGCGCCCGGCCATTGCGCAGGAAATAAGCGGCTGAATCTGGAAATTTGGCAACGCGGCCTGCATAGCGCGTCCAGTCCAGTTCGACCCGGGGCGTGATGACATAGCCGCCTTCTGCTGCCGCGATGGCCGGCGCCAGCACACGATCCAACCCGAAAGCACCATACCGCTCGAGCAACTGACACCAGGCATCGACTGCGCCCGGAATGGTCACCGCATGCGGGCTGTCGTCGGGGATGCTTGTCAGGCCCTTTTCAAGCAGATGGCCAAGGTTTGCCTTCTGCGGCGACCGGCCGGATCCATTGAGGGCGACAGGTGTTCCACCCGCAGGGCAGTACAGGGCGAAGCAATCGCCACCGATGCCCGTCATCAGCGGATCGATGACCGATTGCAATGCGACAGCGGCAACGGCGGCATCGACGGCACTGCCCCCGGCACGCAGGATATCGACGGCAGCAAGGCTTGCCTGCGGGTGCGATGTCGCCGCCATGCCCCGGTCCGAAATTGCCACCGAACGGCCCGGCTTGAAGAAATCACGGGATTGCATGCTGTTTTCCTTATGCTTTACGGCAGTCTGCTGAAAATCATCGGCTATTGATGCGCGACAAGGGCGGCGCGATCAAGCCCCGCCGCTTCCAAGCCGTGTTAGAAGCATCGCCCAGGCGGTCAGCCCAATGCGGAAATTGGCAAGCCGGAAGAACTCGTTCGGCGCATGATAATCCTCGTCCGATGTCGAGAACGAGAAGAAAATCGCCTCCCGGTCCAGATGCTTGCGGAACGACGCGCCAATCGGGATCGTAGCGCCCATCGCGACGCGCAAGGGCTTCTGGCCCAGCAGTTCCTCGAGCACGCCCTCGGCCACCGCCAGTGCGGGCAATTCGGGATTAACGAAAAATGCTTCGCTCCCGTGCCCGTGCCGGTGAATGTCGAGGGTGAAACCCGGCGGTAGCCGTGCCTGCAGATGGCGCGATACCACCGATAGGATGTGATCCGGCTTCTGCCCGGCAATCAGCCGGCAGGTGATCTTGGCTGTGGCGGAAGAGGGAATGACGGTTTTCGTGCCCTGGCCCTGGTAGCCACCGGAAATTCCGTTGAACTCCAGCGTCGGCTCCAGCCATTGGCGGATCAGCAGATCCCTGCCGTCGGCGATCGGCGCCTGTCCCTGAACCCCGATGTCGCGATAGTATTCGCCGGCGTCGAAGTCTGCCGCTTCGATGGCGGCGATGATCGTCGGATCTGGCGGCGCCGTACCGTCGAGAAAGCCGTCGACGGCCACCCGCCCATCATCTCCGTGCAGGGACGCGAGCAGAATAGCCAGCGCCCGGATAGGATTAGGCGCGCTGCCTCCGTGCCTGCCGGAATGCAGATCCTTCGAGGCGCCGGTGACGGAGATATCCATAGCCACCAGACCCCGGCTGGCGACCGTCGTCGACGGCCGGTCGGGCCGCCACATCGCACCATCGGCCGAAATGACCAGATCACATTCGAGCCTTTCGCGGTAAGTCTGGAGTGTGGCTTCGAAATTCGGACTGCCGGACTCCTCCTCGCCCTCGATCAGCACCTTGAGATTGACCGGCAGGCGCCCCGCCGTCTTCATGAAGGCTTCCGCGACGAGGATCGGGATCAGTAGAGGCCCTTTGTCGTCGGAGACACCCCGCGCATACAGCCGACCGTCTCGTTCGGTCGGCTCGAAGGGCGGTGTCTGCCACTTTTCCAGCGGATCCGGCGGCTGCACGTCGTAATGGCCATAGACCAGAAATGTCGGGAGCGAGGGATCGCTGATCAGTTCTCCGTAGACTGCCGGATGGCCGCCGGTTTCGAGCAGTTCGACTGCGGTAAAGCCGGCCTGTGTCATGCGTCCGGCAACGAACCGGGCCGCCTCGGCGATACCGTCGGCATAGGCCGGATCGGTGCTGACGCTCGGGATACGGCAGAAGGCCTTCAGGTCTTCCAGCGCCTCGGCAAAATGCGCGCCGAGATAGCTCTCCATCTCGCTCATTTGCCACCATCCACGCTGATGACCTGTCCGGTGATCCAATTGGCAAAGTCCGAGGCGAAAAACATGACCGTCGCCGCGATGTCGTCCGGCGCGCCCAGCCGTTTGAGGGCGATGTTCTGCAGGAGCTTGGCCTGCCCCTCGTCGCCCATTGCATCCCATTGCCGTTCTGTCGTCGGATTGGAGCGGACGAAGCCGGGCGCCACATTGTTGACGGTGATACCCCATGCCCCGAGCTCGTGGGCAAGCTGTCGCGTCAGGCCGATCTGGCCGGCCTTGGCGCTGGCATAGGCCTGGATGCCGGTCAGCGATATGCCGAGACCGGCACCACTGGAGATGTTGACGATGCGCCCGTGGCTCTGCTTCTTCATACCGGGCGCCACCGCCTGTGCCATGAAAAAGGCCCCGGAGAGGTTCACATCGAAGATCGACTGCCAGTCCTGTTCGGAAATCTCCTCGATCGGGCGTCCGGTCTGGCCGCGCACGCCGCCGGCATTGTTGACGAGGATATCCACCGTCGCGCCGTCGGCTGCGATAGCGGCGATCAGTCGCTGGCAAGCGCTGCGGTCGCCGACATCGAGCCGATGGGTGATGACGGCGTCGCTGAGCGCAGCCGTCTCCGCAAGCCCGGCATCATTGACATCGCAGGCGTGGACGATGGCACCTCTGCTGGAAAAGGCCAGCGCGATGGTCCGGCCAAACCCATGGGCAGCACCCGTGACAACGACGGTTTTTCCGGCGAAATCGATATTCACGCCACAGTCTCCAGTTCGTCGAGGTTTTGCAGCGAAAGCGGACGCTTGCCGTCCTCGATCTCGTGGATCATCTCCACCAGCCGCGTGGCGATCGGGGTCGGGACGCCGAGCGAACGACCGACATCGACCACTGGCTGGACCTGCGCATCTACCTCGGTCTTGCGCTTGCGCACCGCCAGATCGCGCCAGATTCCGGAGTGGGACTTCAGCGAGGTGCGGTTATGCGCCACCATCTCGTCGAACGACCGTTCGGTATCGGCAGCGGTTGCCGTCGGGGAGAAAGCGGCGGGATCGAAGCCATTGAATGCCTCTGGCGTGATGTTGTTGGCGCTGGCGACGCGGCCGACTTCCAGCGCCAGCTTGGTCAGCACCGGACGGTAGCGTGGATTGGCCAGCACATCGACGATGCTGTCGTCGGTCAGCGCCGTGCCGAACAACAGCGCACCGTAGACCAGCTTGCCCCAAAGGAAGCCCCAGATATTGTCGGTAAGGATAGCCTTGGAATCGAATTCGTGCAGCAGACGGTGAATTGTTTCGATCCGCTCTGTCGTCTTGCCATCGAGTTCCCCGACCACGACCGCGCCGCGCCCGCTGTAGTGCACCACGCCCGGCGACAGGTAATCGGCACCGAAATTGACGAAGCAGCCGATCACCCGCTGGATGCCGACGACCGGCGCGATGACCTGTTCGTTGAGGCCGTTCTGCGCCGAAACGACGTAACCGTCGGAGGCGAGATGATCGACAAGCGCATGGCTTGCCGCCTCGGTGTGGTGAGCTTTGACGCAAAGATAGATGCGGTCATAGACGCCCTCCAGTTGCTCCGGCAGGTAGGCCTTTGCCTTGACGGTATCCTCCAAGATCGGCCCTTCGATCGTCAAGCCCCTGTCGTTGATAGCGGCCACATGGTCTGCGGCATTGTCGACGAAAATGACCTCATGGCCGGCGCGGATGAAAGCGGCGCCCAAGGTTCCCCCGATGGCACCGGCGCCCCAGATGACGATAGGCGTGCTCATGCCCAGCCTCCTTCGAGAAGCTGACGTGTTTCCGTCACCGCCACATCCCAGATCGCCTGCATTTCCTCATCCGGCCGCTCGTAGTAGCCGCCGAAGTTGCCATCGCCGAGCAGGGCCTTCACGCCCTCGGGGTTCATTGCCCGCATATGCGCGAGATCGACCATCGGCTTCTGCTGGGTCGGTTGGATGACGCCCGGCAGGCGCGTCCAGGGAAAATTCTCCATCCACGACGCATGCGAGGCGACGGTGTCGATCTCCTGCACCTTGGCAAAGGCCTTCGGTGCGTTCCACCAGTTGTGGAACTTGACCGATGTGTCGGGATTGTCGGCCGTCCATTCGACCGCCAGGCTGCCTGCCGGCTGGTTGCCGCCGTGGCCGTTGACGATGAGGATGCGCCGGAAACCCTGCAGCCTGAGGCCATCGAGGATATCGCGCACGATGCGGATATAGGTCTCCTGGCGCAGGCTGATCGTACCGGGATAGGCCAGAAAATAGGGCGTGATGCCGTAGGCAAGCACCGGAAACACTGGAATACCCAGCGGCTCGGCCGCATCAAGGGCAATTTTTTCCGCCAGGATCGAGTCGACCGACAGCGACAGATGAGCATGCTGCTCGGTGCTGCCAAGCGGCAGGATCGCCCGGTCGTCGGTCTTCAGGTAGGCTTCGATCTGCTGCCAGTTGGTGTCGGAGATCTTCATGGTTATTCCTCTTAGCTCTGAACGATCGGCGCCGGTTCGATGACGGGGGCTGGCGGGACTTCTGTCGGCGGCTGCGCGACGCCTGCGGCACGGATGATGGGCACGATGACCCGCTCGATATCGGCGGTATCGGGCGCATGGCGATATTCGATTGCCTGTGTGCCGACCGGCGCGCGGGCAACCACGCCCTCGGCGCCCGAGGCGTAGATCACGACGCTGGAGCGGCCCAGCAACTCATCGAGCCCCGTCGTTTCCAGTGTCGCCGCAGCGATTTCTCCGACATGGGGCGCAAAGCGCTGCACGCCGCTCTTCATGATCGGCAGGAAATCGGGAAAGCGAGAGACGACGGCAACCGATGCCAGCGAATCCAGCGCGGCGAGTGAGAGGCGCGTCTCCTCTGATGGCGTGAAGCTGATCGAAACCACCTTGGTGTTCGGCAGGAGGCCTGCGACTTCCCGATGTCGGTTGGCAAAGGTGATAGCGAGATCGGCAGAATTGGCGCGTGCCTTGGCGCCCGTCTCCCTCTCGATGGCAGAAATGGTGAGCGGCTCGACAGTCACGCCGCGCCCTAGCCGCGCTGCGATGAAACGTGCATAACTCGCCGTCGCCTCCGGAAAAAGCCCGACCATGACGATGCGCATCCGCGGGCCGATACTGTCTCGGTAGAAGATGCGCGAACTGATCATCGACACCAGTTCTGTCGCCCTGATGCCCAGCGAGTGGCTTTCGTCGATCAGCTGTTCGATCTGTCGATGCAGGTTGGCAGTATCGTTGCGGCCGGCAAGACGCGACTGGCGGCTTTCGGTGACAAAGGTGCCCGAGCCCGGTCGCGCATCGATCAGGCCGGCGATCTTCAGATCGGCGTACACCTGGCTCACCGTCATCGGTGCGACGCCGATTTTCTCGGCAAGCTCGCGCACGGACGGCAAGGTCTCGCCGGGCGTCAACTCGCCGCAGGCAATGCCATATTCGATGAGGCCGTGGAGTTGCGTCCTCAGCGGGACAGGCAACTCGCGATCGATGAAGAACTCCATGTCAAGGCACAATCTGGCTGTTATAGTGAACTATGACGATTATCCTGCTCCGGCGAAATTGCTGTGTCAACCGGCAGCGTTGCAATAGTTGAAACCTATAAGAAAGCGATTGACTCCGCAGAAAACGCATGAAATCGTTATAGCCTATAAGAACACTTCATGCGTTTATCAAAGCAAGGGGAATTCAATGAAAACGATCGCCAAGGCGGCCCTCGTCGCCGGACTTCTTCTGGGCACCAGCTTGTCGGCCTATGCCGTCGAGCGCGGCGGCACCTTGAATTATGGCCGCTACGCCGACAGCCTTTTCCTGGAACCCGTGCTCAACGATGCCAATGTAGATATCTGGGTCCTGTCCAACCTCTACGACACTTTGTTGCTGCCGACGGACGATGGCAAGGGCGTTCAGGCCGGTCTCGCATCCGCCTGGAAGCTTGCCGATGACGGCCTCAGCGTCACCCTGACGCTGCGCGACGGCATCAAGTTCTCCGATGGCACGCCGATCACCCCGCAGGACGTCGCCTGGTCGCTGAAGCGCGCTGCGAAGCCTGACAATGGCGAGTGGACCTTCATCGTCGGCTCCATCGGCGACGTGACGACGGAAGGCGACAAGACCGTCGTCGTCAAGCTGAAGAATACCGATCCGGCGATCCTGACGGCACTCACCGTCTTCAACACGGGCATCATGCCGCAGAAGGCATTCGAGGCAGCAGCCGGCACCACCGAAGCCGAGAAGGCCAAGGCATTTGCCGAGCATCCGATCGGTTCCGGTCCGTTCATGCTGAAGTCCTGGGATCGTGGTTCGACCATGAAACTGGTACGCAATCCCTATTACTGGGGCATGGGCGAAGACGGCAAGGCGCTGCCTTATCTTGATGGCATCAACTTCGAAGTCATCCCGGACGATACGACCCGCATCCTCAAACTCAACTCCGGCGAACTCGATGGCGCCGAGTTCATCCCCTATTCGCGCGTCGACGAACTGAAGTCCGCCGGCAACCTGAATATGGAGCTCTACCCGTCGACCCGTGTCCAGTACATCACGCTCAACACGCGGCCGCAACTGGACGGCAAGGACAATCCGCTGTCCAACGCCAAGGTGCGCGAGGCGATGAACTACGCCGCCAACAAGGAGGCGATCATCCAGATCGTTACCCATGGCGTCGGCAAGCCAATGACCTCCTACATGTCGTCAGCGACACCGCTGCACACCGGCGACAAACCGTTGTTCCCCTACGATATCGACAAGGCCAAGAGCCTGATGAAGGAAGCCGGCTTCGAAAAAGGCTTCTCGACCAGCCTGCTGGTTCTGGCCGGCAACCAGGATGAAATCGGCATCGCTACGGCGCTTCAGCAGATGTGGGGGCAGATCGGCATCAAGCTCGACCTCCAGCAGGTCGACAATGCCAGCCGCACGGCTCAGTACCGGGCCGGCACGTTCGCCATGCGCGAAGCAGCCTGGACGGATGATATCGCCGATCCGAACGAGATCACCTCCTATTTCGTCTACTCTCCGAATATCGGCGCGCTGCACACTGGCTGGAAGAGCGAAGAGGCCGACAAGCTGTTCGAGGCTTCGCAGAAGGAAATCGACGTGACCAAGCGTGCGGCCGACTATGCCCGCATACAGGCGATCTACAATGTCGAAGGTCCAATCGTACCTCTTTATGAAACGCCTTATCCGGTGGCGCTCAGCAAGAAGGTCCATGGCTTCCTGCAGATCCCCCTCGGCAACAACATCTTCACCAAGACCTGGCTCGATAAGTGAGATTGCGATTGTCGCAGACTGCCTCGGCAGTCTGCGACATCCCTGATGTCACCTGGAATACGAGGGCGGCGCTTTGCCACTGTTCAGTTATATAGTCCGTCGCATTCTACAGATGATCCCGACCGTCGTGTTCATTCTGATCGTGACCTTCGTGTTGATCCGCCTCTTGCCCGGTGATCCCGCCAGCGCCATGCTCGGCGACCGTGCCCGGGATGCCGATGTCCTGCGCATCAATGCCAGCCTCGGCCTCGACAAGCCGGTTGTCGTCCAGTTTTTCTATTTCGTCCGCCGCGTTTTCACCGGTGACCTCGGTGACTCCATTACGCTGAAGACGCCGGTCGTCGATCTGATCGCACAGCGAATGCCCGTCACGCTGATGCTGATCGGCATGGCTGCGGTCATTGCATTGCTGCTTGCCGTGCCGCTTGCCTTCGTCGCCGCGCTTCGCCGCGAGAAGACCGCCGATACCGTCATCCGCGGCACCTTCCAAGTCGGCCTCTCCATGCCGGTCTTCTATATAGGCATCCTGCTGCTGACGCTGTTTGCCGCAAACCTCAAATGGTTTCCGGTCGGCGGCTATGGCGACACGCTAAGTAGCAAGCTCTATCATCTTTTCCTGCCTGCCCTGACGCTGGCCCTGAGCTTCGCCGCCGTGCTGATGCGCAACCTGCGCACGGCGATAATCGGCGTCATCAATGCCGAGTATGTCGATTTTGCCCGCTCCAAGGGCCTACGCTCCCGCGTCATTCTCATCCGCCACGTGCTGCGGAACGCGCTGATTTCGACAATCACCCTGTTCGGCCTGCAGATTGGCTCGCTGCTTGGCGGCGGCGTCATCACCGAGACGGTGTTTGCGGTTCCGGGTGCGGGACGCCTGATGATCGACAGCATCTACGGCCGCGATTATCCGGTGTTGCAGGGCCTCACCATCGCGCTCGCCCTGCTGGTGTCGTTGACCTTCCTGGTGACCGATATTGTCCAGGCCTGGCTCGATCCGAGGGTGGCCCGATGAGTGCCGTCACCGCTGCCCCGCGCGCGAAGTGGCGATTGAAGCCCCGCGCATGGCCGAAGACGCTGGTTTTTGGCGGCCTGATCCTGCTGATCAGCCTGCTTCTCGCATTCTTCCCGTCGTGGTTCGCGCCCTACGATCCGATCGCCTTCGACTACAACGCGCTGCTGAAAGGTCCGAGCTGGGCTCATCCCTTCGGCACCGACAGTTTCGGCCGCGATGTGCTGTCGCGGGTTATCCATGCCTATACGATCGACATGCAGATCGCCGTCTTTGCCACCACCGGCCCCTTCATCTTCGGGACCCTCGTCGGCGCCTTCGTCGGCTATGCCGGCGGGATAACCGAGATCATCTTCGGACGCATCGTCGATGCTGTCCTCACCTTTCCGTTCCTGGTTCTCGTCATCGCCGTGGTCTCGGTGCTGGGGCCGGGGCTCGGCAATATGTATGTGGCGATCGGCGTCGTTGGATGGGTGTTCTATGCTCGAATCGTCGCTGCCGAGGTCAAGGTCCAGAAGCGCTTGGATTACGCCGATGCAGGACGGGTCATGGGCTATACGCCGACGCGCATCGTTTTCCGCCACTTGCTGCCGAACGCCATCACGCCGGCCATCGTCTACTGGATGACCGACATGGCGCTCGCTATCCTGCTCGGCTCCAGCCTCGGATATCTCGGCCTCGGTGCGCAGCCGCCGGCCTCCGAATGGGGCGTGCAGATCGCTGATGGCAAGAACTACATGACGACGGCCTGGTGGATCTCCGTTTTCCCCGGCATATCCATCGTGCTGACCGGGCTCGGATTCAGCCTTGCCGGCGATGGCGTTGCCGAACTTTTGAGGATACGCCGATGATGCAGGCAAGCGACAACAGCGGCCTGGTCGTCCGTGGATTGACCACCACCTTCGACACCGCGCGCGGCACTGCAATTGCCGCAGCCGATGTCGATTTCGATGTCGCTCCCGGCGAGGTCGTCGGTTTGGTCGGCGAATCCGGCTCAGGAAAGAGCGTGACTCTCCGCTCCGTCATGCGGCTGATCCGTGAGCCGGGCAAGGTGACGGGACGCGTCGAATGGGGCGGTCGCGACCTGATGGCCATGTCCGACGAAGATCTGCGGCAAGTTCGCGGCAGCGAAATCGCCATGATTTTCCAGGAGCCGATGACCGCGCTGAACCCCGTTTTGCCGGTCGGCCTGCAGATCGAGGAAAACCTGAGCGCTCATACCGGCCTCGACCGCCGCGCGCGTCGTGCCCGGGCGCTGGAGTTGATGACCATCGTCGGCATCCCCGATGCCGAACGGCGGCTGAACGAATATCCCCATCAGTTCTCCGGCGGCATGCGCCAGCGGGCGATGATTGCTATTGCGCTCGCCTGTTCGCCGAAGCTGCTCCTGGCCGATGAGCCGACGACGGCGCTTGATGTGACGATCCAGGACCAGATCCTGAAGCTGCTGCTCGACTTGCGCGACCGGTTGGCGATGAGCGTCGTGCTGGTCACCCACGACCTCGGCGTCGTGGCAGCCACTTGTGACCGGATGGCTGTCATGTATGCCGGACGGATCGTCGAAACCGGCACCGTCGTCGATGTGTTTGCCCAGCCGCGCCATCCCTATACCCGCGGCCTCCTCGGCTCCGTCCCACGTGGCCGGGCTGTGCGCACTATGCTGTCTTCCATCGATGGCACGCCGCCAAGCCTCACGGACCTGCCCGATGGCTGCGCCTTCCATCCGCGCTGCAGCTTCGCCACGGAACAATGTCGACGCGAGCGGCCGCCTTTGGCACCGGTCGCGCCCGGCAGAATGGCCGCCTGCTTCCACCATGACCGGGTCGCAGCCTCAGAGGCCATCCTATGAGCACGGCGACGCCGATCATTTCCATCGACGGAGTTACGAAGCGTTTTGCCGGCCCCCATTCGCTGGCACGCCGACTGGCAGGCAAGCCGGCGCTTGCCGTTCATGCGCTCAGCGCCGTCAACCTTGAAGTCTATCGCGGCGAGACGCTGGGCATCGTCGGCGAATCCGGCTGCGGAAAGTCTACGCTGGCGCGTTGCATGGTGCGCCTGCTCGATCCGGACGGCGGCGCTATCCGCTTCGAGGGCAAGGATATTGCTGACCTGAAACCGTCGGAACGGCGTGGCTTCAACCGCCGCGTCCAGATGATCTTCCAGGATCCCTACAGCTCCCTCAACCCGCGCATGACCGTCGCCCAGATCATCGGTGAGGCGCTTGGTGTTCACAAGATGCGGCCGAAGGCTCACATACCAGGCCGTATTGCCGAATTGCTCGAACTTGTGCGTCTGCCGCAGGACGCCGCCGGTCGTTATCCGCACGAATTCTCCGGCGGACAACGCCAGCGCATCGGCATTGCCCGCGCGCTCGCGGTCGAGCCCGAGGTCATCGTCGCCGACGAGCTGGTCTCGGCTCTCGACGTCTCCGTCCAGGCGCAGGTGGTCAACCTCTTGCTGCAGCTGCAGGAAAAGCTGCAGCTCACCGTGGTTTTCGTTGCCCACGACCTGAGGCTTGTGCGTCACATCTCGCATCGGGTCGCCGTCATGTACCTCGGTCAGGTCATGGAGGTGAGCCCGTCTGAGGCGCTGTTCACCTCACCTCGCCACCCCTATTCCAAGGCCTTGCTGGATGCGGCGCCCGAGCTCGACCCGACCCGCCGCACCCGCACGGCTGCCACCCGTGGCGAACTGCCGAGCCCGATGAACCTGCCGGTCGGCTGCCCCTTTGCCGGCCGCTGTCCCCATGTCTTTGAGCGCTGCCTCGTCGAGCGGCCCGTGCTGACGCCGCGCGGCAACGGCCAGCATGCCGCCTGCCACCTGACCGAGTTCGGGGCTTCCCAAACGCTATCCAACGCCTAGAGGCATTTTTCCATGAGCTTTGCTGTTTTCGAAACCGAGACTGCCCGGATCAACGACATTCTTTGCGCCGTGAACCTCCTCACCTGGGATTCCCGCACGATGATGCCGGCCGGTGGCGTGGAAGCGCGCGGCCAGCAGATCGCCACGCTGGTCGGACTTGCGCGCGATATGGCGACAGGCGACGGTCTGCAGCGCGCCATCGAGACGGCGCGCGCGGAGCTGAGAGGCGCCCCGTCCGATGACCTTCGCCTCATCGCCGTCGAGCAGGCGGCAGCCTCTATTGCCAAGCTGTCGCGCATTCCGGCAAAGCTTGTGGCTGCCTCGACGACTCTGAAGACGCAGGCCCAGGCCGCCTGGGTGAAGGCCCGCGCGGCCAATGATTTTGCAGGTTTTGCGCCCGTCCTCGAGCGCACCATGGAAATGCAGCGCGAGATCGTCGGCGCCCTTGGCTACGAGGAGCATCCGTATGACGCTCTCGTCGATACCTACGAGCCCGGCATGCGGTGGTCGAAACTGCAGGCGCTTTACGGCCAGCTTCAACAATCGCTGATACCGCTGCTGGCGCAGGCGAAAGAGGCGCGGGTGCGCAGCGAAATCCTGGATAGATCCTATCCTGTCGAGACGCAGCGCCAGTTTTCGAGCATGATGGCGACGCGGCTTGGCTACGACTTTGGTCGCGGCCGGCTTGATGACGCGGTGCATCCGTTCGAAATATCCTTCACCCGCTCCGATGTCCGCATCACCGGCCGTTTCCGTGAAACCTGGCTGCCGGGCGGCCTGTTTGCTGTCTGGCACGAGGCAGGCCACGGTCTCTACGAACAGGGCATCTCGGAGCAGTTTTCGCGATCGACCTTCACCACGGATTTCGTCAACCTCTACGCCGTCGGTGGCGCCAGCTTCGGCATGCATGAATCCCAGTCTCGGCTGTTGGAAAACCGTGTCGGCCGCTCACGCCGGTTCTGGGACCTCCACTTCCACGAACTCAAGGCCGTTTTCCCTGAGCAGCTGTCGGATGTCTCGGTCGATGATTTCTGGCGTGTGATCAATGCCGCCCGCCCGAGCCTCATCCGCGTCGAGGCCGACGAACTGACCTATGATTTCCACATCATGCTGCGCTCCGAGATCGAGGCAGGCCTGATTGTCGGCGATATGCGAGTCGCCGACCTGCCGGAAATCTGGCGCGACAAGGTAAAGTCCTATCTCGGTCTCGATGTCCCCACGGATACGCTCGGTGTGCTGCAGGACGTGCACTGGTCATCCGGCATGGTCGGCTCCTTTCCGACCTACACGGTTGGCAACATCATGTCTTCCCAGCTGTTTTCAACGGCGCGGAAGGATGCTGCAGTCGAAAAAGGCCTGGAGAGCGGTGACTACATGCCGCTGAAATCCTGGCTCCAGCACAATGTCCATCAACACGGGCGCTCGAAGAGCCCTGGCGATATCCTGATGGCGGCCACCGGCGCGGACCTCTCGGCAGATGCCTATATCGCAGACTTGAGCGCCAAAGTGGCCGAACTTACGGCCTGATCATCCAGCGGCGGCATGAATCAGGCGCTTTTCACCAGTTCTTCGTCGAGTACTGAGAGCAGGCGTGGATCGTCCGGCGTGACATCCGGCGCAAAACGCGCAACGACGGTACCATGGCGGCCGATCAGGAATTTCTCGAAATTCCAGAGGACGTCGCTGGCAGCGCCCGTGTCGACGCCGTAGCCCTTCAGCCTTTCGCGCATCGGGCCATCGCCGGTGGTCGGCACGGGGGAGGCTGTCAGCATCTTGTAGAGCGGGTGCTTGGCCGCGCCCTTGACTGAGATCTTGGAGAAAATCGGGAATTGCACGTCGTAGGTCGATTGGCAGAAGGTCATGATCTCGGCGTCCGAACCCGGCTCCTGCTCTTTGAAATCATTGGCAGGAAAGGCCGCAATGGTAAATCCGCGGTCGCGCTTCGCCTCATAGAGTTTTTCCAGCGCTTCGTATTGAACCGTCAGGCCACATTTCGAAGCGACGTTGACCACCAGCAAGACCTGTCCGCGGTAGTCGTTCAGTGTTGCAGCACGGCCGTCTGCTCGCTTGAGCGGGATATCGAACAGGGTTTCGGGCACTTGTCTCTCCATAAAAGGCTTCGTTCCGTCTTGCCCGCGATATGAGGGCGGCGACAGGGCGCTGTCAATCGCCGGCATCGATCTCCACGAGGTCCCTAGAGCGGTCGCCGGAAGCCGAAAATATGAAGTCTCCCTTGCTTTTGTCCGGCTTGCGATCTTGACTTCGAGACCAGGAAATATTCAATGCCCTACACGCTCTGGCAGGCCTATTGACGAGGAGATTCGCCTGCCTTCCCTCCTATTAATCTACCCAAAAATCCATTGTGAACGAGATGCCGTAGACAGGCCAACCGCCGTGTTCATCCGGACGTATTCGTGAGAAAGGAATGTCGATGACCGACTTCGTCGATCCATCGAAGCGCCCGCTGGTTGTCGGCGCCATCGTGCTTGCGACTTTCATGGTGGCGATCGAAGCGACCATCGTCGCCACCGCGATGCCGCGCATCGTCGGCGAGTTGGGCGGCTTCACTTATTACAGCTGGGTATTTTCGGCCTTCCTGCTCGCCCAGTCCACGACAACGATGATCTATGGCAAGCTGTCGGATATTTTCGGCCGCAAGCCGATCCTGATCGTTGGCATCCTGATCTTCCTCCTTGGCTCCGCGCTTGCCGGTTTCGCCTGGTCGATGACCTCGTTGATCGTCTTCCGGCTTGTCCAGGGTATCGGTGCCGGCGCCATCCAGCCCGTGACCACGACAGTTGTCGGCGATCTCTACAAGCTCGAGGAGCGTGCCAAGGTTCAGGGCGTGCTTGCCAGCGTCTGGGCGATCTCGGCTGTGGTCGGACCTCTTGCCGGCGGGCTCATTGTCGATCATCTCTCCTGGGCCTGGATCTTCTGGATCAACCTGCCGCTCGGCGTGCTGACAATTGCCGGGTTCGTGCTTTTCCTGAAGGAGAAGATCGAGCCTCGCGTGGTCCACATCGATTATCTCGGCACGGTGCTGTTTTCTGTTTCCATCGTTTCGTTGCTGTTTATCCTGACGGAAACCGATGCCAGCGCCGCCGTCCTCAGTGGCTTCGGCCTGCTGTTCCTTGTCTCTGGCGTGCTGTTCCTGCTCCAGGAAGGACGGGCGCCCGAGCCGTTGATTTCGATCGCCCTGTGGAGCCGGCGACTGATCGCCACCAGCAATGCCGCGACGCTGCTGGCCGGCATGGCGTTGATCGGGCTCACGACGGTGCTGCCGATCTACGTTCAGGGTGTGCTCGGCCGCTCATCATTGGAGGCAGGTTTCACGCTGACGATGCTGATCGTCGGTTGGCCCCTGGCGGTGGTGATGTCGCCAAAACTATTTCGCGCTTTCGGTATCCGCCGTACCTTGAGGGTCGGCAGCCTGCTGTTTCCGTTCGGGGCGATATTCCTGCTGTTCCTGACCCCCGAGAGCACCCCTATACCCGCCGGTGTCGGCGCTTTCTTCATGGGCTTCGGGATGGGGTTGATCAGCCTCACCAGCATCGTTCTGGTGCAGGACAGCGTCGACTGGTCGGAGCGCGGCAGCGCTACGGCCTCGATCCTGTTTTCGCGCAGCCTGGGCAACACGCTCGGCGCCACCGCGCTCGGCTCGATCCTCAATCTCGGCATTGCCCACTTCGGCAGCGGAGCGCTGGCCGAGAAGCTTCATGACGTCTTGAACCAGCCAACCGGCCTCTCCGATCTTTCTTCCAATCCTGCGATCAGGGCCGTTTTCAATTCTGCGCTGCACTGGAGTTTCTGGGGGGTTTTCGTGGTCGCTGCTTTGACATTTCTCACCACCTGGCTCATTCCGGTCAGCCATCGCGCCGGTGGCGCGGCGGCGAAGGTTGATGCGAAGGAAGCGATGTCACACTGATCGGCAAAGCCGGCCCGGAGTTGTTGAATGGCAGACGTATCGACGCGGCGAAAGACCGATCTCGCAGAAGCACCAAAAGCACGGTCGCTGCTGCTTGCACTGCTGGTCGCCGGCGCGTTCTTCATGGAAAACCTCGATGGCACGGTGATCGCGACGGCCCTGCCGCAGATGGCGACATCCTTCGGGGTGCGGCCCGTCGATCTCAATATCGGCATGAGCGCCTACCTGTTGACGCTCGGCATCTTCATTCCCATCAGCGGCTGGATCAGCGACCGGTTTGGCGCGCGGTTGGTGTTCTCATCCGCCGTGGTCGTCTTCACCCTGGCATCCGTTCTCTGCGGATTTGCAGAGGGCATCGGGACGTTCGTTGCCATGCGGGTACTCCAAGGTATCGGTGGCGCAATGATGGTGCCGGTGGGCCGGTTGCTCGTGCTCAACAACACGCCGAAAGAAAAGCTGATTTCGGCCATCGCGACGATTACCTGGCCTGCGCTGGTGGCCCCCGTGCTCGGCCCGCCGCTTGGCGGGTTCCTGACCGATCATGCCAGCTGGCGCTGGATATTCTTCCTCAATCTGCCGCTCGGCATCCTTGCCTTCGTCTTTGCCCTGATTCTGATCCCCAAGGGGCAGCATCAGGAGAAGCGGCCATTCGACTGGACCGGCTTCGTCGCCAGCGGTTTTGGCCTGGCGTCTGTGATGTATGGCCTGGAACTGATTGGTCGCGCAGACCCTGAATGGCTGTCTGCAGGCACTTATCTTGCGGTAGGACTCATTCTGCTGACCGTGGCAGTTGTCCATTTCCGCCGGAGCGCCCATCCGCTCATCGATTTTTCAGGCCTGAGCAAACCGACATTTGCGGTCGCGTTGTGGGGTGGTTCTCTGTTTCGCATGGCCATCGGCGCGGTTCCGTTTCTGCTGCCGCTGATGTTCCAGGTCGGCTTCGGGCTCGGCGCCTTCGAGGCGGGGATGATGACGCTTGCAGTCTTTGCCGGCAATCTCCTGATAAAACCTGCAACGACGCCGATCCTGCGACGATACGGCTTCCGCCGTGTGCTGCTGGTCAACGGCGTCCTCAATGCGCTCTTCATCGCCGCCTGCGCGCTGTTCTCGCCGACATCGTCTTTGGCGTTTATCATCCCTGTCCTGTTTATCGGCGGGATGTGCCGCTCGATGCATTTCTCGGCTCTCAACACAATCGCCTTTGCAGATATTCCAAAACCGCAGATGACTGGCGCCAACACACTGTTCAGCACCGCCTTCCAGCTGACGATGGGCATGGGCATTGCACTCGGTGCCATCGGCATTCGTATCGGTCAGGTCCTGGCGCCTCCAATGGGCCTGGCCCTGCCGGCCATCGAGTTCCGCCTTGCCTTCGTCCTGCTTGGTGTCGTCGCGCTGTTGACCACCGTCGACTGCTGGCGCCTCGCTCCCGATGCCGGGGCAAATGTTTCCCGGAAACCGGCGCCGGGCAAGTAACGATCGATTCTTGACCGGTCGGCGCTGTGGCACCGGAGATTGTCCATGATAATTGCCGCGCCGTCGCTCGGAACAAGCCTGCGGCAAGCTTGCAGGCGATAGGGTCCGCCATCGATCAGTTCACGCCGAAATCTCTGGACGCATGATGAAAAGCCACCACCGTCTGCTCGCCATCTTGAGCGTTGCCATCTCCTTGTCCGCCTGCGTCGACCATATCGGCAAACCCCTCCTGCTGCCGGTCGGTACCCCAGCGCAATTTCCCGGGGTGGTGCATGTCATGTGCGTTGGCGACGCGGACGCTGCCTACGACCGGCAGAAGGAGGAGTTCGCCTATCGCGCCCGCATGAACGGCCCAGGAGTGTTGCCAAGCGAGGTGCCCGCTCAGGAAAGCCAGGCGGAGGCTGCGGCACGCATGAAATATATGTCCTGCGTCTCAAGCCAGGGATACCGCGCCGTCTTCAACTAACGCCTGTGGCTGGTGGCGCGCTGCGGTTCACGAGAGTGGATTTGCAGGAAAGCGCATTGTGAATGCGGTTCCGCTCGCATTCTCATAGGAAAAAGTACCGTTGATTTGGGCAACGAAACCAGTAATCAGTCGGCTGCCCATGCCCTTGTGCGTCAGTTCCGTATCGATGCCGGGACCATCGTCGCGCACTGTCAGAACTGCCATACCGTCGCTTCCGCTTGTCAGCTCCACCATGAGATGCCCGTCGGAACGGCCAATAAAGGCGTATTTAAAGGCGTTCGAGACCACTTCGTTGATGATCATGCCGATAGGCAGAGCCTGGTCCCGGTCGACGGAGATCGAAGCAAGCCGCGTTTCGATCGTGACCGCCGCGTCATAGGAAGCCGCGATCTCCCCGACCAGTCGCTCCGTGTAGGGGGCGACATCGACGCGGTCGAACTGGTCTGTCTGGTAGATCTGCTCGTGAACCGCAATCATCGCTGCGATCCGCCGTTCCATGTCGCCACGCGCCTCCTTGGAGATCGGCTGAAGGCGAATCAGTGCCGACACGGCCTGCAGATTGTTCTTTACGCGGTGATGAATTTCTCGGAACAGAAACTGGTTGCGCTCCAGCAGCCGCTCAAGAACCGCGTTGCGTTCGGCAAAGGCATTTAGCAAGGCGACGATCCAGATGGCACTTGCGATGATCATCAGGATGATAGGCAGGCCGAAGATGAGTTGCGTGTCGAGACCAGACCAGAACATCTGCAACGTTTGCGCGGTATCAATACCCGCAGTGGCGATCAGCGGCCATCCATCGACATGCCAGTAACCGACGATCCGCGCCACGCCATCCACCGGCGAGGCGCCGCTGCGATAATAGCCCTGCGGGCTTTTGGGGAGATGGACCGTGAAAAGCGGCGTCTGGCTGAAGTCCATCGGCTTGTCGAAGGTTGGGTGGCGCGCCACGAGCCATCCGTCAGACCGGATGACGCCAACACTCGATTTAGGGCCGAGTTCCATCGAGTTCCAGAACTCGTCGAGCTTCTCGGTCGGGATGGCGATGCTGGCCACGCCGTGGAACTGCCCGTTGCGCTCGATACGTCTTGCGATGATGAAGACCTGCTTGCCACTCAGCCGTTCCTGCAGTTGCTCGGAGATGACCACTTCCCGGCCGGCTTTTAGCTGCTGGAAATAGTCGCGATCGGCCACGGTGATGCCCGTTGCCTGCCGCACGCTGGAAAGTCGCAGCGCGCCGTTTTGATCATAGACCGAATATTGAAATCCGGCGGGCAGATCGCCAACCGCCTGCGAGATGTCGGAAATTATGTTGGCGTTGGACTCTATAGGTTGTTCGTCGAGCTTTGCATCGATGCGCCTGAGCGCCTGGTCGCTAGCCTCGATCATCCATTGCAGGTGCGCGGCAACCACGTGGGCAGAGGATTGCGCCCGAGCTTCGCCTGCCGCTATCGTGGCCTTGTAGTTTTGCCAGATCATGAGGCCGGAAAGGCTCAGAACGGCAACGAGAAACAGGCTGACGAGTACGACGGCCGACTTTGACGTCAATCGAGCTATCCGTCGCTCAGGACCATCCACTCCGCGAAATCTCCCCACGCAAATCGCTTGCTGAAAAGTTCTAACACGCGACGCCGTAGGGCTGGAAGAGCAACTTAAGTTGAAACATGTTTGAAGTTCTAGCCGGCTCTGGCAACTGCGCGGTGCCGCCACGCCTTGGAAGAGACCAAGGTTACGAGGCGGAACACTGACCAGCGGCGAGCGCCTTTTCCAAGCGCGAATGCGGCGAAGGATATCATGGCAATGTACCAGCAAAGGATAATGGCGAACAGGTCGAAATGCTCGTTCAGGACGATGGCAATGCCCGCGAAACCGACGAACCCGCAGGCAAGGAAACCGAGACCAATGAATGGGATGTTTGACAAAGTCATAACAAGTACTCCTAAAGACTGCAAAGACATAACGTCTGCATCTTTAGGTAGTTCGATATGGTCTGCTTTCTTGGTAAGTAAAAAGTAAACGGGCGAGCGTCCAGACTTGCGTCTGTGGGTGTTAGAGCGCCACGAGAGAAGGGCCCACATTTGGGATATTGGCCCCTCCTGACAGCAGCGGATTTTTGGGGCACTTAGTTCCGCAGGTAGGCTTCGAGGCTATCGTCCATGGCCTCGATCCAGGGCGTGTGGTGCTTCGGCGCCATATTTCCGGTCATCAGCGACCGATAGCCGTTGTCACGGAAGCCCATGATGCTTTCCACCTTGTGATGCTCCCATTCCATGAAAGTCCGGTTGACGCCTTCGATATCGAAATCGGGGTAATCTGTGGCTCTCAGCAGGTCCTTGACGTAGTCGCCCTGGAACCAGATCATCTGCTCGGCGTCCTCGAGCCCTTCCTCGCGGGCACGCCATGTGTCGAAATGTGCTTTCATCCCGTCTGCGTCCGGCAAAGCGATGCGGCCGAGGATAACGTCGCGGGCGTACCAGGCCTGCGCGTCGAACATGTTGAACGTGTAGAACTGGTCCTGCATGCCGATGTAGAAGAGTTGCGGGTTCTTCTCGTAGACGATGCCATTGTAAAGATCGTCGGCCCACAGGCGGTTTGCAGTCTTCAGGCGCAGGCTGTCGGGCAGGAACGGAAAATGGTGAAGGTAGCCGGTGCAGAGGATCAGCGCGTCTACCACCTTCGTGGTGCCATCCTTGAAATGTGCCGTCTTGCCGTCCAGCTTCTGCAGCAAGGGCCTTTCCTCGAAGCGTTCCGGCCAGGTAAAGCCGATGGGTTTGCTGCGATAGCTGACGGTGACCGATTTGGCGCCGTATTTCCAGCACTGCGAGCCGATGTCCTCGGCCGAATAGCTGCGGCCGACGATGAGGATGTCCTTGTCCTTGAACTCCAGCGCATCGCGAAAGTCATGGGCATGCATGACGCGGCCGCCAAAGCTGGCAACCCCCTCGAAATAGGGAACGTAGGGTGTGGAGAAATGGCCTGACGCCACCACGACATAGTCGAAGACCTCGTCATACATCCGGTCGTTGACGCGGTCGTGGGCGGTCACCGTGAATTTTTTACTCGCCTCGTCGAAGGTCACCATCCGCACGGGCGTGCTGAAACGCACCCAGTCGCGAACGCCGGCCTTCTCTACGCGCCCCTTGATATAGTCCCAGAGCACGGCGCGTGGCGGGTATGAGGTGATAGGCTTGCCGAAGTGTTCCTCGAAGGAATAATCGGCAAACTCCAGGCATTCCTTCGGGCCGTTCGACCATAGATAGCGGTACATGCTGCCGTGCACCGGTTCGCCATATTCGTCGAGCCCGGTGCGCCAGGTGTAGTTCCACAAGCCGCCCCAATCCGCCTGCTTCTCGAAGCAGACGACTTCGGGGATTTCTGCGCCTTTCGCTGCGGCCGACTGGAACGCTCTCAGTTGCGCCAGTCCCGATGGTCCGGCGCCGATCACGGCAACTCTCGTCATGTCAGTTCCCTCGTTTTTATTGATATGCTTGCTACGATCGGCCGGTCAGTCCGGAAAAATGCCCGGGCTGGTCGGCGCTCCGTCATCGTAGGTACTGAGCCAGTCGATCATGATCGGGCGATTGCGCGTCAGGCCCTTGTAGTCGACGATCTCGGGCGGCAGGCTCGCCAGCACACGCGGCAGGCGGCGTGCCCATTTAGGCACGGTGACCAGTTCATCGAGGCTGATGAGATAGCAGCGGATCACGAACAGGATGGCGTTGGAGCGCGGCAGGCGCCAGAGGCTCTGCAGCTCGACGCGAAGATGCATTTTCCGGCCGACGTTTTCCGGCGTGACCGTCAAGCGGTCAGGGCCCCATTTGTGGTAATTCTCCGGGCTGGTGTCGAGGCGCGGGTTGACCGTCATCGTCCAGTTCAGCCGTCGCGTCGGCTTGCCCTGCTGCAGGTTCAGGAGGAACTTCAGCGCCCGCTCGAAGACGCCGATCTGGTGGGCCAGCGGCACCGGGCCATGCCATTCCATGAAGTTCATGCCGATGTCGAAATCGAGCGACCAGTCGGCCTGCGTCGTGACCATGCCGGCATCCATCCAGAGATTGCCGTCGCGCTGGTCGACGATGCAGAAATCGCCCTGCGCCTGGCGGGTGATGTATTCCATCGGCTGATAGGGGAGGCTCGAGGCATCGCCGAAGGTGAAGCTGTCATCGATGCCGAGCGGCCGGTTTATCCAGCGCCATTTGTCACCGTCTTTCGTGAGCGAGAAATGCTCCGGATAATCGGCGGCCTGGTGCTCCATGATCAGTTCGAGCGTATCCCACTGGGCCGTCATCATGTGTGGCAGTGCCTGGCACCGCAGCGGATCCTCCTTCAGCACCAGCGCCCGGTCATGCATCTCGGCGACGTAATGTTCGTCGACGTCGATCAGGTTTTCAAAGACGCTGTTGGCCAGCCCTCGCACGTGCGGTTCCATGTTGACCGCGTACATGTAGGCATCCCGGTCGAAGGGAAATGGAAAGCGGCGAATGTTTTCCGGGCTATTGCGGAAGGTGAAATCGTCCCGGAATGTTTCCTGCCTGAACTTTATGGTCATCCGTCCGATCCTTCCTCGAGGCTAAAGTTGAAGCACCAGTTGCTGGCCCTTGAAGCGCGACACGCAGATCATGATTTTCCGCCCCTCGGCCTTTTCTGCGTCCGAGAGGTAGACGTCGTTGTGCTCGAGTTCGCCATCGCCGGAGAGGACCACTGTTTCGCACTGCCCACAGGCTCCGCCGCGGCACATGTACGGCGCCTCACAGCCGGCAGCCTCCACCGCCTCGAGGATGCTCTGATGCTCACCGACCGAGATCGCCCGATCTGCCTTTGCCAGCATCACCTGGAACGGCAGGCCGGCAGGAGGTGCAAGAAAGCGTTCCGCTTGCAGGTTTTCCTTCGGCCAGCCGGCCTCCAGCGCCGTCAGCAGCACACCGTCGATCATGCCGGAGGGTCCGCAGACATAGAGATGCGTGCCGAGAGGCTGGTTATCGACGATCGTCTCCACCGGAATGAGTCTTTTCTCGTCGTCGAAGTAGAGTTTGACCTTGCGCGGTCCGTAGCGTTCAAGCAGTTGCTGCCAGAAGGCACCGTGTTCGCGAGAGCGCATGGCATAGTGCAGTTCGAAGGCGGCGTTATCGCGCGTAAACTGCTCCATCATCGCCAGAAACGGCGTGATGCCGATGCCGCCGGCAAACAGGATATGCTTGCGGCCGCGATGATCGACGGGAAAGAGGTTGACCGGCTGGCTGATCGTGAGCTGGTCGCCTACACGAAGCCTGTCGTGGAGAAACGCCGAGCCGCCGCGCGAATTGGCTACCCGCAGCACGCTGATTTCATACCCCGATGTATCGTCCGGTGACGACATCAGCGAATAGGGATTGCGCCGCAGCTGCTCGCCGTCGTTCATCGAGACGACAATATGCGAACCGCCCGAAAACACCGGCAAAGGCGCGCCGTCGGGCCGCTCCAGCCGGAAGGTTTTGACCGCTGCCGCCACTTGGGTCACAGCCGTCACTTGGACGGTCATCTCTGTGTTGATGCTCACAGGAAAATCTCCTCCGGCTCCGGCGCAGTGCCCGGCTCTTCGGCATCGACGTTGACACCCTGGAAAGCGCCGAGCCGTCGCGAATAATGGTCGCGAACGAGAAGCTTCAAGCCGCAGTGCGAGCAGACGAAGGGCGTCGTGGTGACGTTGTCGGTCACGCCCTTGCAATGGACGCACTGCACGCGCCGGGCCAGCGATCCCTGGTGCTCCGTCCTCAGCGAGTTGAAGTCGACGCCAAAATCGAGCGCGACCTGGATCACCTGGCCAATAAAGCCTTCCGTCCCGGCGATGTAGATCCGCATCCCCATGGTCGCATTGTCGAGGCAGACGCGAAGACGCCCCAGCAGCGGCTGCAGGCCGGCGGCCGTCCAGGTGATGTCGGCGCCGAGTGCTGCGAGATCGGCGACGTGGCTCTGGCCAGCCGAGCCACCCGGCAGATAAAGAATTTCGGCCCTTGTTAGAAACGCGCCGCCATCGGTCCCGGCGCGCTCGAGAAGAGCCAGCGCGCCTTCGCCCTCGAGCACAAAGAGGTGGCGCTTCGCATGGGGGTCGATGTCGAGCCCCTTATATTCCGGTCTGCTCTTGATCCCTGCAACCAGCATCGGGCTCGCCCCTCAATCTTTCGCCGTCCGCTTCTTTTTATCCGGATCGTCGAAGGTGATGGTGTGGGCAATCGCCGGCGCATTGACAGTCTTGCCCTTGACTTCGAGCCTCACGCCTTGCGACGCGTAAGGCACTTCGACGCGCATGATCGCCATGGATCGGTTGGTCAGCTTGGAATAGCTGGGGCAGGTTATGACCCCGACCTTGCGACCGTCGGCCCAGACCTCGTCGCCGAGATCGGTCGGGCCATCTGCATCGACCAGCAGGCCGAAAATCTTGAACCTCTCCTTGCCCTTGAGACGCGCATGCTCCTCGGCGCCTCGAAAGCCGACCTTGCCGGGGCTGACGGTAAAATCGAGCCCCAGCTCCCACAGGCTGTCGCCCGGCTGCTCGTTGTCGAACGGATACATCTGCGAATTGTCGTAGGGGAAGAACAGCAGGTAGCTTTCGACACGCAGCATGTCGAGAACGCTGAAGCAGCAGGGGATGATACCCATCTCCTTGCCCTCGTCGACGATCCGGTCCCAGATCATCCCGGCATCCTGTCCGCGAACGAAAAGCTCATAGCCCCGTTCGCCGGTATAGCCGGTGCGAGAGATCATCACGGGCGCCCCGAACAGCGTCGTCTGCATGTGGTGAAAGTATTTGAGCTCGCGGATGCCCGGCACATATTTCGACAGGTAGTCGACGGCAAGCGGCCCCTGCAGCGACAGGTCGTGGAGATCGTCGTCGAACAGCACAGCGCAATTGCGGCCTGCGGCCTGTTTCGTGATCTCCTCGTGACCGGTTCCCGAGCCGTGCACCAGCATCCAGGAGTTCGGGCCAGTGCGATAGACGATACAGTCGTCTGTGAAATGGCCGCGATCGTTGAGCATGCAGGCATAGACCGAGCGGCCCGGATAGATTTTGCTCATGTCGCGGGTGGTGATGTATTCCAGCACCGCAATCGCGTGCGGACCGACGAGGTGGACCTTCTTCAGTCCCGACACATCCATGAGGCCTGCCTTTGTGCGGATGGCGATGTGTTCCTCGTAGATATCCTTGTCGTAGGTCCATGCGGTTCCCATGCCGCTCCAGTCCTCGAGCTTGGATCCGAGCGCCCGATGCCGGTCCGCGAGCGCAGAAAATCGCCAACTCAAAGCCATGCCAGTCCCCTTCTATATTTCACTATGTGGAAATAATTATTCCTGATTATATGTGTGTGGACGCGAACGGCAAGGGTAATCTGGGCACCCCGCGAGACAATGTTGGAGCTGTCGTGGGAAACCACCTGCTGGCGGATTGCTGTCGCGCTCAGGCGATCTCAACTTTTTTGGCTGGCATAAAGTGCTATTGAAGGTCGATCGCGGATTGGATGGGAACGAGCGTATGCGCAAACTGCCGGCATTGTCCGCCATGAAGGTGTTCGAGGTCGTCGGCCAGACGCGCAGTTTCACCAAAGCGGCCGCAAGGCTCAATCTCACCCAGAGTGCCGTCAGCCGCCAGGTGCGAAACCTGGAGGACCAACTCGGCGAACCGCTCCTCATCCGGCGCCACCATGATCTGGAACTGACGCCGGCGGGCGTTGCACTGTTTTCCACCCTGCAACATGCCTTTCACAGCGTCGAACTGGCTGTGCGCGGCATCGTCGACAAGAGCGCCCGCAATCGTCTGCGCATCAACGTGCCACCGACCTTCGCCAAGCGCTGGTTGATGCCGCGGATGGGACGGTTGCGCGCGGCACTTCCGGACGTGGGGATCAGCATCGGCACGGAACTGCGCGACAGCCTTGCCGAGCGCAGCCTGCTCGACTGCGCGATCCGCTTCGGCGACGGGGAGTGGCCGATGCTGAATGCCCATCTTCTGATGACCGAACGCCATATCGCCGTCTGCGCACCGACATTGCTGGGCGGACGGCGCGACACGTCTCCCATGGACTTCTCCGACCTCACCTTTCTGCACGTCCTCGCCTCCGCAGACCGGCGCTACATGACCTGGCAGCACTGGCTGGATGCCGCAGGCCTTGCGGATATCGACACGAGCGGCGGCCTCGAATTCGATCTGCTGGATCTGGTGATCGAAGCCGCCTGCAATGGCCTCGGCGTCGCCGTGGTCGATCGCTTCATGGTCGACGAATACCTTGCAGACGGCAGGCTCGTGCAATTGTCCGATGTCGAGATCGAGGGCCATGAATCCTATTGGCTTGTCGAAAGGGCAGGCGTCGCCGGAGGCAACCATCTCAAGGCCTTCAGGCAGTGGCTGTTCGACGAACTTTCGCTGACTGGCGCCGGGCTCTGACTGTTGCCGTTGGAAGCATTCCATTTTGGAATGCTTTGCCCGACAATAACACGCTTGCGCGCGTCCTAACCTCCCGGTCGAATGGCGAGGATGGCGTCGACCTCCGACGCTTTGTCGCGATATCGGGGACGGAAGATGCAGCACTACCGCAATTTCATCGGCGGCCAATTTTGCGAGCCGACGACGGCCTCGCGGATCGAGGTCCGCAATCCTGCCGATGGCGCAGTTTTTGCAGCGGTAGCCGGAGCCGACGAAGCGACTGTCATCGATGCCGTCGCACAGGCCGCGGCGGCACAAAAGCTGTGGCGGGCCCTGCCGGCGATCCAGCGCGGCGACGCCCTGCGACGTCTGGCCGATGTGATCGAAAAACACGCAGGCCGGATCGGCGAAGCCCTGGCACGCGAATCCGGCAAAAGTCTTGCCGACGCAACCGGCGAGGCGATCTACGGAGCCGAGCTAATGCGCTACCACGCCGAGTGGGCGCGCCGCGTCGAAGGCGAGATCATCGAGAGCGATACGCCCAACGAGACCCTGCTGCTGAAGCGTGAGCCGATCGGTGTCGTCGCCTGCCTCATCCCGTTCAATTTTCCGATCTACACGCTGGTGCGCAAGATAGCGCCCGCGCTGATCACCGGAAACGCCGTGGTTGTTCGCCCCAGCAACACCACGCCGACCTCCGCCTTTGCGTTTGCCGACGCGATACTTGACGCCGACCTGCCGCCCGGCCTGGTCAACATCATGGCCATGAGCCATGACGTCTGCCGGACGCTCTGCACCCAGCCTGCCGTCGGCATGATCACACTGACCGGCAGCGTCGCTGCTGGCCAGGCGGTGCTCGATTTCTGCAAGACCAATATCGCCAAACCGTCTCTGGAGCTCGGTGGCAAGACACCTGTCATCGTCGAACCTGATGCCGATCTCGACGCTGTGGCAGCGGCAATCATCGCCGCCAAGACCGCCCATTGCGGCCAGATCTGCACTGCGGCCGAGCGGCTCTATATCCATGCGTCGGTGCACGACGCACTTCTTGAAAAGCTGCGCGTGGGCTTTGCGGCCCGCAGCTTCGGCAATCGCGCCGTCGATGCCGGCTCAATGGGGCCGCTGGCGATAGCCGCCGCCCGGGAAAAACTACATGCAATGGTCGAACGGGCGCAGGCGGAGGGCGCAAAGCTGGAGACGGGTGGCGTGATGCCGGAAGGCCCCGGTTTCTTTTATCCCCCGACGCTACTGTCCGGATGCACCCAGCAAATGGAAATCGTCCGCGACGAGGTTTTCGGCCCTGTCTTGGCAGTGCTCCGATATGAGACCTTCGAAGAGGCGCTGGCGTTGGCCAGCGATCACCAGTTCGGACTTTCATCAGTACTGTTCACCGAGAATTACCGCAAGGTGATGCAAGCTGCAGGCGAGATCGAAGCCGGCGAACTTTATATCAATCGTTTCCCGGCCGATCCCTATCAGGGCTACCATGCCGGCTGGAAGAAGTCCGGCCTCGGCGGCGACGACGGCAAGCACGGCATGCTCGAATTCACCCAGACCCGACTCGTCATCCTGAAGCACTGACGCTGCACCGTCCCGTTGGGATCGTTGAGGAAACCGCCATGAAGATCGCTTCGCTCAAGACCCATATCGTTGCCGTACCGCCGCCCCATGTCGGCGGCATGTACTGGATTTTCGTCCGACTCGAGACGGCGTGCGGCATCGAGGGCGTCGGCGAGATCTACGCGACGTCCTTCCACCCCTCGGCCTTGGTCCCGCTGATCGACGACGTCTTCCAGCGCTATCTGCTGGATCACGATCCCCACCGGATCGAGCGCTTTTGGCGGGCGGCCTATTCCAGCGGCTTCACCCAGCGGCCGGACCCGACGATGATGGGCATCGTCTCGGGTCTGGAAATCGCCTGCTGGGATATCATCGGCAAGGCGGCGGGTCGCCCGGTGTCCGATCTCCTGGGCGGCACGGTCAACGAGAAGCTGCGGGCCTATACCTATCTCTATCCGAAGAACGCCGCCGGCGAGTTCGATTTCAACGACCCCGACCTTGCTGCCGAATGCGCCCTGGAGATGGTCGACCAAGGCTTCACGGCTGTCAAATTCGATCCGGCCGGTCCCTACACCAATTATTCGGGCCATCAGTTGTCCATGGGCGTCATGGCTCGTTGCGAGACTTTTTGCGCAAGGATCCGCGAAGCCGTCGGCGACAGCGCCGACATCCTGTTTGGAACCCATGGCCAGATGGTGCCATCCTCGGCCATCCGCCTTGCCCGGCGGCTGGAGAAATACGATCCGCTATGGTTCGAGGAGCCGGTGCCGCCCGGCCAGGAGGCCGCGATGGCGGAAGTTGCCCGCGCCACGTCGATCCCGATTTCGACCGGCGAGCGCTTGACCACGAAGTATGAGTTTCAGCGCGTCCTGCAACTGGGTGCGGCCTCTATCCTGCAGATGAACGTGGCACGCGTCGGTGGATTGCTGGAAGCCAAGAAGATCGCCGGCATGGCAGAGGCCTATTACGCACAGGTCGCTCCGCATCTTTACAACGGTCCCGTCGGCGCCGCCGCCAGTATCCAGCTATCCGCGGCCACCCCGAATTTTCTCATTCACGAGGCGATCATGGATTTTGGCGGCTTCCATACCGAGGTTCTGAAGACCAAGCTGATTTTCGATGAAGGCTATCTCATTCCGTCGCGCGAGCCGGGGCTCGGCATCGAGCTGGATCTCGATGTCGTCGAACGCCATTCGCCTTACACCGGCGACCGCCTGCATTTGCAGATGGCTGCGGAACCCGCCGATATCAAAGCGTTTGCCCCCGCCCGCGGTTGATCACGATAGAGACAAACCATGATCTACGACTTCGTCATCGTCGGCGCGGGTTCGGCCGGCTGCATCCTCGCCAGTCGCCTCAGCGAAAACGGAAAATATAGCGTGCTGCTCATCGAGGCAGGCGGTAAGGATGATTCCTTCTGGTTCAAGATCCCCGTCGGCTACGCCAAGAGCTTCTACAATCCCGATGTCAACTGGATGTATTCGACGGAACCGGAGCCCGAACTGAATGGACGCCGGATCTATGTCCCGCGCGGCAAGGTGCAAGGCGGCTCCGGCTCGATCAACGCCATGATCTTCGTGCGTGGCGCTGCAGCCGATTTCGACGACTGGCAGGCGGCAGGCAATCCCGGCTGGGGCGCCAGCGACGTGCTCCCCTATTTCCGCAAGCTGGAAACCCACGCACAGGGGGCGTCCCGATGGCATGGAGGCGAAGGACCGATCCACGTCACGCCGATGCGCGGAATGACCCACGGGATCAGCGATGCCTTTCTCAAGGCCTGCGGCGAAGTGAATTTGCCCGCTAACCCGGATTTCAACGGCGCTTCGATCGAAGGCGCCGGTGTCTACGACATCAACACCCGCAACGGCCAGCGCTCCCACTCCAGCGCTGAATATCTGCGTCCCGCCCTGAGGCGACCGAACCTGACGATCGAGCGCCATGCCTTTGCCCAGCGGCTGCTCTTCGATGTCGATGGAAAGGTCGACGGCGTCGAAGTGCTACAGAAGGGTGTGCCTCGACGTTTCATGGCCAACCGGGAGGTGATCCTTGCGGCCGGCGCCATCGATAGCCCGAAGCTTTTGCAGATGTCGGGCGTTGGCGACGCCGCTTCCTTGACGCAACTCGGAATTCCGATGCGGCATCATCTGCCGGGGGTCGGAGCAAACCTGCAGGACCATCTCTGCGCCAGCTTCTACTATCGCGCCAACCGCCCGACGCTGAACGGTATCTTCGGCAGCAAATTCGGCCAGGCGGCACTCGGTCTGCGCTATGTTCTGACGCGCAAAGGCCCCTTCGCCATGAGCGTCAATCAGGCGGGCGGCTTCTTTCGTGGCAGTCCGCACGAGGAGAAGCCAAACATCCAGCTCTATTTCAATCCGCTTTCTTATCGGATTCCGGCCAATTCCAGGTCTGGGCTCATGCCGGAGCCCTACCCAGGCTTCTTGATCGCCTTCAATGCCTGCCGCCCCACCAGCCGGGGAAAGGTGCAGATCGCTTCCGACGATCCGTCCAGAGCGCCTCTGATCAAGCCGAACTACCTGTCGACGGAGCGCGACGTCGCCGAAGTCCTGCAGGGCAGCCGCCTTGTGCGTCGCATAGCCTCGGCGCCGTCATTTTCAGAGATCACCGACACGGAAGTCTCGCCTTCTGCTGCGGTCGAAAGCGATGCGGATCTGCTCGCCTATTTCCGCGCCAACAGCGGCTCGATCTATCATCCATGTGGCACTTGCGCGATGGGGCCGGATAGCGGCGGATCGGTGGTCGATGCGCGCCTGCGGGTGCACGGTCTCCGGGGCCTGCGGGTTGTCGATGCCTCGATTTTTCCGACGATCACCGCCGGCAACATCAATGCGCCGACGATGATGGTGGCGGAAAAAGGCGGCGCCATGATTCTTGAGGATATCCGAGGCTAGAAGCAGGCCGTCGAGAAGGCGAACACGTCGATGGGATCGCCCAGACCGCGCAGCGGATAGGAGCCGAGGTTCTCCAGCACGCCAGAGCAGCCGGCCATCTCCACGAAGGCGCGCGACAACAGGACCGGGCGTTTGATTTCCTTGGTCAGGCTTTCCAACCGCGAGGCAACGTTGACGGCCGGCCCGATGACGGTGAAATCGAGACGCCGTTTGGAGCCGATATTGCCATACATGACATCGCCGACATGGACGCCAATGCCGTAGCCGAGGGCTTCATAGCCGCGTGCCATATTGTGGACGTTGAGCGCCGTCATGGCGGATTGCGCTTCCGCAATAGCCCGCATGAGGTTGCGGCAGGCATCGGGGTTGCTCAGCGGAAAGATTGCCAGCAGCCCGTCACCCATGAATTTGAGGATTTCGCCACCAAACTTCTCGATAGGCTCTGACATGGCGTCGAAATAGCCGTTGAGCAGTTCTATGACATCGTCGCGGGGCCAGATATCGGAGAGTTTCGTGAAATCCCTGAGATCGCAGATCATGATCGCCGCACCGACGGTGACGCCGCTGCCCCGCGTTGTGGCACCCGCCAAGATTTGTTCGCTGGCATGCGGGCCGACATAGGTCTCGAGCAGCGTCCGCGCCAGGCGATTTTTCAGCCGGATTTCGCTCACCAGCGCCAGCACCGGTATAAGACCCTTCAGGACAGCGATGTCGGCCTCGCTGAAGCCGCCGGGCTCCTTGGTCGCAAAACTCGCGACGTGACGTTTCCCGTGGGTGTGGTCGATGGGCCAGGCCACGTACTCCGTATATCCCTCCAGCTTCAGATCGTCGTAGATCGGATGCCAGACGCCCTTGTCGTCCTTGCCTTCCAGCAGTTGGCGCGCCTGGTCGGCACCTTCATTGATGGCATACATCGGACTGCCCAGATATTGAGTGGTCAATTCGACGCCGTAGTCGAAAGTCCGGATTTCCGCTTCCGTCATGCCGGTCTGCCAGAGGATGCGGGCGCCCAGCCATTGCGGATTGCGGGTGCTGAAATGCAGCGTTGCGCGCGCCACCGGAACACCCTCCGCCACCAGCCGATCGCACATCTCGACGAAGATATTGTCGATATAAGGTTGCGTCCGCGTCTCCATAATCAGCCATTCGCATATTTTTCCATGCGCGGGCGAAGGGTGGTCGGCCGGCGAGTTCGGATCGAGGCCAGCGTTTTGCGGCGATGACATGGCGGCACTCCATTGGGTCATGGGCTTGAATGCCCACATGCAGCAAAGCCGCATCGATTTATTGTCCAGTGTGGGCTTTGCACATTCAATTGAAAAGCCGGCTGAGCGGAAGCGGCCTTAGCTTTCTTCGCGCACAAGGGCTTCTGCCGCAAGGCCGACGCCTAACAGGTGATCGTCTGCACGCGGCATGCCCGAGAGAAGCAGCCCCACAGGCATGCCGGCATCGCCCGTACCGCAGGGGATGGAAAGGCCGCAGCCATCCAGAAAATTGCCGATCAGCGTATTGCGCAACGTCTTGCCGTTCGTCTGAAAAAACAGATCGTCGTCGTTGAGAACAGATGCGATGGGTGGCGCAACATGCGGAAGCGTCGGGAAAACGAGGATATCCTTGGGTCCGACCAGAGCCGTCATTGCGGCAATCAGCCTTTCGCGGGCACTGAGCAGGTCGATATAGCCGGTCATGCTGATATTGGCACCGAGGCGGGCGCGCGCAACGACGCGGCGGTCCATCCGGTCGGCGTCGGGTCCCGCCAGTCGGTGACGGTGCAGTGCGAAGGCCTCCGCAGTGACCAGCGGGCCATGCTGCTGCTGCAGATCGAAAATCTCGGAAAAGATCGGGAAAGCCTGGCGCCTGACGACGGCGCCCGCCTTGACCAGCCGCGCCAGTGCGGCCTCGAACGCCGCCAGAACTCCATCCTCAATGCCGTCGAAGACGACTGTTTCCGGAACGATCAACACCAGCCCGTCGATCGACCCGCGCGTGATCGCGGGTGCTGTCAGACCGCGCATCGCTGCATCGATCCAGACTGCGTCCTGGACTGTGCGGCAGAGAGGGCCGAGCGAATCCAGGCTCGTTGCCAAGGGAAAGACGCCCTTCATCGAATAGCGCCCGCGTGTCGCCTTGTAGCCGACGATGCCGTTGAAAGCGGCCGGAATACGGATGGAGCCGCCAGTGTCGGTGCCTATCGCAACGGGCACGAGCCCTGCTGCGACAGCCACTGCGGAACCGGATGACGAACCTCCGGGCAGCCGCGGAACGTCTCTCGATGCAGGGTTGTAGGGAGTGCCGTAATGCGGATTGATGCCGAGGCCGGAAAAGGCAAACTCGCTCATGTTGACGCGGCCGACACTGACCATACCGGCTGCGGCAAGTGCCGTGACGACATCGGCGTCATTATTCTCGGGGGAAGCATCTTTCAACACGACTGAGCCAGCTGTGGTTGCAAGGCCTTCGACGGCAAACAGATCCTTCCAGGCAATAGGTACGCCGTCGAGCAGGCCGAGCGAGCGACCTTCGCGGATGCGACGCGAGGCGGCGGCGGCCTCTGCCTTGGCCCGGGCCTCGCTCAGGCTGACAAAGATCGCCTGGTCCGGATAGGTGCGGATCGCATCGAATGTCTGCTCGACGAGTGCCTGCGGGTCAAGCACGCCGGATTGCAGCAGCGCTGATAACTGGGACACGGATTTTCCGGCAATGGCATCGCTCATGATCTAACTCCAGTCTGTGCTCGCCGAATGGGGGGCAAATTGCAGCTGTCAAACTAGAGGGCTTTTCACAGGCGGTCGAGCAGTTCGCTTTTCTTGGCGTGGAATTCCTCGTCACCCAGAATGCCTTTGGCATGAAGCGCTGCAAGGCGCTCGATCTTGGTGAAAATGTCGTGCTCCGGAGAACCCGAAGGCGCATCGCCGGGTTGCTGCGGGGCCGGATCGGCTGACGGTGCTGGTTCAGAAGCCGATTTCGAGACGCCTGCTTCAATCTCTCCGCCCGCGTGGACTTCCTGTAGTTCCTTGACGCTCACGAGCCCGTGTTGGGAGGTAAACGAAAGGGACTGGTCGTGGCCCTGCTGCTGGGAAAAGCCGGTAATCCGGTGATCGCCGGTGTCGTAGATCGTCACCTGACCGTCCTTGCGGATCGCAAGCCGGTTGGTTGCGGGAAAGATTGCGTAACGCATATCGTTCTGCGACCCGGTCGAGCCGGCGGCGCCAAGCCCATCAGGCCACCAGTGTCCGACGCCCGCCGACGACTGATTGCCTGCGTGGCCCGGGTGTGTCTGGCCCTGTTGCGAAACGTGCGCGACGTCGGGTTGTTGAAGCCTGCCGTCACGGCTGAGTTCGGCAAGGTCGCGGCAGACATCGGCCACTTGGGCCTTGAGGCTGTTGTTGAACATGTCGCCGATCATCGTCATGCCACCCGCAGACCATTGCCCCATGCCGCCGAGTTCCGGATGGTTGAACTGTGCCTGATAGCCTCCGCCAGACACAACTGCAGCCAACAGATGGTCGGCTGCGCCTCGGCTGATGCCATGGCGCCCGGCAATGTCGGTCAGAGCGCGGTTTCCCTCTTCGGTCAGCTTCATCGACACGCGTCTCCTAAAGCGATGCTGCGGAGGCGTATCTCTGCTCGCGAAAAGCGCCGGCGCTGCCGCTGCCAGCGAGCGGCTCGGCAGCCAGACCCTTGCCGGCATCGGCAATTATCTCGTAGGAGCGCAGGCGCGCCTTATGGTCGAAGACATCCGAGACGATCATCAGTTCCTCCGCACCGGTCTCGGCCACCAGCTTCTGGAGGCCCGCGCGGACGGTTTCGGGAGAGCCGACGATCGACCTGCATAGCATCTGCATAGCCTGCGCTTTCTCCCTCGGCGACCAGTAGGTCTCGATATCGTCGATCGGCGGTTGGCTGAGACCACGCGTTCCGCGAAACATGTTTGTGAACGACATCTGTTGCGTTGTTGCCAGACGCTTTGCCTCGGCATCCGTCTCGGCACCGATGATGTTCACGCCCACCATGGCATGCGGCGTTGCAAGCTGTTCCGATGGTTTGAAGCGGGTGCGATAGATCTGCAGGGCCTGCATCAGCATGTCAGGTGCAAAATGCGATGCGAAGGCATAGGGAAGGCCGAATTCTGCAGCGAGCATCGCGCCGAAATTGCTTGAGCCGAGAATCCACAGCGGAACGTTGGTGCCCGCCGCCGGTACCGCCTGTATCCGCTGGTTATCACCGGCTGGCGCAAGAAAGGCTTGTAGCTCGAGCACATCCTGCGGGAAGTTTTCGGACGCTTCGTTGGTGCGTCGCAAGGCGCGCAGTGTCATCTGGTCAGTGCCGGGTGCGCGCCCGAGGCCGAGGTCGATGCGGCCTGGAAACAGCCGGGCAAGCGTGCCGAATTGTTCGGCGATGACGTAGGGCGAGTGATTGGGAAGCATGATGCCCCCGGCGCCGACCCGGATGGTCTTGCTGCCAGCAGCGATATGGCCAACTACGACGGACGTGGCCGCACTGGCGATACCGATCATGTTGTGGTGCTCGGCAACCCAGAAGCGCTGATAGCCCCAGATCTCGGCATGCGCTGCGAGATCGCGCGCGTTGTCGAGAGCCCCGCGGGCATCTGTGTCCTCGGTGACGCGGACAAGATCGAGAATGGACAAGGCGGTCATGGCGCTGCTCCTGGTTTGAGACGCAATCCGGCGATCGTTAGCTGATCGCAAGGCAGGCTTGCTATATCACATATGGAGGCGACACGGGCTCGAGACAAGGCGCCGGATTTAGGCAATTGGCCACGCATCGTAAAATTTAGTCGGCGGAGTTGTGGCTTACTTGCGGCTGATGAGAGAGACGTTTTGTGCCGGTCGTTCGCCGCCCCGCATCTTCAATAGCTTGGCCGGAACGCCGCCGTAGACGCCAAATGGCAATGTCTTGCCTTTGACCACTGCATTGGCGCCGATCACGCAACCCTTGGCGATATGAGCTCCGGCGAGAATCTTGGCGCCCGCGCCGATCCATACGTCGTCTTCGATGATGACGGCCTTGTTGGTATTGCCTTGCGTCCTGATCGGTCGCGTCGGATCGTCGAAATTATGCTCGAAAGATGTAATCAGCACCTGCGCGGCAATTCTCACATCATGGCCGATATGCACTCCACCATGGCCAAGAACGATTGTGTAGTCGTTAAAGGAGACATTGTTGCCGATCTCGATGCTGCCGTGCTGGGCATCGAGGATCACTCCGTCCCTGATAGCACTATGGGTGCCGACTGAAACCGCACCGTGTTTCCAAATAATTTTCGCAGTCCATGGCAACCGGATGTCAGCCGCCAGAAAAAGCGAACCGCGCGAGAACAGCGCCTTGAGCCTGTAGAAGAATGCCAAATTGCGCATGCGAAACCCTCTAAACTTCCCGACAGGTTTGCACTAGGGCAAGATTATGTCGGCCTTTCGGCTCGGGGGTTTCCGAAGGTTGACCACGGAGCGTGCGGTGCAGATGGTGATAGGGTTGGCGGTGCGCAAGCCTGCTATGGGATCGAGAGGCTGGGATCGGCCGCAGTTACGCTTGGCCAAGTGGCAAGCGAACGTCGCTGTTCGGCGGATGCAAGCGAGGAAGACCCGTTCGGCGTATTAACGAGGTGTGCCGTGGGATGCAGCACAGGCTCCTTGCGCCTGACGCCGAAGGCTTTCAGCACCTCAAGGTAGCTGGAATACACATAGCCGTCGTTCATCTGCCGCCATTCCTCGCGCCGTTCGCGGTAGAGGCTCGGCAATCTATACCATGCCGCAGTTGGCTGCTTATGGTGCACCAGATGCAGGTTATTGTTGAGGAACAGCAGTCCGAGAACGGATTTTTCGATGATCACGGTCCGGCCGTCCGGATGTTCCGACCACTGGTGCTCGCAAAAGGAGCGGATGGCGAGGATCGACAGCGAGGCGTAGGCCAGCAGCCCATAGAGCCAAAGCGGCATGCCGAACCGGAAATGAACGATCATCAGAACCGGTACCAGGCCTGCCAGATGCAGCACCCAGGCGAGACGCTGCGCCCTGCTGCCTGCCGAGAGGAGTTTGATTTCCGTCAGAGCAAAGCCGATCACCCCGATCGCCGGTCCGATCAGCACTCTGCCAAGCAGGGCATTGTTGGCATGGAGCATGCTCTTCAGCCAGGTGGGAAACCGTTTCCACTCAGTCATCCCCCGATAATAGCTCTCCGGATCGTCGTAGGGGTCCGTCAGTCGCTCGTCTGCATGGTGTCGCAGGTGCAGGTTCTTGTAGCGCCTGAAGGGATAGAACATCGCGATCGGAAGGAAAACCAGGGCCTCGTTGATCCGCGCATTGCGCGTCGGGTGACCGTGAAGTGCTTCATGCTGAAGTGACGAATGAAATGTCGCCATGACGGGAATAATGAGGACCGCTATCCACGGAAATGACTGGTACATCATGCCAGCAGCAAACCATATGAGGTAGCAGCCTGCAATCATGCCGAGTGTCAACCACTCGATCCTAAGTCGCCGGTTTCGCCGCTTTGAACGTTCACCAGTTCTCAATTTTATGATCATGCCCTTGATCTCGCTGCGATTCGTTGCCCCCGTATCAGCTTCCGCGAAAGTTGCATTTTGTGCAATGCGATAATGGTGACGATCCGTTGACATTGCGCACGGAATTGCCATTATGGTGATAATTGTCACCAAACGGAACGATATGATGGACAAACGCAAGCTGGCAGTCCTGTTTCAGCAGCGTCTCCGGTTGCTTTTCGACCGCTCTCGCGAGAGCCAATCCGCGTTCGCGGACAATGTCGGCATCGACCGGTCGGCGTTGTCGCAGTTGCTGTCGGGAAAGACCGCCCGGCTCCCACGGGTGGAAACACTTCTGAGCATCGCCGAGCGCCATCAGGTTTCGCTGGACTGGCTGCTCGGCATCTCGCAGGATGAAGGCCTGGTGGGTGCGCTTCTGCCGAGCCTCGAAATCGAGACCAGCGACGACGAAGGGGCGGGGCTCCTGATTAAATGGCATGCCGAGGCCACTGGCTCGAAAATCCGCTATGTGCCAGCTCGCATTCCCGATCTCCTGCGCACGCCCGAAGTTATCGCCTACGAGGCGTCGGAGGCGCACCAGAGCGCCGCGACGCAGGTGGCGGGAACGGCGTTCCGGCTGGATTACAATCGCGAGCCCGGCACCGACATGGAGTCCTGCATGCCGCTCCAGACGCTGGAGGCTTTTGCCGCTGGGCAAGGCATCTGGCAGGGGCTTCCGAAGGCTGCGCGTCAGGGGCAATTGCTGCACATGGCAGGCCTCATCGACGACCTCTATCCGTCATTCCGTCTTTTCCTGTTCGACGGTCGGGCCCGATTTTCGGTTCCCTACACAGTCTTCGGCTCGCTGCGGGCAGCGGTATTCGTCGGGCGGATGTATCTCGTCCTGCACAATGTCGATTCGGTCCGCATGATGCAGCGGCATTTTGACGATCTTGTCCGCGACACCAGGATCCATGCCCATGAAGTTGCCGCCTATATCCGCCTGCTAAAGGTGGTCTGAGCGAGTGCGTCGCGGCACCGGAGTGGGCAGGAACATCCGCGTCTCTCTTGCGTTGTCCTCGCTCTGGTCGGACGGGTCTCTGCGGTTGTATGGAGCCGATGTCTGACCCCGGATTGGAGCCCCATGGAAAAGAAGCAGAACGACGCGAGCCGCGACAACGCAACCCTGATCACCCACGGGTCGGCAAGCCTGCCCTCGGTAACAATCGACGACTATAATCTCGAGCTGCGCGACAAGAACGGCTTTATCGGCGACCGGGCGAGCAAGTCCGCCTTCCAGGCAAAGCTCGACGACTGGCGCCAGCGCATCCGTAACGGTGGGGATGACCCCCTCGGCGATGTCGCGACGAAAGACATGTCGAAGAAGCAGATCGACGCATTGCTGACCGGAGATAATAAGGAAGCGGCTGCGCTGGTCATGGGCGCCGTCGAGGACTTTGCCGGCGAACTGGGCCATGTGCTCGGGAAGTTCTTGAAGCAAGATAGCTGGAAGGGTACCGAGCGCATCGTCGTCGGCGGCGGACTTAAGGAGAGCGGCTTCGGCGAACTGGCGATTGCCCGCGCCATGGTCCTGCTGAAGAGCGAGGGTTTCAAGGTCGAGCTCACGCCGATCGCCCATCACCCTGACGAAGCTGGTCTGATAGGCGCTGCGCACCTGATGCCGGGATGGATGCTCGAAGGCTATGATGCGATCCTCGCGGTCGATATCGGCGGCACCAATATCCGGGCCGGTATCGTGGAAATGCGTCTCAAGGAGCACCCGGACCTATCCAGGGCCAGTGTCTGGAAATTTGATCTCTGGAGGCACGCCGACGAGGCGCCGAAGCGCAGTGCCACTGTGGAGAGGTTGGCCGGCATGCTGGAAAGCCTGATCAGGAAAGCTGAAAAAGCCAAGCTGACCCTGGCGCCCGTGATCGGCATCGCGTGCCCGGGGGTTATCGAAAGCGACGGCTCCATTGCTCGTGGGGGACAAAACCTCCCCGGCGGCAACTGGGAAAGCGAAAAATTCAATCTTGGCGAAGCCCTGACCAAGGCTATCCCGCAGATCGGCAGCCACGATACTCTGGTGGTCATCCACAACGACGCCGTCGTGCAGGGACTCTCCCAAACGCCTTTCATGCAGAATACAAAAAAATGGGGCGTGGTGACCATTGGCACAGGGCTCGGAAACGCGCGCTTCACCAACAAGGCACCGAAGGAAAATTCTGACAAAAGCAAGACTTGACGTTAGAGAGACGCCAGGGAACCACCACAACGTAGCACCATTTCTCGAAATTGGCTTAGAGAGACATCCTCGATGGCGCATGACAATCATCACCACGACCACTCCCATGATCACGCGCACGACAGCCACTCTCACGCATCCGGCCTCGGCCACAGCCATGCACCGGCAAACTTCGGCAAGGCATTTGCAGTCGGCGTCGGACTGAATATCGCCTTCGTGCTGGTCGAGGTTATCTACGGCATCGCCAGCAATTCCGTGTCGCTGCTGGCCGATGCCGGCCACAATCTTTCCGATGCGCTCGGGCTCGGCGTCGCCTGGGCTGCGGTTATCCTTGCCAAGCGCAGTCCAACCCAACGTTTCACATTCGGGCTCGGCGGCAGCTCCATCCTTGCCGCACTTTTCAACGCTGTCTTCCTGCTGGTTGTGGTCGGTGGTCTCAGCTGGGAGGCGATCGGACGCATATTCGAGCCGCAGCCGGTCGCCGGAAAGACGGTGATGATCGTCGCCGCCTGCGGCATCGCGATTAACGGCTTCTGCGCCTGGTTGTTCTCCTCCGGGGGAGGCGATCTGAATGTCCGTGGGGCCTTCATGCATATGGCAGCGGATGCACTTGTGTCGCTCGGCGTCGTGATCGGCGGACTGCTGATCCTCCTGACCGGCTGGCACTGGATAGACCCTGTCATGAGCGTGGCGATCAATGTCGTCATTATCGTCGGCACCTGGAGCCTGCTTACCGGATCGATCACCATGACATTGAATGCCGTGCCCGCGGGTATCGACATGGTCGAGGTCCGGACATTCCTCGGCACGCTGCCCGGCGTCGCTTCGGTACACGACCTGCATGTCTGGTCGTTGAGCACGACCGACACGGCGCTCACCTGTCATCTCGTCACGCCTGCCGGCCATCCCGGCGACGAGGTGCTTGAAGAGGCGGCCCGGGGGCTGCAGCGTCGCTTCGGCATTGGCCACGCGACGTTCCAGCCCGAACTTGACCGTTGCTCCCTTGAAAACACGCCGCATCAGCACATTTAAACGCGCCTGAAGGTTGCCATGACCGTCCCATCAAATGGCCTCGATTGGCGGATTAATGCAAAAAATCGACGTCGCCGCTTTTTTCTATGGCGAAAACGCCATGATATGATAGGACGCCGTTGGCAAAGCGATCGCGTCAGTATATGACGCGTCGTCGCCGACCTTTACATTCAAAGGGCCGGCCGAGAATTGCGACAGCGCAGCGGCCTTGCGAAATCGGGAATATTTCCTTTCGCATGTCGATCTGCTGCCGAATGCGAATAAACAAGCGCAGGTCACGCGCCAGCAGCGACCGCGAATGTCAACAAAAGGATAGAAGTTTGCAAGTTCTAGTTAGAGACAACAACGTCGATCAGGCCCTCCGCGTCCTCAAGAAGAGAATGCAGCGCGAAGGTCTCTTCCGGGAAATCAAGGCCCGCATGGCTTACGAAAAGCCATCGGAAAAGCGCGCTCGCGAAAAGGCTGAAGGTATCGCCCGTCACCGCAAGCTCGCCCGCAAGAAGCTGCAGCGCGAAGGCCTGATCCCAGGTCCTAAGAAGGCTGTCTACACACGCGGCGGCGAAGCCGGCGCCGGCGCTGGCGCCAACAAGGCTTAATCGCCTGACGATTGGATTTCGGCCCGAGGGAACGGCATGCACTCCTGTGCGGCTATTCCTCGAGCAGGAATCCGGTCACTGACGTCCTTCTTCCTTTTGCATATAAAATTGAGACGCTTGTCGTGCGCGCGACAAGCGTTTTTCTGCGTTTCGCTTGCCTTCGCTGCTATGAGATAGTACGTCTTTTCCATGGAGGAGGCGCCTCGGACAAGTGGTGTTGCTGTCGAAAAATCACCATCGGCCTCGGCCGCGTGAGCGATCGCAGTGTCAGAGGTTTTCGACCCGCCAGACTATCTTTCCGATAGGTCACCCAGGCACAACAGACGGAGATGACGATGGCTAAAGGTCAGATGAAGAGCAACCGCGAAACCCGCAAGCCCAAGAAGGACAAGGCGGACGTCAAGTCGGCCACGCTTATCGGCTCGCAGGTCAAGCAGGCGGAAAGCAGCCTGAAGCTCGGCAAGAAAGACAAGTAAATCCCGACAATACGAAGTCAAGATACAGCGTCGGCCTGCGATCCGTGAGATAGGCAGGCCGCAGCCACGCTGATAGCAAACCCGATATACTGCCGGACTTCACGGCTCCCTCTCACTGATCCTGTATTGTCGCAAGATAATCTGGGACACCGGCTATCAGCACTGGAAAATCTCCGGTTCGTGGCCCAAAGTCGCGCATCGCGAAGCCTGCTCCCAGGCATCCCCTGGCTTATTGGCAGGGCAACGCTCCCTTTCTCGCACTTGCCCACCGAGGTTCCATGGTCCGCGTGCTCGTCCTGTTTGCTCATCCCGGCCAGCGCCATTCGAAGATCAACGTCGCAATGGCGAAGACCGCGCGGTCCATTGAAGGCATCACCTTCGTAGATCTCTATGCTGAATACCCAACCTTCAATATCGATATAGACCTGGAACAGACGCGGCTGCTGGAGCATGATGTTCTGGTTCTGCAGTTCCCGATCTACTGGTATTCGACGCCGTCTCTTCTGAAGGAATGGCAGGATCTGGTGCTGGAATACGGTTTTGCCTATGGGCACGACGGAGATCGACTGAAGGGCAAGCGCTTCATGGTGGCCGCAACGGCCGGCGGGGATGAGCAAGCCTATCATCCGCAGGGACGCAATCATTTCGGCTTCCGCACTCTCCTGTCTCCACTCGAGCAGACGGCGAACCTTTGCCAGATGGAGTTCGTCGCACCCTTTGTGCTGTTTTCGGCGGGTAAAGGTGCTTCTGGCGGGCGAGGGGTGCAACACGTGGCGGACTACCGCGCGTTGCTGGAATCGCTGCGCGACGATCGGTTCGACTACGAGGCGGCGCGCCATGTCGATGTGCTGCACCATGATACTCTTCCCATTCGAGGTGGCGCGCAATGAGCGGATTTGTCTTCCAGGCTTTCGTCTATCTTCTCGCCGCCGTCGTTTCGGTGCTGGTCGCCAAGCGCCTCGGCCTCGGTTCGGTGCTGGGTTACCTCATTGCTGGTGTGCTCATCGGCCCGGTCTTTCACCTGATTGGCAACGAGACGAAGGATCTGCAGCATTTTGCGGAGTTCGGCGTCGTCATGATGTTGTTCCTTGTCGGGCTCGAGCTGCAGCCGCGCGCGCTCTGGGAAATGCGGGCAAAGCTGGTCGGCCTCGGCGGTCTTCAGGTTGTCGGCACTGCGGCGATCGTCACAGCGATTGGCATGGCGTTTGGTCAGGTGTGGAGCGTAGCACTCACTGTGGGCTTGATTTTCTCCCTTTCGTCGACCGCAATCGTATTGCAGACGCTCGGGGAAAAGGGCCTTCTGAAATCTGACGGTGGCCAGGCAAGCTTTTCCGTCCTGCTGTTCCAGGATATCGCCGTCATCCCGATGCTGGCATTCATTCCGCTACTGGCCCTGCCGGAACTCAGTCATCATGCGCAGGAAGTGGCTGCAGCCTCCGGCAACCATGAAAGCGTCAGTCTGCTCGCCGGACTCCCGGCATGGCAGGTGGCGATCATCACCTTGGCCGCCGTTGCCTTTGTCGTCGTCGCCGGCCACTACCTTTCTCGGCCCATCTTCAGGATCATCGCCGCCGCAAAGCTGCGCGAGATTTTCACGGCGGCAGCCTTGCTGCTGGTCATCGCCATTGCCCTGTTGATGTCTGTCGTCGGCCTGTCGCCGGCGCTCGGCACCTTCCTGGCCGGCGTGGTGCTGGCCAACAGCGAATTCCGGCACGAGCTGGAGAGCGACATCGAGCCCTTCAAGGGCCTGCTGCTCGGCCTTTTCTTCATCACCGTCGGGGCCAGTATCGATTTTGCGTTGCTATGGGCACACCTCGGCGTCGTCCTGGGCCTGACGGTGGCGCTGATGGCAGTCAAGGTCGGCGTGCTCTATGGCCTGGCGCAGTCCTTCAAGCTGCGCGGCTCCGACAAATGGCTGTTCGCGCTCGGCTTGGCGCAGGCGGGCGAGTTCGGCTTCGTCCTCCTGTCCTTCACCGTACAGAATGCCGTTCTTCCACCGGATGTCGCTGCGGTCCTGCTGCTGGTGGTCGCCCTGTCCATGATGCTGACACCGGCCCTCTTCATCATGCTCGATAAGGTCATCCTGCCACGCTACAACAGGCAGCAGGCGGAAGAAGCTGACGAGATCACCGAGCCGGGTTCGGTCATCATTGCCGGCGTCGGGCGTTTTGGCCAGATCATCAATCGGCTGCTGCTGGCCAATGGCTACAAGACCGTGGTTCTCGACCACCGGGCCGATGTCGTCGAAGGCGTGCGCAAGTTCGGTGTGCGGTCGTTTTTCGGAGATGCCGGGCGTCCGGATCTGCTGCACGCAGCAGGTCTGTCGAGCGCCAAGCTGCTGATCGTCGCGATCGACGATGTCGAGCGGACCATAGAGATCGTCAAGCATGCGCGCCGGGAAAATCCGCAGCTGCACATCATTGCCCGCGCCTTCGACCGTGGACACGTCTACCGTCTCTACCAGGCCGGTGCGAACGACATTGTGCGGGAAATGTTCGACAGTTCGGTGCGGGCCGGCGGTTACGCCCTGTCGGCGCTCGGCATGCACGCCTACGAAGTCGAGAAGAGCAAGGCTGTCTTCGTCAAGCAGGACCGATGGGGCCTTCGCCAGCTGGCGCCCCTGTGGAGAGAGGATATCGAGGTCTTCAACAACCCCGAATACATCGCCCGGTCAAAGGAGATCGGCGAAATCCTCGATGCCGCCATGCTCGGCGACCGAAGCGCCCTGCACGACAGGACGGAGCGCGGCTGGATGCCGCCCGGCGCGCGTGCGCGGCCGGACGAAGAAGGTTCACCCGCCGCCTAGCGACGCGCTGATCTCAGCGGTGGTCGAGTTTGGCGACCAGCCGGTCGCCGAACCACTGCATGGCGCAGACGATGACGATCAGCACGGCAACCACGGCGACCATCACACTGGTCTCGAACCGCTGGTAGCCGTAGCGGATGGCAAGGTCTCCAAGCCCGCCGGCACCGATCGCACCGGCCATGGCCGACGCGCCGATCAGCGTAACCAGCGTCACCGTGAAGCCAGCAACCAGGCCCGGCATCGCTTCCGGCACCAGCACCTCGCGGACGATTGTCCAGCGGTTTCCGCCCATCGCCCGCACGGCGTCGATCAGTCCGTGATCGACCTCGCGTAGCGATACTTCCGCAATGCGTGCGTAATACGGGATAGCCGCGATGGCGAGCGGCACGATGGCAGCCGTCGTTCCGAGCGCCGTACCGACGATCAGCCGTGTCAGAGGTATCAATGCCACCAGCAGGATAATGAAAGGCACGGACCGGAAGCCGTTGATGATGGCGCCGAGAATGCTGTTGATCCAGCGATGTTCGGCGATGCCGCCTTTCCCCGTCGTCACCAGCGCCAGCCCGAGCGGCAGGCCGACGATGAGGGAAATCAGCCCCGAGGCGACAGTCATGACTATCGTCTCCCAGATGGAGCGGCCGAGCAGTTCAAGCATGATCGGTGTCATAGCCAAGCACCTCCACCCGCGCCGAGCGGGCTTTTAGAAATTGTTGCACGTCGCCGGCCAGCGCCGGATTTTCGGTTGGCACGGCAATGAAGAACCGTGCCACCGGCTGGTTCTGGATATGGTCTATCCCGCCATGCACCAGCCGGTAGGAGTTCGGCAGTGCCGTCGACAGGTCGTTGAAGACGGCTCCCTGCGCTGCGGGTCCGGCAACATCGACGCTGATGATCGCTTCCGTCCCCGATGTCGGAGAAAGGCGCTGCAGGATATGATCCGGCAGCTGCGGGCGAATGCCTTCGAGCAGGCTCTGGGTGATCGGCTGCTGCGGATCCGAGAAGACAGACCAGACACGGCCCTCCTCGACGATCCGGCCGGCATCGATGACGGCCACGCGGTCGGCAACTGAGCGGACGACCTCCATCTCGTGAGTGACCAGCAGGATTGTCAGGCCGAGCTTCTGATTGATGTCCTTGAGCAGCGCCAGTATGGCCCGCGTGGTTTCCGGATCGAGCGCCGAGGTGGCCTCGTCGGAGAGAAGCAGTGCCGGTCGTGCTGCCAGCGCCCGGGCGATCCCGACCCGCTGCTTCTGGCCGCCGGAGAGCTCCGAGGGATAGGCCTTCGCCTTGTCTGCCAGGCCGACGAGATCCAGAAGTTCACCGGCGCGCTTCAGACGCTCCCCCCTGCCGATGCCTTCGATCTTCAGCGGCAGTGCGACGTTTTCCTCGACGGTCTTTGCAGAAAGCAGGTTGAAATGCTGGAAGATCATGCCGATCCGCCGGCGCATCGGCTGCAGATCCTGCTCCGCCAGTCCGGTGATGTCGCGGCCTTCGATCTCGATCCCTCCGCTGTCGGCTCGCTCCAGTCCATTGAGGCAACGGATGAGCGTCGATTTGCCGGCGCCGCTGCGACCGATGATGCCGAGGATCTCTCCGCGATGGACGGTGAGCGAAATGCCGTCCAGCGCCGGCGTGGTGCCAAAGCGACGGGCGACGTCTGTCAGCCGGACAACCTCCTCTGTGGTTGCTAGCGACTGCGCCTCAGCCGCGGTCGGAATATCGTTCATTGTCTTTTCCTTCATGCCTTCACGTCAAGGCGGCCCGGAATGATCCGGGCCGCCTTGGTCGATAGCTGATGTCGCGCAGATATCAATAGGCGCTGATGCCGGTGCCCTTGTAGACCTTGTCGAACTCGGCCTTGACGTCAGGGTTCTGGTAGGATGCGACCAGCGTCTTCACCCATTCCTGGTTCTCGTTGCCCTGCTTGACGGCGATGAAATTGCGGTAGGGGTTGTCGGAGACAGGCTCCTGGGTAATGCGGTCATCGGCCGACAGGCCGCTCTTCAGCGCCCAGTCGGTATTAACGACAGCCGCATCTAGATCGTCGATCGAGCGGCCGACGATGCCGGCATCGAGCTCCTTGATCTCGATTTTCTTGGGGTTCTCGGACACGTCGGCGACGGTTGCCAGAATCCCGGTGCCGTCCTTGAGCTTGATCAGGCCGGCGGTCTGCAGCACGCGCAGGGCGCGGCCCTCGTTCGACGGATCGTTCGGCACGCCGATCACGGCGCCATTCGGTATCTCGCCGACCGACTTGTATTTCTTGGTGTAGAGACCGATCGGCCAGACGCCGGTAAAGCCGACGCGGACGATGTGGTAGCCGTGCGTCTTGATCTGGTTGTCGAGGTAGGGCTGGTGCTGGAAGGCATTGGCATCGATCTCGCCACGCTCCAGCGCCTCGTTCGGCTGGGTGTAGTCGTTAAAGGCTACCGTCTCGATCTTCAGGCCCTTCTTGGCTGCCTCGGCGGTCACCACACGCCAGACGTCCTCGTCCTCGCCACTCATGATACCGACCTTGATCGACTTGTCTGCAGCCAGGCTCGACTGCGGCAAGGCCGCAAAGCCAATGATGGCTGCCGCCGACGCGATCATCGCGGCAAGGCCAGCGCGACGCGACAGGCTGGAGGTCAAAAGATTGAATTTGAATGTCTTGGTCATTGTTTCGTCCCGTCAAAATCGCGGGGCTTTCCGCCCCTTCACGCGGAGACAATCGCAAATGGGAGATCCCTATGCCAAGCACGATCATCTGTTGTTGGCGCAAGGACAGGAAAACCTGTGTTGCCGTTGAGCGATCGACGCCGCATTTATTTCAGCGCTACCACCACCACCACCGCCGTTGGCGCGCCGATCTGAAGACTACCCCTCAACACCGGCGATGGACCTTGCCACGTCCCGTGCCTGCATGCGGATATCGGGCACCGCCGTGATCTCCCAGAATTGCCCTGCTGTCAGCGCGCCGATTGCAAACAGCCCGTCCTGTGGACGACCGCTGGCATCGAGCACTTGCGAATGTCGGTCAACGACGATCCCAAGCCCTAGTTCATCTGCGGCAATCATGCCTTTCTCCAGCATTTCGCGCAGCAGCGGCGAATGGGCAACGCCGGCCCGCTCCATGCCCGTGCAGTTAACGATCCAGTCTGCGCGCAAGCAGGCCTCTTCCTGGCGGCCGCGTGGCCGGTAGTGAATGTCCAGTCCGACCTCCGTCTGGCGGATCGCCTGCAGAAACCCTGCATGCGCCGTTACCGTCCCGTCTTTCACCAATCCATCGAACTCCCTGAACACCGCAGGCGCGATACGGTGGCGGTGAATATTCCACCAGGCAAGTGCGTGGCGTAGAAACCGCGCCCGCTGGTCTTTGTCCAGCCTCTGCCAGAGCGACTGGGTCTGCGAGCGCAGGCCGTCCATCACGTCGCGCCAGTCCGTTCCATCGCGCACCTGCCGTCGCAGCGCGTGCAGGACGACACTCATCGCCATCGTGTCTGTCGGAAGGTCCGGTTTCGCCGGAGAATGATGCCCGGCGCGGTGCGAATGCGGCAGCAACCCGCGCCGCGAAAGCAGATGGATCGGTCCACGATGCCCATGCGCCCTGAGCGCAAGCACCTGGTCGACCATGGTGAGGCCCGAGCCGAGAATGCACATCTCGTCCGAAGGCGCGACCTTCGAAAGCCAGCCCAGCCGCCATGGGTTGCGCACGATCCTGGGTTTTGCGGCAGCATCGAGGCTGCCCGATCCAAGCGGCAGCTCCGCATTTCCGACGCCGAGACAGAGGACGACGTTGCGTGCGGTCATTTCCGTATGGTTGTCGAGATGGAAGATCACGCCTGAGGTCTCGCACTCGACGCAGGCCCTTGCCTTCGCCTTGATGAAATCGACGCCGGCACGGTTCGGTCTGTCGCGCAATAATGCAGCCAGCCGATCGCGCAGATAACGCCCGTAATCCCCACGCGAGGCGAAGTCGTGGGTATCGACCAGCCGGTTCTCGGCGCGCAGCCATACGACGAAATCGTCCGGTTCGTCCGGGAACACGCTCATGCGACCCGCCGGCACATTCAGGCGGTGTAGATAGAATTCCGTTCTGTAAGCAGTCCCGCGCCCGAACCCCGGATCGTCTCCTACCACGGCGACACGTGCCGATGATGGCAGCAGCCTGAGCAGATTGATCGTCACGGCTATAGCCGAAAACCCCGAGCCAACGACAGCGACATCATACGCCATATAGGCCCTCTTTCGTGTTCCCGCGCACACCGGCCACCATCGCAAACACCGCGATATCTGGCGCCGCTCAGTGAGCAAGTTACCGGAATTGCTCGCAAAAAATTGCCAATTTCAGCCCGGCTCAGTTCTTCGTCTGAACGAACGCTACAGGAAATCAACCTCGAGGCCAAGACGCCGACGCCGGTACTAGCTCAATGCAATGCTATGTCGCGCCACGAAATCGACCATTGCCCGGTCTTCGACGGCGTCTTTTTCGATCGCCTCGACGACACCGAAGACCTTGCGCTCGTATTTCGTCCGCTCCGCATCATAGGACCATCCGCGCGTTACCTTGGCCTGAAGTTCGGCGCGTGATTTGCTATAGTAGTGGTTGAGCTGCAGGAAGCGATTGGAATAGAAGGCCGGCGATTTGCGGCCGGAGCGGGTGAATTGCTGGCCCGCATCGTTGACGGTGAGCTCTCCATGCTGGCGCGTCCGGAATTGGTGGACGCTGACTTCGACCACTTCGCAGGGATCGACGATGCATTTGAAGTTGGAAACGTTTTCCTGCCGTGTCAGCGGATCTGCACCGCGCATCGTGTAGTTGGAAAGCAGCGGTCCCTCCGGCTTTACGGCATGACCCGATGTCCCGAACATATGCCAGGGCAGGGAGACATTCGGAAAGCCGCCGGCGCCTTCCAGGGCCTGCTCGATGGTTGACCCCTGTTTGGGCAACAGGAATTCATCGACGTCGATGAATGCCATGCGGCTGTATCGGCTACCGAAGTTGAGAATAGCGTGAGCAAAGGCAATCGCCTGGCCATTCAATAACTGGCCACTCGCCGCGTCCGATATGCGTGCGATCCACGGAACGATCGTCAGGGCATCGGTTGGAAGGAGATCCAACAGAAGCGCCTGCGTGCCATCCGTAGAACCGTCGTCATAGATATAGAAATGGCGCACGCCAACGGCACGGTGGAAGCGGACCCACTCTTCGATATAGGCTGCCTCGTTCTTGACGCAGGCCATGATCGCAATGCCGTTTCTGTCCGGAAACGGCACCGGCGGTAAGATCGTGAGCCTTCGTGTTAGCGGCTTTGCCGACTTGAACCAACCCATCTAGCCCTCTTTTATGCGACTGGGGCTGCCGAATCGCAGCGCGGTCGTGACAGCATATCCGCCTGCCGGGCTCTTGGGGCAAGTCGCGCTGCTGATGATGCTTCCTAACAAAATAGCGTCGCAATTCTGTCGACAAATGCGATCAGCGTCCTATTTCGCGTCGGAGCTGCAACTTGACTTTCGAAAGCGGGAGTTACAAGCATCAGGCCGTAGTTTTGATAACAGCGCCCACGTGACAACATCTGTTGTTTCGGGCAGGTGAAGGCTTTTCGGCTCGGCACCTGACACATGGACGATAGCGGAGAGATCATGATCGACAATTTAGCGCGTATTTTCGTCGGCTTCGATTCCAAGGAAGTCGTAGCCTACCACGTTCTCACGCAGAGCATCATCGAACATTCATCCATTCCGGTGGCGTTCTCGCCGATCGTGCTCAGCAATCTCGGCGATCTCTTTACCCGCGAACGCAATGCCCTGCAGTCGACCGAGTTTTCCTTCTCGCGCTTTCTGGTGCCGCATCTCTGCAACTATGAAGGCTGGAGCATCTTCATGGATTGCGACATGCTGGCGCGCACCGACATAGCCGAGCTTTGGAACCTGCGCGACGACCGCTATGCGGCGATGTGCGTCAAGCACGATTACCAGCCTAAGGTTGAAACCAAGTTTCTTGGCCAGACCCAGACCAAGTATCAGAAGAAAAACTGGTCCAGCCTGATCATGTTCAACAACGCCAAATGCCGCGCGCTGACGAAGGAATTCGTCAACACAGCGACCGGCCTCGAACTGCACCAGTTCAAATGGCTGGAAAGCGATGACCAGATCGGCGAACTGCCGGTAACCTGGAATTATCTGGTCAACGAATACGATCACCGCCCTGATGCGAAGATCGTCCACTTCACCGACGGCGGTCCCTATTTCGACGAATACCGCAACGACGATTACTCGGAAGAATGGTTCGCGATGCGCGACCGCGTCCTTTCCGTTCAGCAGAAATAAGCATTCGTGGAACCCGTTTCAGGCCATGAACAGGCGCCTGGCAGTTCCCTGCCAGCAGCCGGCTCTCTTTCAGGCATCAGCGAAGTCAAGGATTGGCAAGCGATTTTCGCGGCCTTCTCGCATGTCGTGCTGGTCGCCAACAGCGATACGGTCGATATCGCCGGGCTTCAGAAGCAATATCCGCCCAGCACCCTCTTCGTGTTTTTCAACAAGGTCTACAAGGTGCTGGACGCACCCTTTCACGGCAATGCGCTTTTGATATCGCGTGGCAGCGCCAAGGGCGCCAACATCGTATATCGGCGCGAAGTCGGCGAGGTCGTCAAGTTTTTCCCTCAGGAGCGTTTCCTCGGCATCATGAACATTCGGCTTAACGCCGAGGAAAAATTGAACACCGCCGCCGAATTTGAAAACACGCCCACCGGCCATCTCGATCTGAGCGGCTTCTGCAACGATTTCTATCCGGAAGACAAGGTGCCTACCAGCGGCTTTGCCATTGCCCTTTGGCTGAGCGACCTGAAGCTGCCGGGCACAATTGTCCTTGCCGGATTTTCCGCGCGTCGCAGCCAGCAATGGAAGGTGGTTTCCGTCCACGACTGGAGTTTCGAGCAAGTCTTCCTGCGACTTTTTGCGCGCATGGGGAAAATCTCTGTCCATGGCGGCGTCTCGCGAAATGCCTACGCAGCCTTGGCAAAGCGTTTCCCGGACATTCCGTCGTCGGAAATTTCGATGGCGATTGCCGATGTCTTGTCCGAGCGCCTCGGCAATGCCAATGCCGAGATCGACAAGCTCATATCCCTCACCAATGTCATCCGCGACATCGACAATTTTTTCCGTCGTCTGCGGCCGCGCCTTCTAAAGCGGCGCTGAGACGGTATCCTTCCCGAAAAAGATGGCTATGCCTGGCTCATTTTCCGACCTCAAAAAACTTCTCTACCGGAACATCAAATACCGGCTGACACGCCCGTTGCCGCCGACAGTTACACCGCGCTTCCAAGGCCCCGTGCTTGTCGTCGGCTCTGCGCCGGTGTCCCATAAACCGGCCGATTTCGACGACAGGTTTCGTGTCGTGACGATCAACGGTTCGCAGGCGGTGACCGAGGCCTGGGGCATCGAGGAGCCGGATGTTACCTTCGTGCAATTCAACCAGATCGAGGGCACCAACACCAATGCTGTAGAGGTCCGTCGCGTGCTCAACGGCAAGCGGACAGGAAACTTGTTCGTCCTGCTCTGGCGCAAGGATGAGCGCGAAAGGCTCGAGAGGGGCTTGCAGGCCTTCAATTACAAACCGCGCACGCTGACGATCGTCGATCGGTACGAGCGAATGGCTCTGCTGGACAGGGTTGTCGGCCGCAAGAGCTGCGAGATGGATACGGATTCCAAGTGTTCCAATGGTATCAACGCGGTGCTCTTTGCCCTATATAACGGCGCCAAGGCAGTGATCATCACCGGTATCAATCCGAACTCGGGCGGACATGCCTACAACCAGGTGAATTTGTCGCGTCAGCATGTTCGAATGGATCAGGAGATTCTTGTGAGACTGATGCAACAGGGTTATCCCGTTTTTACCGCTGACCCGTCGGTGTCGGAGTCGATCGGCCTGCCGCTGTGGCAGGGCATTGAAAATGTCCAGCATGCAGCATTGTCTGGCGAGCGGAGCAATTGATGAACCCTTTTAAACCCGTCGTTGCGCTCTGTCGTCATATTGAGCAGCGCTTTGTGCCATGGCCGTTGCTGCTCATTATCGTACTTACGATTGCCGCCTTGTTGTTCGGCTATCTCGCGCCCTGAGGGAGCGCTCGCATCCTATGTCGCGACCGCCCTTAATTTTGGCGTAAAAGCGGATGACGTCGCCGGCTCCTGGCTCTGATCTGCCCACAAACGCGCTCCTCACGAGCGTGGCTTCAGCTTCTGCGGATCGTAATGGGCAAACGGCACGATGACAGCCGGAAGGCGCTTCTGCTGGCCATCTAGCTTGCCGATCTCCACCTCGGTCCCGATCCCGGCGTGCACCACGTCCATCCGCGCCAGGGCAATGGTCTTCTTCAATAGCGGCGAGCGTGTCGCGCTGGTGACGACACCCACCTGCGCCCGCCCGATATGCACGGTATCTCCATGGCCAACCGTCTCGTTGGCGTCGATATCGAGGCCGACCAGCCGGTAGCGGGGATTTTCCTTGCGGGCAAGCAGTGCGGTGCGGCCGATGAAATCCTCCGTCTTCGACTTCAGCGGCACGGTAAAACCGATGCCGGCTTCAAAGGGATCGGTCTGGTCTGAGAATTCGTAATGCGCGAAGATCAGTCCGGCTTCGATGCGCACCATGTCGAGCGCCTCGAGCCCCATTGGCTTGATGCCATGCTTCTGACCGGCTTCCCAGACGGCATCGAACACGGCGATGGCATCCTTCGGATGACAAAAGATTTCGTAGCCGAGTTCGCCGGTATAGCCGGTTCGTGACACCACTACCGGTGCGCCTTCGAAATGACCGATGCGGCCGATCGCGAAACGGAACCAGTCGAGCTCGGAGAGCGCCGGCTGCGTCGGCGCGGTCCAGACGACTTCCGCAACGATGTCCCTGCTTCTCGGCCCCTGCACGGCGATATTGTGCATCTGGTCGGTGGACGAGCGCACCCAGGCTTTGAAGCCCATCTTTTCCGCCTGCTCGCGCAGCCAGACACCGGAGAAATCGTCGCCGCCGATAAAGCGGAAATTGTTCTCTGCCAGTCGGAAGACGGTGCCGTCGTCAATCATCCCGCCGTTTTCGTAGCACATGGCGGTGTAGACGACCTGACCAGAAGACAGCTTTCTGATGTCGCGGGTCATGCAATATTGCAGCAGGGCCTCGGCATCAGGCCCGGTGATCTCGAATTTTCGCAGTGGCGACAGGTCGATCACCACAGCCCGTTCGCGGCAGGCCCAGTATTCCTCGATCGGTCCGTCGTTGTTGAAGCGGTTGGGTAGCCAATAGCCGCGATATTCGGCGTAATTGCGCGTCATCGCCGAAAGGCGGGGATGGAAGGCAGTTTCCTGGGTCATTTCCGGCTCTGCATCGGGAGTCATTCTGGTCGCCACGGCTCGAGAGAATTTTCGGTCAGCGGAGTAGGTACGAACATGGATGTCTGTGGGGTCCCAGCCGTTGGCGGCATCGATATCGTCGGGACATGACGAGGAGACGCAAACGAGATCGGTCAGTGCCCGCATCAGCACATAGTCGCCCGGCCGCGACCAGGGTTCGTCGAGGTAGAGCTGGTTCTGGTGGTCAATGTTGGTGTTGTAGAAATAGTTGATTGCCTCCCAGCCTTTGCGGGGAGCAATGCCAAAGGGCGACAATGCGTCATTGAAATTGTCGGTGCAATTGGCATGGCCGGGATAGCCCATGTCGTCGTAGTAGCGGGAATTGCAGGCCGTGGCGAAGGCATCGTGCCTTCCAACGGTATCCTGGACGATTTCGACAAGCGGTTCGAAGTCTCGGTCGAAACATTTCGAGGGCAGGCCGGGTGTCGGATAGCTGCGGCTGAGCAGCGTCCTCGTCACCGTGGCGTCTATCGCCCGGTCGAGCCCCTTGTCCACCTTGCGGGCTGCAAACGCCTGGAAGTCGGTACATTGGCGGCCGGCGACATCGATAATCTGGATGAATTCGCCAGCGCGGACAAAATAGGCAGATGCCGATGCCGCCGCGATGCGCAGGTCCTGCAGCGGATCGGCCATAGGCTCCGGCAGCGTCTCCTCGTAGCTGCGCGACAGGCGTGCGCGCTGTACCATGACAGAGATTGCCGTCGATGTGTCCTGCCGATCGAAATCCATGGGAGCGCCGGGTGCGGCGACGACCAGCAATCCATCCATTGTCATGGTCAGTGCGGCCGAAGACCCTGGTGCAGAGCCGCCACCGAAGACCGTCAGCGCAGCGGCCTTGCTGAGGTCTGCGCCGCGTCGCCTCAGCGCTGCGAGCGTTCGGCTGGCGCTATCGCCAGCTTCGGAGAGGATATCCTGTAGGCCTGATGCAGTCCGCGAAAACGCCACGCCAAGGCCCGCCGCATTGAACTGGCCTGCCCCGTCGATGAATGTGATCTCGCAGAGCTGGCCGCCTTCGGTATCGGTGACGACAACTGTGTCGCCAGCGCTGACCTTGATCACGGTCGAGCCGCGCCCCTTCACCCGGTAGCGCTCGCCGCCGGGCCCAAGTGCGGGCATTCCGGGTCTGATGATCCGGCTGGCGCGGGGCGGCGGCAATACGCTGGCGGACTGGGGCATTCGAACCTCCGGCGAGCATCGGCCGCCTGATCTGCATATTCTTATATATCCAAATTTTGGGATGGAACACAAAGAGAGACTTGACCCTCATGAAAAAAAATTCACTATGAGCAATAAGTGACGCGACCGCTTGAGACTGGGATCGATCAGGAGATGCTGTAAAAGCGCCCTGCCGAACAAAAGCGCCGCCACGATCCAACAAAAAGACAAGGGAACGCGCATACCGCGCGACGCAAAAACTGGTCGAGGAGACTGCTATGGTAGCTTTCGTTGAAACCGAAGGGTCCGAAGCCGCGTCAAGCGGCGGGCTGATCCGATCCCTGGATTGGAAGGGCGCCTTCTGGGTTGCCGCCGGCGTCCCGCCGCTTGTGCTGTTCTCTATCGGCGGCATTGCCGGCACAACTGGAAAGCTGGCCTTCGTCGTCTGGATCATCTCCATGGTGATGGGCTTCCTGCAATCCTTCACCTATGCCGAAATCGCCGGCATGTTCGCCAACAAGTCCGGCGGCGCATCCGTCTATGGCGCCACCGCCTGGCTGCGTTATTCGAAGTTCATCGCGCCGCTATCCGTCTGGTGCAACTGGTTTGCCTGGTCGCCGGTCCTGTCGCTCGGCTGCGCCATTGCTGCGGGCTACATCCTCAATGCGCTCTTCCCGATCCCGGGCGCCGATTCGCAACTTGTCGTCTCCTGGATCGCCGCCCATGCCGGCAGCATCACGGCCGATAGCCCGAGGGTTGCCGAATGGCTGGCGACCAATACCGGCAAGACCCAGGCAGACGCGATCTCCGCGCTGATGTCCGCCGATGGCATCGCTGCCTATACGCCATGGATCAGAAGCTGGTCGCTGGTGACTTTCAACATTCCGTTCCTCGCCAAGGCCAGCCTCAACGCCACCTTCGTCATCGGCGGCATTCTGATGCTGATCATCTTCGCCATCCAGCACCGCGGAATTCTTGGCACTGCCAGCGTCCAGAAGTGGTTGGCCATCATCGTTCTCGTCCCGCTGCTGATCATCGGCCTCTACCCGATCTTCAGCGGGCAGATCGACACGCTCAACGTCACCGGCCTGCTGCCGCCGACGGCTGCCTATTCCGGCGTCGATGGCACCTGGAGCAATGGCGGCTGGACACTCTTCCTTGGCGGCCTCTATATCGCCGCCTGGTCGACCTACGGCTTTGAGACCGCCGTCTGCTACACGCGCGAACTGAAAAATCCGAAGACCGATACGTTCAAGGCGATCTTCTACTCCGGCCTGCTCTGCTGCCTGTTCTTCTTCCTTATTCCATTCACCTTCCAGGCCGTGCTCGGCCAGACCGGCATGCTGGCACCGGGGATCGTCGATGGAACGGGCGTCGGCGAGGCGCTTGGCGGGCTGGTGCATGGCGGCAAGATCGTCACGCAGTTGCTGGTTATCCTGATGATCATGGCGCTCTTCCTGGCCATCATGACAGCAATGGCCGGCTCCTCGCGCACGCTCTATCAAGGCTCGAAGGACGGCTGGCTGCCGAAGTATCTCGATCACGTCAACGAGCACGGCGCACCGACACGTGCCATGTGGACGGATTTTGCTTTCAACCTGTTCCTGCTGGCGATCGCCTCTGACACCGCCGGGTACTTCTTCGTACTGGCGGTATCCAACGTCGGTTACATCATCTTCAATTTTCTCAATCTCAATGCTGGCTGGATCCACCGTATGGACAGCGGCCATATCGAGCGCCCCTGGAAGGCGCCGACCTGGCTGATCGGCCTCAACACGATACTGGCCTTCGTCAACGCGCTATTTCTCGGCGCCGGCGCCAAGGTCTGGGGCTATTCCAATGCGCTCTGGGTCGGCTTCATCTTTGCAGCCCTGATCCTGCCGGTGTTTGCCTACCGCCATTTCGTCAGGGACGGGGGAAAATTCCCGGAAGGCGCAATGGAGGATCTCGGTCTCGTCGGCCAGGATCTCGGTGTGAAGAAAGCCGGTATCCTGCCATACGTGGCGCTGGCGGCAGGGCTTGCGGTTGTCCTCGCCGCAAATGTCATCTTCCAGCTTCCGGCCTGAGCCTTGCAGACGACACGCGGCCTATGCCGCGTGTCTGAACCATCCGCATGCCGCCATGTGACCTTATTCCTGGCGATGCGGTGCACGGATTAAGGAATGAGACGGATGCGCCGGTCAGGCTATTTAATGTATTCCCGACTGGACGTTTCGGTGACGTTGTCTATCGCTTTCCGGATTGATTGCCCGTCAGTAGTCGACGAAAATATCTGCATCCTTGGCCGCAGCAATGAAGGCTTCGCGTGACGCGCTGGTCGGCTTATCGTTGTCGAGCACTGCAAGACAGATGTTGATAGCCATGCGATGGGTATCTCCCTGTGGGCCTGGCCAGCAGGAATAGAGGCAGTCTACGGCATCGAGCGCGCTTCCAACGTGCCTGAATTCACCAGCTTTAGGAACCTCGACGGTCACCATGACTTCCCAGATTTTCATATCCATACACTACAACGAATGAGCGATAGAAATGGTTGCATACAATTAAAAATAGAATTAGAAAATCTGAAAATTCGACATACGTAATATATTCTCGTCTCAAGCATCAGTGAATCACGGGCCCGAACCGGTCACGCCAGGCAGGCTGTGCGCCGGCGAAGGGCAGGGCAGTTGCCTGATAGACGCCACGTGCAATCGCGCGTGCCATCACCGTCGTCGAGAGCTGGCAGAGTTCGAGAAAGTCGATCATCCCTGCCATCGGCCGGGCGCCGGTCGATGCTGCAAAGACTGTGTCGCCGTCGAATGGCAGATGGGCCGGCAACAGGGCACGAGCCAGTCCGTCCTGCGCCATGATCGACAGCCGGTGTGCCTCCGCCTTGGTGACGATGGCATCCGTGACGACGACGCCGATGGTGGTTGCCGTGATATTGACCCCCTTCAACCGCATTGCCCGGTCTGCCGTGGAAATGGCGGGAGGCATGCCAAGACCTCCGAATTCGGTGTTCTCCTCGAATGGCGCGGCCCAGAAATGCGGACCGTCTCCGATGGTGGGCGTGCCCAGCGCATTCACTGCGACCAGCGCGGCAATTCGGTGTCCGCCGCTTGTGACAGCACTCGCCGAGCCAAGGCCGCCCTTGACCGTTGCCGTTGTGGCCCCAGTGCCGGCGCCGACGCTTCCGAGGGCAAATTCGCCCTTGGTCGCTGCGACGAATGCCTGATAGCCCATGTCGCGATAGGGGGAATGCAGGCCCCAGTCCTTGTCTCCTCCGTTCAGCAGATCCATCAGGATCGCCTGCGGCACGATCGGCACGCGGGTGGTGCCGACCTGCAATCCGCGTCCAATTTCGCGAAGCCCTGCCTGCACGCCGCCCGCTGCATCCAGCCCGAATGCAGAGCCGCCTGACAGCACGAGCGCATCCACTGTGCCCACCGACATCGAGGGGTCGAGCAGCGCCGTATCCCGCCCGCCGGGCGCGCCGCCCATCACCGTGCCGGAAGCAACGGCCGGTGCGTCGAAGACGATGACGGTGACACCGGACCCGAGCTTTAGGTCGGTGCAGTGGCCGACGGAAACACCCTCTATGTCAGTCAGCAGATTGCGGGAAACGGTCACGGGAATATCCTGTCGCTATGGTCTTGTGGCGATAGGATCGCAAGGCATTGGAAAAGACAAGACCGGCACAGCTTCCGCTGAACCGGTCTTGCTTGGCAGGTTTTGAGCGTTAATGCCGGCTTGGCCCGCAACTGAGCCTAGACGTGGATGGGCTTTGCAGGGCTGCGTGCCAGGAGGTCGCGAATGGCGAGCCTGACTTCGTCAGCGCTGCCGAAGCGACGCTCATCCAGATCATGGACATGGTATTTCACGGCAATGAACCGCAATTGATCTTCGTCAGGGACGACGATACCGACAGGCACGCCTGCATATTCGATAACTTGCTTCTTCATGCGATACTCCCACCGCGCTATGCACGGTTATGGAAAAATGACGATGTTGTTCCGAAAGGGACGAACGTCACATTCGACAGCGCGGGCCGGAGCGGAAGCCCGAGCAGTCTTGGTCCAGCACAAGCTCCCAAGGCGGGCATGCGATAAGTGTGTCTTTTCTCATGTCACTTCCCTTGCGTTGGCGTTGCACTTTTGAGGTCTCCCGCAATGGCCGGAGACCGGACGATGGAGCCAGATATATCTACTCGATTGGTAGACTATAGCCCGGTTTCCATCGCAAACATATTCCGGTCGATGTCAAAATTTTGCCTGTCGTCGAAATATCGTTCCAGCTGCCGAGCATATCTGCGAAAGATAATCCGTTCTTCCTAAGATGCCTGAAGCCGGGATTCGCTTCTTCTCCGACGACCCAGAGATAGGAATTCGGGATCAGCAGGACAATCCCCCAACGGTTGAAAATCAGCCGGGTCGCCAAATGACCCTAATGGTTAACGGCCCAACCCAGGCTCTCCGAAGCTTCGATGAGCGCCTTTTCCAGGGCTTGCAGGAAAAACTCGGCGCTCTCCCTGCTGATACAAAGTGGCGGCTTGATCTTCAACACGTTGAGGTGATCGCCGGTCGGCTGCACGATGACGCCGAGTTCCAGCAGCCTATCGCAAAGTACTGCCGCCTCCATGGTTGCAGGCGCAAGCGAATCACGGTCAGTGATCAGTTCCAGGCCTAGATAGAGCCCCATGCCATGTACCGCCCCGATCAGGGGAAAGCGCTCGATCATCGACACCATCCGGGCCTTCAGATGTTCACCGACAACTCGAGCATTGTTCTGCAGCGCCTCGTCCTCCAGGATGTCGAGCACCGTCATGCCGACGATCGAACTAACCGGACTTCCACCTGTCGAGGAGAAGAAATAGCCTTGCCGTTCCAGCGCATCGGCAATCGGCCTGCTGGTGATGACAGCACCGAGAGGGTGGCCGTTGCCCATGCCCTTGGCAATCGTAATGATATCGGGGACCACGCCCTGCTGTTCGAACCCCCAGAAAAAATCCCCGAGCCGGCCATAGCCGATCTGCACCTCGTCGGCGATGCAGACGCCGCCAGCGTCGCGCACGAGCGCATAGATCTGGCTGAGGTAGCCGTCGGGCAGCACGATTCCGCCGGCATTGCCGCAGAGTGATTCTGCAATAACGCCAGCCAGGCCCTCGCCACTTTCACGGACGGCATCGATCAATGGCCTCGTTGCTTCGACATAGGCGTTGCCGGCGTCCGGTCCGCGAAACTGCCCGCGAAAGCTGTTCGGCGCCGGGGCTGCATGCACCCAGTCTGGCCGCGTTGTCAGGGCCTGCGGGTTATCGGCAAGCGAAGTCGAGACCGCGTCGCTGGCGACCGACCAGCCATGATAGCCCTCCTTCAGGCAGAGCATGTTGCGGGCGCCGGTATAGGCCCAGGCAAGCCGCAAAGCGAGGTCGTTCGCTTCCGAACCGCTGTTGACCAGGAACACGCAGTCGAGGCCCTTCGGCGCAAGTGCGGCCAGCCGCTCCGAGAAATCCGCGATTGCCGCATAGTGAAAACGCGAGTTGGTATTAAGCAGCGACCATTGCCGGCCAATCGCCGCGTTGAGACGCGGATGGGCATGACCGAGGATCGTGACGTTGTTGATCATGTCGAGATAGGTGCGTCCTTCGACATCGAAGAGATATTCGCGCCAGCCGCGCTCGATCTGCGGCGGGTTTGAGTAATAGTGTTTCTGTGAGGCCGCCAGATGGCTCATCCGACAGGCCAGCTTTTCGGCGCCGCTTCCCTTGGGGGCTTCAACCCCAGGCCCGAGCAACGCAGACGGTGACGGGCAAAGCGCCGACCAGGCCGGGGCCGCATGGCGGGCACACAGCAGCGGCGGCACCAGCGCCGGACTGCGGCAAAGCTGCACCCGCAACCCGCCGACCGAGCCCTCGTTGCCGGCTATCGTTCCGAGCGCATAGCCGGCAGCAATCTCGGCATTGTCTTCCAGGCTGCAGGCGATGCCGTCGAGGTGCAGGCAGACATCCAGTCCTACCAGCACCAGATGCTGGTTGTCGTTGATGATGCTGCCGGCAAAGGGTGCGTTGACGATGGTGCCGGCGGGCAGGCAGACGTCGCAGTGCAGGGCAAAATTCTTTGGCGGCTGCAGGGCAAGTGGCTCTGTCAGCGACAGGCGGAACTCTCCGTACCGCGTCGCTGCCAATCCCGTCTCGCTGGCTGCCTTCGCCAGCAGTCGCCAATCGATATCAGGCTCCAGCCAATTGCCATCGTCCAGCAGCGGGCTCGTTGTCGACAGGTTGAGCGAAAGAATATCCGCGGTGTCAATGCTTTCAAGCAGCGGCATCCACGCCGAGGTGTCGATCGGCGGCGGATCGATGCCGACTGCCCTCAGAATGGCAGCGTCCATGAAATCGGCATTGGTGGACGTCGCGACCTCGAAGATCTCGCGCTCGAGGACGATGTTGTCACGGACATAACTATTGTCGGGATCGATCGCCAGCTGCTGCTCGCTGCTCGCCACAAGGATCACGGCGCGCGCGACGATCAGCGGCCACAGAGCTTGCAACTCGACCCCACTTAGCGGCATCACGGCATGGTAGGCCGCAACCGTCGGCAGGATAAACAGGGGATCGCCATCCGCATGATGCAGAAGCGAGGCGCATGTCACGGCGAGGTCGCCGACCACCCAGCCCTTGATGATGTCGCCGAAGTCGATCACGCCATCGGGAATGAGATTGCCATAACCATCCGGCCGCGCCACCACATTGTCGCCGGTCACGTCGTGGTGCACCGGCTGCACGCGCAATTGCGTCGCCAGCGGCTGGATGCGCTTGACTGCGGTCACCATGGCCTTGGCGATGCGGTCGCGGGCCTCGTGATTTGTGATCGCCGACAGCAAATGCACCGCCACCGGCCCGGCCCGGCGCAGATCCCACTGCAGTGTACGGTCGAGCCCGTGATGGTCGAAACCGGAAAGCGACTTTGCCAGTCCGGCGCAAAGCGTCCCGAGAGCCGCCACCGTCGCTGTCGGCAGATGCTTGCGGCGCGTCAGGCCCTGGCCCTCGACATAGCTCAGGAGCCGGATCTGGAGGTCCTGGTCGCTGATGCTCAAAGCGACAATCTCGGCACCGCCGACTGTCGGGATGATCTCCGGAACGCGCGGTGCCCCGTCCATCGCGCGAAGATAGCGAAGCGCGGCATTCTGCGCTTCGAGTTCGACGGTGGCATAGTCCGCGTGGCAAATTTTCAGCACATAGCGCGCTTCGCCGGTATCGAGCCGGAAGTTCCGGTCCTGCTGGCTGCCAAGTTCGATGAACTCGCCCGAGAGACCATAATAGGTCGCGGCAATTTCGGCAGCGTCTGCCGCCGTGACTTCGGGCCTCGGCAATTGCATGCGGTTGACGAGCGCTTGGTCGGTCATGACACCCCCCGGATCACTTACTGCGAGAAGCAGATACGGCAAATCCTGGCAGCCACAAGACAAAGATGCAATCAGCCGGGGCGCAAACGCCGCGAATGTCGATTTTGCTCGCCGTTATGTCCGGCTAACCCATGCGCTCCGAAGCATAGCTGCCGGGGCTTGCCGGGAAGACGACTGTTCGGTTGCCGTTGATGAAGGTCCGGTGATGGATATGGGCGTGGATGGCGCGGGCGAGCACCTGGCTCTCGACGTCGCGACCGATGGATACATAGTCCTCGGCGCTTTGCGCGTGGGTAACCCGTGCGGTATCCTGCTCGATGATCGGGCCTTCGTCGAGATCGGCGGTGACATAGTGCGCCGTTGCGCCGATCAGCTTGACGCCGCGCTCATAGGCTTGCTTGTAGGGGTTGGCCCCTTTGAAGCTCGGCAGGAAGGAGTGGTGGATATTGATGATCCGCCCCGACATCTTGCGGCACATGTCGTCTGAAAGGATTTGCATATAGCGGGCAAGCACGATCAGCTCCGTGCCGGTCTGCTCGGCAACGTCCATGATCTCCGCTTCGGCCTTCAACTTGTTTTCCTTCGTCACCTTGATGTGGTGAAAGGGGATGTCATGGTTGACGACGACCTTCTGGTATTCGAAATGATTGGATACGACGCCGACAATGTCGATCGGTAGAGCGCCGATCTTCCAGCGATAGAGCAGGTCGTTGAGACAATGGCCGAAGCGCGATACCATCAGCAGTACTTTCATGCGCTTCGTCGCATCATGGATTTCGGCATCCATCTCGAAGGTCGCGGCTATCGGCTTGAAGCCCTCGACCAGCGCCTCCTGTGCGATGCCCTCCTCGGACATGAAGCTGACGCGCATGAAGAACTTGCCGGTATCGAGATCGTCGAATTGCGACGAATCGACGATGTTGCAACCCTGGGCCGCCAGATAGGTTGAAATGGCCGCAACGATTCCGCGCGTCGATTGGCAGGATACCGTCAGCACGTAGCTCTTCATGTCTGTTCCCTCATTCGCAGGTTTTGGACCTGCATAAATCAAAGCATGGGCGCCGGATAGCCGGATGCGCAGCGCAATCCGCAAAGCCAGGGGCTACAGGCGCGTAGATCGCCTTGCAAGCCCGCAGCCCATTCGCTTGCAGATTACGGCAGGCAAGCGAAAATCCCGTTCCCATTGCGTCGTCGGAACGCGTATCCCCGCCGTTGGCAGGGAAGTGCTTGCGCGGGATTTCCAAATGCCGCCATCCTAGATGTCCAGCGTCGTATCGCGCTCCCACTGGGTGAAATGCGAGGCATAGGTGTTCCATTCCTGGTGCTTGAGCTTGACGAATGCGGCGGAGAATTCGAGGCCCATCGCCTGCTTTAGTCCCTCGTCCTTGTCGTATTCACGCAAGGCGTCGAGAAGGTTCAGCGGCAGACGCGGCGCGTCCTTCACGAGATGGCCTTCGGCATACATGTCGATGTTGTAGTGCCTGCCGGGATCGGCATTGGTGTTCAGCCCGTCGAGGCCGGCAGCGATGATTACCGCCTGCAGCAGGTACGGATTGACCGCGCCATCGGGCAGCCGCAGCTCGAAGCGGCCCGGCCCGGGTACGCGCACCATGTGGGTGCGGTTGTTGCCGGTCCATGTCACCGTGTTCGGCGACCAAGTGGCGCCGGAGGTCGTGCGCGGCGCATTGATGCGCTTGTAGGAATTCACGGTCGGATTGGTGATCGCCGCCAGCGCCGAGGCATGCTTCATGATACCGCCGAGAAACTGGCGGCCCTCGGCCGATAGCCCGAAATCCATGCTTTTGTCGGCAAAGACGTTGGTCTTGCCGTCGGTATCCCAGACCGAGATGTGGCAATGGCAGCCGTTGCCGGTCAGGCCCTTGAAGGGCTTGGGCATGAACGTGGCGCGCAGCCCGTGCTTTTCGGCAACGGACTTGACCATGAACTTGAAGAAGGAATGCTTGTCTGCGGTGATGAGAGCGTCGTCGAACTCCCAGTTCATCTCGAACTGGCCGTTTGCATCCTCGTGGTCGTTCTGGTACGGGCGCCAGCCGAGCTCCAGCATGTAGTCGCAGATCTCGGTGATGACGTCATAGCGGCGCATGACCGCCTGCTGGTCGTAGCAGGGCTTGTCGGCCGTATCGTATTTGTCGGAGATCTGTTCGCCGTCGGCCGTGATCAGGAAGAACTCGGCCTCCACACCCGTCTTGACGCGCTTTCCGAGCGCCTCGGCCTCGCCAATCAGCTTCTTCAGCACGTTGCGCGGCGCCTGCTCGACCAGCTTGCCCTCCATCACACAATCGGCTGCAACCCAGGCAACATCCTTCTTCCACGGCAGCTGGATGGCCGATGAGGCATCGGGCACTGCAAACAGATCCGGATGCGCCGGCGTCATGTCGAGCCAGGTGGCAAAGCCAGCGAAACCGGCACCGTCGGCCTGCATGCCTGCAATCGCCTGGCTTGGTACGAGCTTCGCCCGCTGGCCGCCGAACAGGTCGGTGTAGCTGATCATGAAGTATTTGACGCCGCGTTCCTTCGCCCACGTCTCGAGATTGATCGTCATCGTGCAGTTCCCCATTTGGTTTTCGCTGCGGCCTTTCCGGCCTGTCAGTCTACGGGTTCGCAGGACACCTCCGTGCGCACCGAATTCGCGATAAAGCATTCTTCATGGGCCAGGTGATGCAGTTCGGCAGCCACCTTCGCGTCCGGACCATTGCCCTCCCAGACAATAAGCGGACGCAACACAACTTTGGCGACCCACATGCGGCCGTTCTCGTTCTTTGCCATCACGCCTTCGGCGACATCCTCGTAGCGGTTGACCACGAAGCCGCGCTTGGCCACGAGATAGAGAAACGTCAGCATATGGCAGGACGAAAGGCTGGCAACAAAGGCTTCCTCCGGATCGATGCCGGATGGATCCGAGTAGCGCGGTACCACGTGCGGCGAGGATGAGGCGCGAACGCTGACACCGCCGTCGAACGACCAGGAATGTCCGCGACCATAGCGATTGTCGGTGAACGGCTCTGCCGCCCCCCGCTCCCACAAAATGGTCGCAGTATATACGGCCATGTCAGAAGCCGCCCTTGCCGGGGATCCAGGAGGTACCGGCCAGCGGCACCTGCGCCATGGCCGACGCCTCGATCGTCAACGCGCACAGATCTTCCGGCTCCAGATTGTGCACATGGTTCTTGCCACAGGCCCTGGCGATCGTCTGCGCCTCCAGCGTCATCACCTTCAGATAATTGGCAAGGCGGCGTCCGGCAGCAACCGGATCGACACGCTTCATCAGTTCCGGATCCTGGGTGGTGATCCCCGCCGGGTCTTTGCCCTCATGCCAGTCGTCATAGGCTTCGGCTGTCGTGCCGAGTGCTGCATATTCTGCTGCCCAGCGCGGATCGTTTTCGCCAATGGCAACCAGTGCCGCCGTTCCGATCGACACGGCATCGGCGCCGAGCGCCAGAGCCTTCGCAACATCGGCGCCGTTGCGGATACCGCCAGAAATGATCAGCTGCACCTTGCGATGCATGCCGAGATCCTGCAGCGCCTGTACTGCGGGGCGGATGCAGGCGAGCGTCGGCATGCCGACATTCTCGATGAACACTTCCTGCGTCGCTGCCGTGCCGCCCTGCATGCCATCGAGTACCACAACATCTGCGCCCGCTTTTACCGCAAGTGCCGTGTCATAATAGGGACGGGAGCCGCCGACCTTCACATAGATAGGCTTTTCCCAGTTGGTGATTTCGCGCAACTCCATGATCTTGATCTCAAGATCGTCGGGCCCGGTCCAATCAGGATGGCGCGAGGCTGAGCGCTGGTCGATGCCCTTCGGCAGGGTGCGCATGTCCGCAACCCGGTCCGATATCTTCTGGCCAAGCAGCATGCCGCCGCCACCGGGCTTGGCACCCTGGCCGATGACGATCTCGATAGCGTCGGCGCGGCGCAGGTCCTTGGGGTTCATGCCGTAGCGCGATGGCAGGTACTGGTAGACGAGGATCTGCGAATGGCCGCGCTCCTCCTCCGTCATCCCGCCGTCGCCCGTGGTGGTCGAAGTGCCGGCGATCGTCGCGCCACGGCCGAGTGCTTCCTTGGCCGGGCCTGATAGCGATCCGAAGCTCATGCCGGCAATGGTGATTGGGATCTTCAGTTCGATCGGCTTCTTGGCGAAGCGACTGCCAAGCACGACATTGGTCTCGCACTTTTCGCGGTAGCCTTCGAGCGGATAGCGCGAGATCGACGCGCCAAGGAACAAAAGGTCGTCGAAGTGCGGCAGCTTGCGCTTGGCGCCGCCGCCTCTGATGTCATAGATGCCGGTTGCCGCAGCCCGGCGGATTTCCGACATGGTATATTCGTCGAAGGTTGCCGAGGAACGTGGCGTGGTCGGCGGGTTCTGGTAGCTCATGGCGGACCTCGATTGATCGCATTGTTTTTTTGTCGCAGCGGAAAGTCCCCGCTGCCTGCTTTGGTCTGACGCTCAATAGGCGTCCGCATTGTCGACATTGAATGTGTAGAGCTTGCGCGCCGAGCCGTAGCGGTTGAATTCCTCCGGCTTGACGTCTGTGATGCCGGCCTTTTCCAGCAGTTCGGCCAGCAACCTCAGGTGTTTCGGCTTCATCTCCTTGGCGATGCAGTCCGCGCCCAGGCTTTTCACCGTACCGCGCACGAAAATCTTTGCTTCGTAGAGCGAGTCGCCCAGCGCATCGCCGGCATCGCCGAGGACGACCAGGTTACCGGCCTGTGCCATGAAGGCGGACATGTGGCCGATGCTGCCGCGCACGACGATATCGACGCCCTTCATCGAAATGCCGCAACGCGACGAGGCGTTACCCTCGATCACCAGCATGCCGCCGCAGGCCGTGGCGCCGGCATATTGCGAAGCGTCGCCTTTGACGACAATCGTCCCGGACATCATGTTTTCGCCGACACCGGGCCCGGCCGATCCGTGGATGGTGATGGTGGCGTCTTCGTTCATTCCGCCGCAATAATAGCCGACATTGCCCTGCACATCGATGGCAACCGGCGCATGCACGCCGCAAGCGACGGCATGGCTGCCGCGGGGGTTGATCACCTCGAAATGCAGATCGTTGGATCCCGGCGAAATGTCATGCAGGGCCTGATTGAGATCGCGGAGCGGCGTGATCGCCAGATCGAAGGTGGGCATGTTCTGTCCTGCAATTGGTAACTTGGAAGGGGATAGAAGCATCCGGCGTAGAGCCAGTTCAGTGCTCCCAGAAGTAAACGGTCGCTGGCTCCGGCTCCCAGACACGCGCGGCCTCGATGCCGGGCAGGCTGACCAATGCCCGGTATTCCGAACCGAAGGCGACATACTGGTCGGTCTCGGCCATCACGGCAGGCTTGCAGGCGATGGCATCGCGCAGCACGCCGAAACCGGATTTGGTGCCGACGACGAAGGTGAAGAAGCCGTCGAGATCGTCGACAGCACCTTCCAGTGCCGCTCCAAGGTTTTTGCCCTTGGCCATTTCAGCCGTCAGATAGGCGGCCGCGACTTCGGAATCGTTCTCTGTCTCGAAGCGCATGCCCTGATGCTTTAGCGAGCGGCGCAGGTTGTTGTGGTTGGAGAGCGAGCCGTTGTGCACCAGGCACTGGTCCGAGCCTGTGGAAAACGGATGGGCGCCGAGCGTGGTGACCGCAGACTCCGTCGCCATGCGGGTGTGGCCGATGCCGTGCGTACCGGACATGTCGGCGACGCCGAAGCGCGCCACGACATCGCGCGGCAGGCCGGTTTCCTTATAGATCTCGATCGAATCGCCGCTGCTCATCACGCGGATATCCGGGCGAAGTTCGCCCAGCGCCGAGCGGGCATCATCCAGCTTGTCTTTCGGGAGTGTAATGACGGCATGGCTGCTCTTGATCTCAACCGCAATCGTCTGCCCCAGCGCCTCTTCCAGCTCTGCCTGAAGTCCGGCAAAATCCTTCGCAGGCGTCGCGGATTGCACGGTGATCTTGGCGTCGCGCCCTTGAGAGCCCCCGTAGATCGCGATACCAGCCGAATCCGGCCCACGGTCGGTCATCGTCACCAGCATCGTGGACAGCATCGCGCCCAGCTGGGGTTCCAGGCTTTTGTCCTTGAGGAACAGGCCGACAATGCCGCACATGATAAAATTCTCCGAGTGATCGTTGCGAGAGGCCTAGCAAGAATCTCAAGTATCTTCAACTAGGAAGAAAATAAATTTCCTTTAAAGAAAGATCGATTGAATGCTTCAGTTTGTCTTGCGGTCAGTTTTCGGAGATCCGCCGTAAGCCTGCCGGTAGCAGCGCGAAAAATGTCCGGGGTTGGAGAAGCCGCAGGCAAAGGCAATCTCCGAGATGGAAAGGCTGCTCTGCTGCAGCAGCTTTCGTGCGTGGGCCAGCCTTATCCGGCGGTATTCGGAAAGGAATGTCGAGTTAAGTCTGGTTGCAAACAGCCGGTCGAGATGGCGGGGCGTGATCCGCGCGAAGATCGCCATCGCCTTGCGATCGAGCGGCTGCTCGATCGTCGTCTCCATCTTCTCGATCACCGCAAGCAGGATAGGATGGTGCGTGCCATGGCGCTCGGCCTCGGAAGCCCGCTGCGGCTCTGCGGCCGAACTGACATGCCTGTGCAGGTACCAGTCGCTCACCCGGCGGGCAAAATCTGCACCCATGCGGGCCGCAATGATCGCGTGCAGCATGTCAAGTGGCGCGACGCCACCGCCGCAGGTCAGCCGCTTGCCGTCGATGATGTAGCGCGCCTGCAGCGGTGTCATGCCGGGAAAATCCTCGATTAGCGCCGGGGCATGCTCCCAGTGGATGGTGAAGCGCTCGCCGGAGAGAAGTCCGGCTGCGGCCAGCAGGTACGGCCCACCAGAGATGCCGCCGATGCGTACCCCGTCCCGATCGAGCGCCCGGAGCGCGCTATAGACGCCTGGCCAGTTCCATTCGTCCGGATGGCCGCCGGCAACCACGAAGACCGTGTGCAGCCGCTCACCGCGACCCGGCAGAGGTTCCGCGGGCACCTGCACGCCATTCGAGGCGACTGCGAATACACCTTGCGGTGAGAACACACGAAAGCGATAGATTTCCCGACCGGCAAGGAGATTGGCCGCCCTCAGCGGCTCCACCGCCGAGGCATAGCACATCAGCGCGAAGCCTGGGATCAGGATGAAGCCAATTTCCTGGACATTGCTGTTTTCGCTGTCGCGCATCACGTTTGCCCCAAGCCGGTAGCCCATAGCGATGCGGAGTGGAAGCGCGGTCCGGGAAAGACAAGTCGTGTCCCTGCGGACCATCGCCGGTCTTTGCTCTCGCTTATTTTACGGTCGCGCTGCATGCTTTCGCCATACGCTGGTTCTTGGCCACAGTTGCCAGCAGCGCCATCTGCGGCCGGTCCGGTGTCTTGCGCGGTTGCACGTTAAGCGGCTCGCTCTCCGGCCACCAGTCGCCCGCCGCCCAATAGCTCCAGCCGAGCCAGACGTCGCTGTTCTTGCCTAGGATGTCGAGCATACTCTGAAGCCCATCGAGGCAGGGCTGATTGCCGGCGGCGCCGAACTCGCCCAGAAATCCCCGTTTATGGTTCTGCCTCAGCCAGTTGGTGACTTCAGTGATACCGGTGCGTGCCTTGTCAGTGCCTTCGCAGAGAGCATGGGTTCCCGACCAGTCAGCATCGAGATACTGGTGAAATTCGTAGGCGTAGAAATCGAGCGGGTCCGTTACGCCAAGCATGACGTCGGCGTTGGAGCCGCCGCCGAGCCTGTCCTCGCTCCATGAGTGGGCGCCGGTCCAGATTGTCCCGGGAACAAGGATGAGATTGCGGGCGCCGACCGCGCGGATCCTGCCGATCGCGGTATTGGCTGCTTTCAGCCAGTCCGGCGCCTTGATATCGTTTGGCTCGTTCATCAGGCCGAAGACTGTGCTTGGCTGGTTGGCGAAGGCGCCGCCAAGCCGGGACCAGAAGTCACCGAATGCATCATCGGTGACCGGATCCTGCGAAATCGTCACCTTGTCGTAACGGGCGTAATTGTGCGGGTCGAGAATGACCGTCATGCCGTTCTTGTGGATCCGGTCGACGGCCGCCTTCAGGCGCGAAAGTTCTTCGTCATCGAGTTTCTCGTTCAGCTTGGGCTGAAGCCTCTCCCAAAGGAAAGGCAGGCGCACGACATTCATGTCCTTGCCGGCAAAGTAATGCACGGTTGCCTGCGTAGGATAGGTGTAGTCCGTCCCTGCGACGCCATCGCGATCACCGTACTCAGCGCCCGAGAGATTGATCCCGCGATAGCAAAGCCCCGCTGCCTCGCCGCTGCCGGCGAAGGTCACGAGCCCTGTCAGAGCCGCCGAAAGCATCGCAAACCTGCGCGCCATGTCAGCGATCGAGATTTTCATATCAGTCGCCCACGGGTTAGCGGTCTCGGCCGCGCGTTTATACTCTCTGCATACAGACAGGTTCCCGGCAGGTCCAGAGATTGGCATCCGCAGATCTGCCACCCGTTTAAGGACTTGGGATTATCCCTTTCAAAACAATAACCGCGCCGGAGGTTTTCCTTTTGCCGCGAGCGGTGATTTTGCGCTATAGCGTTGCTAAAGACGACGCGCGGCTGTCTCGCGCAATTGCCTTTTGCTGTTGGAAGCAGCAAGAGATACTTGGTGTGCTGGAGACGGGCGAATATGCCCGGAGGAAATGCAATTGCGGACTGGGATGACCGGCGCCTGAGGAAATTGTTGATGGTACCTGCCGATCGGCTCGTTCTGCCCTTTTTGGCTTTGCCGCGCGTAACAAAGCGCGCCTTTGCACTCCTGGTTGATTCAAGCCTCTGTGTACTTACGGTGTGGTTTGCCTATTGCCTGCGACTTGACGGGTGGGTGATCCTCGAGGGTGTCGAATGGGTCCCCGCCTTTGTTTCGCTCCTGCTTGCGATACCGATCTTCATCGTGCTGGGGCTTTACCGCGCGATCTTCCGCTATGCCGGGCTGTCAGCGTTCATGACGGTGGTCAAGGCGGTGGCGATCTACGGCCTGGCCTTCATGACGATCTTCACCGCGATCAGCATTCCAGGCGTGCCGCGCACCGTCGGCATATTGCAGCCGTTGCTGTTGCTGATCGCCGTCGGGTTGTCGCGCATGTGGACCCGCTACTGGCTCGGAAACGCTTATCAGCGGCTTCTGAACCGCAACTCGCTGGCGAAAGTTCTGATCTATGGCGCCGGCGCCTCCGGTCGTCAGCTCGCCGCAGCCCTTGCTGCCAGCTCTGAGCTAAACGTCGTCGGCTTTCTCGACGATGACAGACACTTGCATGGCAGCATCATGGCCGGGCTTCCAATCTACGATCCTGCCGACCTGCCGGCACTCGTCGCTACTGGCGAGACACGCGACGTGTTGCTGGCGTTGCCGAATGCGACCCGGCAACGCCGCAACGAGATTCTGGAGGCGATTCGCAAGGCCCGCGTGACCGTCCGCACTATGCCCGACCTGACCGCCTTGGCGCAGGGACGTGTGGCCGTGTCCGACTTGCGGGAACTCGATATCGAGGACCTGCTGGGCCGCGATGTCATCGCGCCCGACCAGGCTTTGCTCGATCGCAATATTCGCGGAAAGGTCGTCATGGTGACCGGTGCGGGAGGCTCGATCGGCAGTGAGTTGTGCCGGCAGATCGTCAAGAACCGTCCCTCGAGCCTGTTGCTGGTAGAGCAGAACGAATTCGGCCTCTATCTCATCCTGGGCGAGCTTGAGAAGGCGGCGATGGCGATCCAGGATGCCGAGATCCGCATCATCCCTTTTCTTGCCTCCGTTCGCGACGGCCCGCGTCTGGAGCAGATCATGTCGGCCTGGAAGCCGAGCACCGTCTACCACGCTGCCGCCTACAAGCACGTGCCGCTCGTCGAGTACAACCCTGCCGAAGGCATCAAGAACAACGTCACCGGGACCGTCGCCGCAGCCAAGGCAGCCCAAAAGGCGGGAGTCGAGAATTTCGTCCTCATCAGCACGGACAAGGCGGTTCGCCCGACCAATATCATGGGCGCGAGCAAGCGACTGGCGGAGATGGTGCTGCAGGCCCTCGACGCCGATCGCGTCACCAGCGGTACGACCACGAGTTTTTCGATGGTCCGCTTCGGCAACGTGCTGGGTTCATCGGGTTCCGTCGTGCCGCTGTTTCGCCAGCAGATCCGCGACGGGGGCCCGGTTACGCTTACCCATCCGGAGATCACCCGCTATTTCATGACAATCCCGGAAGCCTCGCAACTGGTCATCCAGGCAGGCGCCATGGCCTCGGGCGGCGATGTCTTTCTGCTCGACATGGGAGAGCCGGTCCGCATTGTTGATCTCGCCCGTCGCATGGTTGAGCTTTCCGGCTTCAGCGTTCTGGACGACGATAATCCGGAGGGCGATATCGAATTGCGGATTACCGGCCTGCGTCCCGGCGAAAAACTATTCGAGGAACTGCTGATCGGCGACAATCCACAGCCGACGCCGCATCCGCGCATCATGCGGGCTCGCGAGGATTTTCTTAGGTGGCCGGAATTGACCGAACGCCTGGCGGCGCTGGAGAAGGCATTGGATGAAAATGACATTCCGCTCGCGCAGGCCATCCTGAAGATGCTGGTCTCCGGCTATGCCCCGAACGGAGATGTGGTTGATCTGGTATTTCGCGAACGCGAGGCAGATACCGCCGCATAGACCGGTTCGCGGTCTTCTGTGTTCGCTTAGCGCCTGGATTTTCTAGCGGCTGATCCGTTGGCATCCCCATGTCGCATAGAACCATCGTCGCAGCTGGTCGTGGGCGCGGAACCAGTGGGTCGTCATGCGCAGCATGAAGTGTCGCTTGGCAGCCTTGTAATGCGACCTCTTGCCGATCGTCGTATCTCTTCGATGTGGGCTGAATGTCACGAGATTGTCTTCCGTCGAAAACGTCTGGACGCCGGTGGACCAGCCCCGTTCGAGAGCGACATCGTAAGGCAACAGAACCGTATTCAACCTTTTTACCAGCTTCAATGCCGCCTCGCGGGTGACGATGTAGCATGCGGCCGAGCCCTGAGGTCCATGCAGACAGCGGCCGACGACATCGCCTAGCGCGGTCATGGCGACAGGCCTGAAACCGACCTTACGGTGATTGGCGAGCTTGATGACGCTGCCCTCGGTGGCGGACACGGCCGCGACAGCCGCCATGGCCCGCGGGATAAGTGCCGCGTTGAGGTCGACATCGTCCTCGATGATGACGGCCATTGCATCCCCACTGGCCACGAAGGTTTCAAGTGCCAGCAGGTGGCTTCGATAACAGCCGTACTCGCCGGCGAGGATCGTGCGGCCGTTGTGATAACTGAAAGAGCGAGGATGAAAGCCGACGCGCTCATCCTCAAGAACTGATTGACCATCCACCGCTGCAACGCGAACAAGGTTCAGGCCGTGCTGGACAGCCTGGTTTCGGAGGCGGTTCCAGCGCTCGATGCTGCGATCCAGGTTGATGACGTAAATGACAATCGGAGACGCGGGGACTGCCTTGTCAATTCCGTAACCGGCATCCTTCCGCTCGACCCGTTCAAGCATTCACCTAACTCCTGACAGATCAGCACGACTTACACGTCACAAAACCGGAAATGATTGGACATATGCCTTACAGTTATCGCAACTTTTCCTCATCCCAACCTAATGCCACGCCGCCCGGGGGAGTTCAAGCGTGTCCGGGATCGCCATTTGTGACAGGCTGTTACGTTGGGACATCGGTTTCAGCAAGATGTGATGAGGCCGCGCCGCCTTTGTAAAGCTCCCGGCTTTCCCTCGGTTCCGCTAATGACTATATGCGGACAGCATGGGGCGTTGCGCAATGTTCCCCCAGCAGAAGGGTCGGCGTTCATGTGGATAATGAGAGTTGCTCTGGTCGGAGCCACGCTGTTTGCCCTGACACCCTACCACGTCTTTGCCGAAGGTGAGGGTAAGCTCACATGGAGCAAGCCGATCTATCCCTACAAGAATTTGCCAGGCGTCACGGCACCACAGGAATTTAAAGAAAAGTTTAAGTGCTGGACGCGCTTGGCCGACCTCGATTTCGGCTATCGCAGCTTCTACCGCGACTATCCGCGCCTGGTCTACGTTTGCGACCAGAACGGCGTCATTTCCGAAAGCACCCGCCCACCCAACTACAGCTACTGGCAATACAACAATCGTAATCGCTGACCCGTCCAACAACGAGTTTCGCGCAGCGTAAAAACAGCAAAAGACACCCCCGAAGGGGCGTCCGCTAACAATCATTGTGAAAGCTAAGCTGTTGATCTGGCAGAGATCAAAAATGGAATGGTGCCCAGAAGAGGACTCGAACCTCCACACCCTTTCGGGTACCAGCACCTGAAGCTGGCGCGTCTACCAATTCCGCCATCTGGGCGACGGTCAGGCATGTAAGGGGGTCGTCCGCTGCTGTCAACAGCGTTTTTGAAGTTTTGATGTCATTCCCAGAAAAAGCGACTCAATGGCCCGTTCGGGCATAACTGCGGACGAGATCAAGTCCTTGGACCAAAAGCGTCTTTGCCTCGTTTTCGCTGGCTGCCTCGACATAGCAGCGCATTTCCGGGGCATTGCCCGAGGGACGGAAATGGATCATCCGGCCGTCTTCCAGCATGACTTGTAGGCCGTCTATGTCGCTCGTTGAGGCCACAGATCCAACAGGTGCCAGAAACGCAGCCAGATTGCCCTTCGAGGCGCGCAGATGCGCCATCAGCGCGCCGCTGGTCTCGAGTGCGAAGTTCTCCAGCCGGTCGGCTGCGGCAAAGGGCAGGCTGTAGCCGGCGGCGACCTGGGACAGCGTCTTCTTCGAAGCCGCTGCGGCATGGAGCGTGGCAAGGATTGGCAGAAAGCTGTCGCGCGTCGGCAGGGGATGGATGGTCGTGCCGTTGACGGTAAAGGCGCTCGCCGTCAACGTGCCGCCATTGGCCTCGAAACCCATGACGCCCGGCCGGCCGGCCGCCAGCGCGGCGTTCATGCCAGCGATCACATAGGGCGAGCCGACGCGGGTGCGGGTGACGCTGTAGCGGCCGGCTGTCTCGATACCGGAATTGGAGGTGACAGGCGTGACAAGCACGCCGGCACCGAGGAAATTGGCGGCGATGAGACCGAGGAGGTCGCCGCGCAGCGGCTCGCCGTGTTCGTCCGAGACGAGTGGCCGGTCGCCGTCGCCATCGGCGGAGACGATGGCATCGAGCCGGTGTTCGTTCGTCCATCCGCGGAGCAGTTCGACCGTCTGGGCAGAAACGGCTTCTGTATCGACCGGGATGAATGTGTCGGAGCGACCGAGCGGCACGACGCGGGCGCCGTAATGAGCCAGGACTTGCCCCAGCAGGTCGCGGGCGACCGTGCTGTGCTCGTAGACGCCGACGGTCAGGCCCGAAAGGCTGCCTGCTGGCAGCAGTGCGGCGTTGCGGCTCAAGAACTGTGCCTCAGCCTGCTCGCCGCGCTTATCCGCGCTGGCAGGCGAGGCATCGATGGCGGTGTCGCCGATGGCGCACGCTTCCGCTGTGATGGCTTCTTCGTCCTGCTTGTCGATTTCGCCATCCGGGCGGTAGAATTTGATGCCGTTGCGATCAGCCGGAATATGAGAGCCGGTCACCATCAGGCTCGCGGCTCCGAGTTCCAGGCCAAAAAGCGCCAGCGCTGGCGTGGCGATGGCGCCGCAGTCGATCGGCAGGAGGCCGGCGCGCGCCAGCGCCCCGATGCAGGTCGCAGCAACTGATGGGCTCGACTCGCGAAAATCTCGACCGACGAGAATGGGGTCGCCGGCCCTGGCATGGCCGCTTGAGAGGAGATGACGGGCAAATGCCATCGCATAGAGAGCCGAGGCGCGGCCTTCGAGATCGACAGAAAGGCCGCGAAGGCCGCTCGTTCCAAATTTCAGACTGCTCACGCGATAACTCCCGACATTGATAAGGCTTTATGGCGCAGGACCGAAGATCGATCAACCGACGCAAAAGCTCGGACGCAACAGGTTTGGCTCTGCGCATTTGGGCAGGACATGATGGTGTCCTATATAGCCTACCATATGACGCGCGAAAGAAAGCGGCACGGGAAATGATGAAATTTACCGCATGGAGCCCCGGCGCTCCAAGGGGAGGTTGTGCCGCACGGTTTCGCAACCTCGTTCCGATGGCTGTGGTAGCCATGGCTTCACTGACTGCACTATCAGCTCAAGCCTTGCCTCTGACAGCCATCGCCAAGATAGAGCCTCCGGCGGTTTCGATCGAGGTCTCTACGACATGCGATACGCGCGGTTGCTTCACATTCGGGCCGCGCCAGAGCTATCAGCGGCCAAACTATCGTCCGCTGGGCCAGACGGGACCCCGATACTATAGTCCCGGCGCGCGGCCGCCTCGCTTCATCTTCAGACCCCAGCCCCCGAGGCTGCCGCCGAAGGTGCGCGTGCCTGCCGCCGATCCGAGCTTCCACCGCCAAAGCTGCATGAACCGTTACCGCTCCTACGACCCGTTGACCGACAGCTACAAGGCGCCGGGCGGCAGGCCAGTGCGCTGCGTCCTGCCGGAGCGCCGCTGATCGGCTTAACTCTCGCTGCGCTCCCGGTCGGTGTGGCCGAGATCGCGCCCGGGTTCGATGATGTCGCGGACCCGCTGCTTCAACTCCTTCGGGCCCGGAAAGCCACCGTCGCGCTTGCGTTCCCAGATCAGCTCACCGTCCACCCGGATCTCGAAATTGCCTCCGGTCCCGGGCAGGAGGGCGACCTCGCCGAGACTGTCGCCAAATGTTTGCAGCAGCTCCTGCGCCATCCACGCGGCGCGCAGCAGCCAGTTGCACTGGGTGCAGTAGAGGATGGTGATGCGGGGTTTTGCGGTCATGTCGGTTTTTCCTTTGGCGGTCAATTTAGTTTGTCCGGCCTTGCGTCGCAATGGCGGCCAAAGGCACAGACTTTTCCTCATCAGCGCAGGATCCCCTCAAGACGCGATGAGTGACGCGCAAACATGACGTATGTTTTCGCAGGCAATCTGCTTGGCTCCCTCCGGCGTCGCGGAATTGACGCGCAGGATTTTTTCGCTGCCGGCAAGCGTTCTGTATCCGTGCCAAATGAAATGTCTTAAGTGCTAAGTAACCGTCTCAACGGCAGACGATTCAATTGCAGGTGAGCAGGGCATGAAGACCGCACTCGTTATCATTGATATGCAGATGCTGATGCAGCATCGTATTGAAGCAGGACGGGATCATGTCAATGGCGATGCGGCCGGCAAGATCGCCGCGCTTGCGAGGTCATTCCGTGAGGAGGGTCGTGCGGTGATCCACATCCGCCATAGGGACGGCGATACGGCTTCACCCCTCCATCCGAATGCACCCGGCTTCCAATCGATCGCGTGCGTCAGGGAGCTCGAAAGCGAACCCCTTTTTATAAAGACGACGTCGTCAGGCTTTGCCTCAACGGAATTGGAAAGCTATCTGCGGGCAAACGCCATTACAGATCTAGTCGTAACCGGAGCAGTTGCTGGATTTTGTGTTAACTCCACTGTTCGCGCCGGTGCGGATCTCGGTTTTCGAATGTGTGTCGTCCGCGACGCGGTGATCGGCTTCGACCTGCCCGGTGAGAGCATGTCCGCACGGACGATCTTCGATGTGACGATAGCGCATCTCAAAGCGGATTTCGCGGATATCGTCGAAACTTCGGACTTGCTTTCAACAGGCTGAGCAGCCTTGAGTATTTGTTGCTTATGGGGAAGGTCTGCGAATGAGCTGCCGCGCAAACATCGACCGATCATCCTGTTCAATGGGAAGAAAAGACAGCAAAAGGGCGCCTTGGCGCCCTCAATCATATGCGTTGAAAGGGCTTCCCCTCACTCGTCGCTCATCTTCAGCGCCGCGATAAACGCTTCCTGCGGAATGTCCACCTTGCCGAACTGGCGCATGCGCTTCTTGCCGGCCTTCTGCTTGTCGAGCAGCTTGCGCTTGCGGGAGGCGTCGCCGCCGTAGCACTTGGCGGTCACGTCCTTGCGCATTGCCGAGATCGTCTCGCGGGCAATGACGTTGCCGCCGATAGCTGCCTGGATCGGGATTTTGAACATGTGCCGCGGGATCAGGTCCTTCAGCTTTTCGCACATGTCGCGGCCGCGCTTTTCGGCGGCGGTCCGGTGTACCAGCATCGACAGCGCGTCGACCGGCTCGCCGTTGACCATGATCGACATTTTCACGAGGTTGCCTTCCTTGTAGCCGTCGAGATGGTAGTCGAAGGAGGCATAGCCCTTGGAAATCGATTTCAGCCGGTCGTAGAAGTCGAACACAACTTCGTTGAGCGGCAGCTCGTAGGTCAGCATGGCGCGCTTGCCGACATAGGTGAGCTCGGTCTGGACGCCACGGCGATCCTGGCAGAGCTTGAGGATGCCACCGAGGTAGTCGTCCGGGGTCAGGATGGTCGCCTTGATCCAAGGCTCGTGGATTTCCGAGATGCGCACGACATCCGGCATGTCGGCCGGATTGTGCAGCTCGCGTTCGCTGCCGTCGGTCATGTTGAGCTTGTAGACCACAGACGGCGCGGTGGCGATGAGGTCGAGATCGAACTCGCGCTCGAGGCGTTCCTGGATGATTTCGAGATGCAGGAGGCCGAGGAAGCCGCAGCGGAAACCGAAGCCGAGAGCGGCAGATGATTCCATTTCGAACGAGAACGAGGCGTCGTTGAGGCGCAGCTTGCCCATGGCAGCGCGCAGATCCTCGAAGTCGGCCGCATCGACGGGGAACAACCCGCAGAAGACGACCGGCTGGGCCGGCTTGAAGCCCGGCAGCGCCTTGGCCGTAGGCTTCTTGTCTTCAGTGATGGTGTCGCCGACGCGGGTGTCTGCCACTTCCTTGATCGAGCCGGTGAAGAAGCCGATCTCGCCCGGGCCGAGGCTGTCGACGGTCAGCATCTTTGGCGTCAGCACGCCAACGCGTTCGACCTGGTATTTTGCGTCGGTGCCCATCATTCGGATGGTCTGGCCCTTGGTCAACACGCCGTCGAGGATCCGCACCAGAACCATGACCCCGAGATAGGTGTCGTACCAGCTGTCGACCAAGAGCGCCTTCAGCGGGCCTTTTTCGCCCATCTCGCTTTTCGGCGCCGGCAGCTGGTGGACGATGGCTTCCAGAACCTCGGGGATGCCAAAGCCGGTCTTGGCCGAAATCAGTACGGCTTGGCTGGCGTCGATGCCGATGACTTCCTCGATCTGCTCGCGGATGCGGTCGGGCTCGGCGGCGGGCAGGTCTATCTTGTTGAGGACCGTGACGATCTCGTGGTTGTTGTCGATGGCCTGGTAGACGTTGGCCAGCGTCTGCGCCTCGACGCCCTGTGACGCGTCGACCACCAGCAGCGAGCCTTCGCAGGCCGAAAGCGAGCGCGAAACTTCATAGGCGAAGTCGACGTGGCCGGGTGTGTCGATCAGGTTGAGGACGTATTTTTCGCCGTTGTTGGCCTGGTAGTGCAGGCGCACGGTCTGAGCCTTGATGGTGATGCCGCGTTCGCGCTCGATGTCCATGCTGTCGAGCACCTGCTCCGACATGTCGCGTTCGGCAAGGCCGCCCGTCGATTGGATCAGCCGGTCGGCAAGCGTCGATTTGCCATGGTCGATATGGGCGACAATGGAAAAGTTGCGGATATGGTCGAGTGGGATGCGGTTCGGATCGGTGCTCATGCGCGCCATATAGCAGCGCCGTCCTCAGCCGCAAAGCGGAAAACGGGTGCAGTGCAGGGCTTTGAGGGAATTTGCAAAGCACCCGAGGCGGCAAATCTCCGCGCATGACGGGGGTTGATTCCATGATATGACTACGATATTCTCTGATAGTAGAAATTGAGGGTGTCATGGAACAGGAACTGGACATTGCAGTTGGCGTCCGGATCCGACAGTTGCGAATCGATAAGGCGCTGACACTGGATGAGTTGGCCCGGTCCTCGGGCGTCAGCCGTGCCATGATCTCGCGGATCGAGCGCGCCGAGGCGAGCCCGACCGCGTCACTGCTGGCGCGCCTTTGCGCGGCTCTCGGTCTGTCTCTTTCCGCCTTTTTCGCGGACGAGGGCAGGGCCGCGTCGCCCTTGGCGAGGCGCGAGGAGCAGCCAGTCTGGCGGGATCCGGAGACGGGCTATGTGAGGCGCGCAGTCTCGCCGGCGCGCACCGCTTCGCCCGTCGAGATCGTCGAGATTTCGTTTCCACCCGGCGCCCGCGTCAGTTTTCCACCGCATGCTGCCGGCCGTGGCATCACTCAGCACCTCTGGCTGTTCGAGGGCGAGATGGAGGTGATCACGGCCGCCGCCGTCCAGCGGCTACATGCTGGCGATTGCCTATTCATGCCCATTGGCGAGGGCCACGTCTTCCACAATCCGACCGAACGTCCCGCACGCTATTGCATCGTGCTCGACCAGAGCGGCCGATGACCAAAATCTGGAGAAAACAATGATCGATATCCGCATGCTCGATGCCGACCAGGCTCGCGGCGCAGGGCCGCAGCTTGCCGAAATCCTGGTGGATTGCGTCGAAGACGGCGCCTCCCTCGGTTTCATGCACCCCTTCGACGTCACGGATGCGCTTCCCTTCTGGATTGGCGTCGCCGATGACGTGGCATCCGGAAAGACGCTTCTGTTTGTCGCCGAGATCGATGGTGAGATGGTCGGTACGGTGCAGATCGGCTTTGCCAGCATGCCAAACCAGAGACATCGCGGCGACCTCAAGAAGCTGCTCGTTCACCGCTCTGCGCGGGGCAAGGGCGTGTCCCGGCTGCTCACGGAAGCCGCCGAGCAGGAGGCGGCAAGGCACGGCAAGAGCCTGCTGGTGCTCGATACCGCAACCGGCAGCGCGGCCGAAGCCATCTATCCGCGCCTCGGATGGAACAGGGTAGGCATCATTCCGGACTATGCCGCCTGGCCACAAGGTGGCCTCGGCGATGTGACGCTGTTCTACAAGCGGATAGGGCTTCCTGCCGCTTGACAGCGGTGGCCTCGTCCCCGTTCTATCCTCCCGGACGACAATGGGGGCCTCCAATGCGCATTTTCTATTCCGAAGACCACAAGCTGCGCGATGCAAAGACGGAACTCCATGGCGGCTTGCTGGTGACCCCGTTCGAGGGGCCGTTCCGCGCAGAGTGGATCCTCGCGGCAGTGCGGGAGGCCGGTTTCTCCGACGTGGTGTCGCCGCGACCGCAGGGGATCGAAACCGCACTGACAGTTCATGACGCCGGCTATCTCGATTTTCTTTCCAAGGTCTGGCAGCTGTGGAAGGCAAGCGGAGCGGAAGGCGAGGCGATCGCGACGTCGCTGCCGGTGCGCCGCTCCACCCAGCGCATTCCCAACGATATCGACGGAATGCTCGGCTACTATGCCAATGCTACCGAGACCTCCATCACCGATGGTACCTATGAGGCCGCGCTTTCCGCCATGCGTTGCGCCCTCGATGGCGCGGATTGGCTGAATGCCGGTAACCGCTTTGCCTTCGCGCTCTGCCGCCCGCCCGGTCATCATGCCGGTATCGATCTTTTCGGCGGCTATTGCTTCATCAACAATGCCGCCGTCGCAGCCGAACGGCTGATCGAGCATGGCGCGAAAAAGGTCGCCATCCTCGACGTCGATTTTCACCACGGCAACGGCACGCAGGACATCACCTACCAGCGCAGCGATATCTTCTTTGCTTCGCTTCACGGCGAGCCGGCCAATGCCTTCCCCTATTTCTGGGGTTACGCCGACGAAATCGGGGCAGGCGCCGGCGAAGGGTGCAACGCCAATTATCCTCTGCCGCGCGACACTGCCTGGTCTGCCTGGTCTGCAGCGCTCGCCGATGCGCTCGCCCGCATCAAGGCGTCAGGCGCCGAGGCAATTGTGCTGTCGCTCGGCGTCGATACGTTCGAGCGCGACCCGATCTCCTTCTTCAGGCTCGCCTCCGAGGATTTCAGCCGCATGGGGACGATGATCGCCGCGGTCGGCCTGCCCGTGATCACCTGCATGGAGGGCGGCTACGGCGTTCCGGAAATCGGCCTCAACGTCGCCAATGTTCTGATGGGCCTGGAAGCCTGATCCGCAGCCATCGGTTTTCCTGATGTCAGCATGACAATTTGGCGTTTGCCGCCATGCCCGCCGCCCGCTAGGAGCGGTAGCAAAGGGGGGATTGGCATGGATCAGCACGCAGCGACGATGGGAAGCGATGGCGGTGCGCCGCTGATGCCGGTCCCCAATGAGGCGCCACAGGGCGGCATGGCCGCAGGTGCACTGATGTGCCTGCTGTCGATGACGTCGATCCAGTTCGGCGCGGCTTTTTCGTCGCCGGCCATCGGGCTCTACGGCGCAGCTGGCGCCAGCTGGCTGCGGCTCGGCTTTGCAGCCCTTATTCTTCTCGCCATCGTCCGCCCGCCGATCTTTCGCTACAGCCGCCGGCAATGGTTGGGCGCCCTGGTGCTGGGCACGGTAACGGCCTGTATGACGATGTCGTTCTTCGCGGCAATCCAGCGCATCCCGCTCGGGCTGCTTGTGGCCATCGACTTCCTGGGGCCGCTTTCCGTTGCAGCCTTCGGCTATGGCATCGGCTGGCGGCTGGCCTGGCCAGTGGTGGCGGGCATTGGCGTGTTGTTTCTGGCGCGCGACGGACAGGGCTGGGTGGGCAACCTGCCAGGTGTCATGTTCGCGCTCGCCTCGGCTGTCGGATGGGCGATCTACATTGTTCTCACAAAGAAAGTCGGCGCCGCCTTCAAGGGTTTCGAGGGGCTGGCAATGTCGCTCATGGTGGCGGCCCTGGTGGCCACGCCCTTCGGCCTGCCGGCCTCGATAGGTGCTCTCTCGTGGGAAGGCCTGGGCGAAATGCTCGGCCTCGCCATCCTCGTGCCGCTGTTGCCCTACGCGCTGGAGATGGTGGCGCTGCGGCGCATGCCGACAGCCTCCTTCGGTATCCTGATGAGCCTGGAGCCAGCGCTCGGCGCGCTTGCAGGCTTCCTGGTGCTGTCGCAGCCGATGACACTGCTGCAGATGCTGGGAACGGCCTTTGTCGTCGCAGCCAGCGTCGGTGCGACGCTCGCGCCCTAGGCTGGAGGAGGACCGGCCGGCGCGTCGTTGGCTGGACTGTAGAAAAGCGCCAGGAACATGCTCTTGGCGATCCGCTCCGCCGTTGTCATGAACCAGTCGCGGGCCTCTGGCGTCGGCGCGATATCCGCGAGCGTCGCAGCGAATAGCCCCAGCCATTCCGGAAACATTTCCGGCACCAGCCCCTCGACCGAAGCATGCGCCTGCACGGGCTTGCCGCCATAGGCGCCGGTCTTCAAGGCGATCGATGACCAGAAGCGCTTCATCTTTTCCATATGCTCCGGCCAGCGACCGGACAGCCGCGCCTCGAAGACAGGCCCAAGTCGCGGGTGCACCTGGATCCGTTGGTAAAACTCTTCGACCAACTGGTCTATGAACGCCATATCGATGCCGATGCGCAACATGTCCGCCTCGGCACGCTCGCGCATCGCGGCGATCTGGGCGGCGCGGCCCTGCAACTCGTTGGTCATTCGGTTTTGCTCCTGCCGCAGCCACTCTTGCAGCCATGGAGGCCGCGTAAGAACAGCCGGTATAGCCGCGTTGCAGACGATACAGAAGGCCATGCCCGGCGGCTTTGCTCAAATTGCACGATTGCCCTTGCCAGGATCTTGACCCGTGCCATATCGCACTTTAGATTTAGATTAATTCTAAAGTGGAGACACCCATGCTGACCCGCCTGTTCCGATCGTCCAAGCGCCCGTTCAAGTCCCTGACGGAGCAGGAAGTCCTCGCCGTGGCAATCGCGGCCGAAGAGGACGATTCCCGCATCTACCTTGCCTATGCCGACACCCTCAGGCCGAAATATCCCGCGTCTGCCAAGGTTTTCGAGGACATGGCCGAAGTCGAAAGCACGCACCGCAAGATGCTGATCGAGATGCATCGCAGGCGGTTCGGCGAGCGCATCCCGCTTATTCGCCGCGAACATGTACAGGGCTTCTACGAGCGCAAGCCGGATTGGCTGCGCAACACGCTGTCTCTGGAGGCCATGCGCCAGGAAGCCGAGACGATGGAGGGCCAGGCCTATCGCTTCTATCTCCAGGCCGCCAAGCAGACCTCCGATGCCGGGACGCGTCAGCTGCTCGACGATCTCGCCATGGCCGAGCAGGGCCACGAAGACGTCGCCGCAATGCTGAGCGAGAAACATACGCCCGAGGACGTCAAGAAGAACGAAAATGCCGATGCCCGTCGGCAGATGGTTCTCACCTATGTACAGCCGGGCCTTGCAGGCCTTATGGACGGCTCCGTCTCGACGCTGGCGCCAATCTTCGCCGCAGCGTTCGCCACGCAAGACACCTGGCAGACGTTTCTTGTCGGCCTTTCAGCGTCCGTCGGTGCCGGCATTTCGATGGGCTTCACAGAAGCCGCCCATGACGATGGCAAGATTTCCGGTCGCGGCTCGCCGATCAAGCGCGGTCTGGCCTGCGGCATCATGACGGCACTCGGTGGCCTCGGACATGCCTTGCCCTACCTTATCCCTGATTTCTGGACGGCCACCATCACCGCTGGCGTCGTTGTCTTCTTCGAGCTCTGGGCGATTGCCTTTATCCAGAACAAGTTCATGGAAACGCCATTCCTGCGTGCCGCTTTCCAGGTCGTCCTCGGTGGCGGTCTCGTCCTGGCGGCAGGTATCCTGATCGGCAATGTGTGACGGACATTTCGCTCCGGCAGATCCTGCCTGGACCAGCAATGCAAGTGGGACCGAAGCCATTCGGCTTCGGTCCCATGTTTATATTCGGAAATCCCTTGATGGCGCTCGCCCGGCTCAGTTTCCGCCGCGGCTGAACATTGGGCCACGCGGCGAGTCAGCGTTAGGCACAATGATCTGGTTGTTGTCGGGACGGTCGCGGTTGTAGTCTCTTCTTGGACCGTCGGGCCTGCCGTCACCGCGTCCCGGCCCGCGCGGCCTGTCGTTGTCCCGACGACGATCCGCGTAATCGCGTCTGTGGTATCCGCCGTCGCGACGGTAGCCCGGGTAACCGCGATAGTAGCCGCCGTCACGGTATCCACCATAATAGCCACCGTTATACCCACCACCATAATACGGCGCGTCGTAAGTGGTGACGTAGGCGCCGCTGTAGCCTCCGCCTTCCACGCAACCGACGAGAGTGAGGGTTCCGATCCCCATGGCGGCCGTCAACAGCAATGATCTGATTTTCATTTGTTTCTCCCCACACTCGGATCTGGGAATGAAAACATATTTCCAAATCTCAGCCGAGCCAATTTATATTTCTGAACGTTCTAATGCAGCTGACCCGCCGAAGTTCCATCCGCGTGCACGGAATGCTTCGAGGCGCTTGTGAGGCGGCATAAACAAACGGGTCATTGCGACGCAATGTCTTGCCGGCTCCGGTCGAGCCGTGGCATCCGCAAGGTTCCGGATGCAGTCCCGCCTTACTTCAAGGCACCCACCAGTACGTCACGGCCATTCTCGATCGTCACCCAGCGGCCTGCATTGTAGCTCGCCTGGCGTTTGATGTAGGAATAGGGCGTCTGGTACCAGATCTTCACTTCATCGGTGAGGTTGTCGAGCTCGTAATCGCCCTGCGCAGTACGCAGCGTCAGAATGGCGTGGCCTTCGCCGTCCGGCTTGCGGACGACGGTCATGAGAAGGTTGGACGGAGAAAAGCCGCGCTGGATCAGGATACGGCGCTTCAGCAGTGCAAAGTCTTCGCAATCGCCAGCGGTTACCGGATAGGCCCAGTATTCTTCCTTGCCATAGACTTCCATGTCCGTGGCCGGAATAATGGTAGTGTTGACCTGCAGATTGACCTGCTTGACCGTTGCCCAGTTTGCATCGGTCATTTTGACGGGCATGAGATCTGAATTAGGGCCGCATTCGCTGCGGTAGCGCTGGCAGAAATCATAATGGCCAATCGGCTGCGAGGTGGTACCGCCGACAACCATCGAAGGCCCACTCTGGGACGCCGGCATTGCCGATGTCGACATGGCGAATATCGCCACTAAGGCTAGAAAGATGCCCTTGAAATCCACGCCAGCAACCTCGTACCGTCCCTAATTCTTAACAAATTGTTAATGGACACGAGGCCGCATGGTCAATCGTTACTTAAACGTTAACGGGGTGAACCGTGCAACATGGTTAAAATGCAACAGAAGTCGGCGACGGCTCAAGGGCGACCGATGCGCCTATAGCGTTGCGAACGCCGCGATCACCTCCAGCATCCTTTCCAGATCCTGCGGGCGGGAGAGGCGATGGTCGCCATCGCGGATGAGCGTCAGCACCACGTCGTCGGCAGGCAGGTGCTCCACCAGTTTCATCGCGTGGGCATGAGGCACGTCCTCGTCCTGCATGCCCTGCAAGATGTGGACCGGGCAGCCAGTCTCGATCATGCCTGACAGCACTTGGTTCGCCCGGCCGTCCTCGATCAGCTTCCGCATATAGATATTGGGGATAGGACTGTAGGCAGACGGCTCCTCGAAAAACCCTTTCTCCGCCAAAGCCTGGCGCTCGGCATCTTTCAGGTTTGGTTCGATCAGGTCGATCGTAAAGTCCGGTGCCGGGGCGATCAGAACCAGGCCCTGGATAACTGGCGCACTCTTCCGGGCGCGCAGTTCCTGGATCAATCGCAGCGCGATCCATCCACCCATAGACGAGCCCACGATTACGAGGCGTTGCGGATTGGCGTGATCGACAACCGCCAGCGTTTCCTCCAGCCAACGCGAGATCGTGCCATCGCGAAAGTCGCCGCCCGAGACGCCGTGACCGGAATAGTCGAACCGGATGCATCCAAGACCCAGCCGCTCGGCCATCGCATCGACCTCGACTGCCTTGGAGCCCCCCATGTCGGAGCGATAGCCTGACAGCCAGAGAACTGTTGCCTGCTTTTCGGGGTTCGAGGTCTCGCGAAGTCGCATGGCGATCGGACGGGCACCATCGCCGCTGCCGACAGTGATGGTCTCGGGCGGAAGGGCATTTGCTGTTTCGGACATAGCTGAGCTCCTGTTTGGCCGCTTTTAAAACAGATTCGCTTCCGGGCTGACAGGAGGTGATTTCTGCCATACACTGTGCTATTGACATCGCTGCCGCTTTGAGCACATTGCCGCCAACTGCGCCGACGGGAGCTTGGGGCCGCAAATACTTTAAACAATTCGTGGAGAATACGACCATTCGCAGACCTTTTAAAACCGACGCTCCCGTTAAGGACGGGCCGCGTTCAAACCGGGAAATTCGCATCCCGAAAGTCCAGCTCATCGGAGCGGACGGCGCAAACCTGGGCATAGTCCCGACAGACGAAGCAATGAAGATGGCGGAAGACTCAGGTCTCGACCTGGTGGAAATTTCCCCTAACGCAGAGCCGCCCGTCTGCAAGATTCTCGACCTCGGCAAGCTGAAATACGCCAACCAGAAGAAGGCGGCCGAAGCGCGCAAGAAGCAGAAGATCGTCGAAATCAAAGAAATCAAGATGCGTCCGAATATCGACACCCATGACTACGAGGTGAAGATGAAGGCCATGAGCCGCTTTTTCGATGAAGGCGACAAGGTCAAGGTTACCCTGAAGTTCCGCGGCCGCGAAATGGCCCACCAGGAACTCGGCATGAAGCTGCTGCAGCAGGTCAAGGTCGACACAATCGAGTTTGCCAAGGTCGAAGCCGAACCGAAGCTCGAAGGTCGCCAGATGATGATGGTGCTCGCGCCGAAGTAAGGGTGCGGACCGTCACACTGGAAGTCGAAGCCGTCCGTCCGGGCGGCTTTTTCTTTTGTCAGGGCTGCGTTCGAAAGATTCAGCTGCGGCCCCGTTGCACTTTGGCGGGACTGCGGTTATAGGACCCCGTCCGAACTGACCGGCAGGGCATGCCGTGGCAGTTCAGAATGCTTGCAGAACGGTTCGTCACCGCACCTGCAGTTCAACAACCAAGCCACCCGCACTTTGTGCAAGCCCGGCATGCCGGACCTGCGAGAGGCGCCTTTTTCAAAAAGAGCGCGACCGGGGGCATAGAAGGAGTAGCAAAATGCCCAAGATGAAGACGAAGTCCTCTGCCAAGAAGCGGTTCAAGATCACCGCGACCGGCAAGGTAAAGGCCGCCGCTGCTGGCAAGCGCCACGGCATGATCAAGCGTAGCAACAAGTTCATTCGCGATGCACGCGGCACCATGGTTCTTTCCGAGCCAGATGGTCGCAAGGTCATCAAGAATTACTTGCCGAACGGTCGCTAAGACCCTTCGCCCGCTATTATTAAGGAGATCATGACATGGCACGTGTCAAAAGAGGCGTCACCTCGCACGCCAAGCATAAGAAGGTTCTGAAGCAGGCCAAGGGTTTCTACGGCCGCCGCAAGAACACCATCCGCGCCGCCAAGGCAGCGGTCGATCGCTCCAAGCAGTACGCTTACCGCGACCGCAAGGTAAACAAGCGCAATTTCCGCGCCCTCTGGATCCAGCGTATCAACGCTGCCGTCCGCGAGCACGGCCTGACCTACGGCCGCTTCATCGATGGCCTCACCAAGGCTGGCATCGAAGTCGACCGCAAGGTTCTGTCTGACATGGCGATCCATGAAGTCGAAGCATTCGGCGCCCTGGTTGCTGCCTCGAAGAAGGCGCTGGACTATCTGAAGGATGCCGGCACGAAGAACGAATTCGAAGCGGTCGTTAAGTAACGGCGCGACGAACCCTTTGTGTTCCAGGTTTGAAACCCGCGCCGGCAAGCTGGCGCGGGTTTCGCGTTTTCGTCACCCCGTTTTTTCATCAACCCAGTCTCTGAGCGGCGCGCCAGGCCCGCAAGACAGGATCGCAAAGTGGAAGACCAGCAAGATTATCTGCGTTCTCTACCGGATCTGACCGCCAGCGACCTCGAGACGCTGCTTGCGGTGCTGGTTTCTGGCAAGAAGCGCGTTGAGCGGGTCGTCCTGTCGAAGCGGACTGTCTGGATCAAGCGCTACGGCACGGAGAAGCCGACATGGTGGCGTCACCTGCAGGCTTTTGTCTCACGATTGATCCCCGTCGATTACCTCAGGCCCTCACCCTATCTGACGCCACGAGAGATGGCAGAGCGCGAACAGCGGCGCATCCGGTTGTTTGCCGCAAGCGGCATCGCCACTCCCCAGATCCTCTATGCCTCCAGGAGCGCCATCGTGCTGACCCATGTCGGCGAGACGGTGCAGACGCGCCTGCGCAACTCGGATGACGATACAGTCCGCGACGGGCTGCTGGTTGCCTGCGCCGAGGAGCTCGGGCGCCTCCACGCCGCCGGTCTCTGCCACGGGCGGCCGTACCCGCGCGACATGTTTTTCGCCGGCGACAGGCTCGGTTTCATGGATTTCGAGGAGGAGCCGCAAAGCGTCATGCCGCTACCGGTGGCCCAGGCGCGCGACATATGGCTGCTGTTCCTGCAGATTGCCAGCACGGCCCGGCGCGGTACGGATACCTTCGACGCTGCCTACAGCGCGTGGTCGGCGCGGGCGCCAGTGGCAGCGATTGCCGAATTGCGACGCATGACCGGCTTCCTCGGGCATTTTTTGTCCTTTGCCCGGTTGATTGGCCGCGTCCGCATGGGTAGTGATCTGCGGCGCTTCATTGTCGCCACGAGCTATCTGGCGACGGTGCCGTCCGATAGTCGCTCCAGCACGACCCACGAAGAACGCCCGCAAGGCAGGACACCATGACCGAACTCGATACATTGCAACAGCAGCTGCTTTCCGACGTCCATGCCGCTTCCGACGAGGCGGCCATCGAAGCCGTCCGGCTGTCGGCGCTCGGCAAGAAGGGCTCGGTCTCGGAACTGCTGAAGACGCTGGGCGGAATGTCGCCGGAGGAACGCCAGACGCGCGGTGCCGCTATCAATGCGTTGAAAACCGTCGTGACCGAGGCCATCGTCGGCCGCAAGGCAGAGCTGAAGGACGCCGCGATCACGGAGAAGCTCAAGGCGGAGACCGTTGACGTCAGCCTGCCGGTGCGCTCCTCGCCGGCCGAACGCGGTCGAATCCATCCGATCAGCCAGATCGTCGACGAGATCACGGCGATCTTCGGCGATATGGGCTTCTCGATTGCCGAGGGTCCCGACGTAGAGACCGATCATTACAATTTCACGGCGCTGAATTTCCCGGAAGGCCACCCGGCCCGCGAAATGCATGACACGTTCTTCTTCCAGCCGGACGAAAACGGCGAGCGGAAGGTACTGCGCACCCACACCTCGCCCGTGCAGGTCCGCACGATGGAATCCCAGAAGCCGCCGATCCGCATCATCATCCCCGGCAAGACCTATCGCCAGGATTCAGACGCAACCCATTCGCCGATGTTCCATCAGGTTGAGGGGCTCGTGGTCGACAGGAAAGCCAATGTCGGAAACCTGCGTTGGGTTCTCGAAGAGTTCTGCAAGGCCTTCTTCGAGGTCGACAGCGTCACCATGCGCTTCCGTCCGTCCTTCTTCCCGTTCACCGAGCCGTCCTTCGAGGTCGACATCCAGTGCGACCGTTCCGGCCCGAGCGTCAAGTTCGGCGAAGGCACCGACTGGATGGAGATCCTCGGCTGCGGCATGGTCCATCCGAACGTGCTGCGCCACGGCGGGCTCGACCCGGACGAATACCAGGGCTTTGCCTGGGGCATGGGCCTCGACCGCATCGCCATGCTGAAATACGGCATGCCGGACCTACGCGACTTCTTCAACGCAGACGTCCGCTGGATCTCCCACTACGGCTTCCGCCCCCTCGACATGCCGACGCTGTTTGGCGGTTTGAGCGTGTAGTTTTATTGTGGCCACAATTAAATATGTGTGGTAGAGATGGATCTGGAGTGGGACGAGGAGAAGCGGCAAACCAACCTTCGCCAAAGAGGGCTGGATTTCGCTGACGTTCTTGACTTCGACCTGGAAACCATCGTGACGTATATCGATCAACGTCGGGAATATGGTGAGACGCGCTATAATTCGACGGGGTATCTTAGAGGTGTCCTGTGCAGTTTTTGCTGGACAGAAAGAGGCGGAAAGCTACGCATCATTTCGCTGAGGAAGATCAATGACCGCGAACGCAAAATCTACGAGCGCGAAAAGCCTTCGGCTACCGACACTGGATGACGTTAATTCCGGTGTCGTCAGCATGGACGAGTATGAGATTGCCCATGGTGAGGACATTCCAGAGCTTACAGAGGGCACGATGGCGGGGGCGCTGCCGATCTCGGAACTCCCGCAATTAAAGGCAGCGTTTGAAAAGGCGCGGGGCGAGCGTGGTCCGCAGAAGGCCGCTGTCAAGGAGCGGATCGGTTTGCGCCTTGATGCAGAAGTGGTTTCGCATTTCCGCCAGACCGGGCCCGGCTGGCAGAGCCGCATCAACGCAGTGCTGACAGAGTATGTGAAGGCGACCGGTAAGTGAACTTCGATGCCGAAGTTTGCAAAGCGATGCGTGCGGATTGTTTCGAAAAATCAACCTTTCCATTGAAGAAATCAAGGCCTTGGTGCCGATAGCCTAATGAGAAGAAACCTATGAAATTCACACTCTCCTGGCTGAAGGATCACCTCGACACCGAGGCTGGTCTCGATGAAATCTGCACCCGGCTGACCGAGATCGGGCTTGAAGTCGATGCTGTCGACGACAAGGCGGCATTCAAGCCGTTCGTTATCGCCAAGGTGCTGTCGGCTGAAAAGCATCCGCAGGCCGACCGGCTGAAGGTGTTGATGGTCGATACCGGTGCGGACAAGCCAGTGCAGGTCGTCTGTGGCGCGCCGAATGCTCGGGCCGGGATGATCGGCGCTTTCGCCCCCGCCGGCACCTATGTGCCCGGCATCGATGTGACGCTGACGGTCGGCAATATCCGTGGTGTCGAAAGCCATGGCATGATGTGCTCCGAGAAGGAGTTGCAGATTTCCGACAACCATGACGGCATCATCGACCTGGCCGATGATGCACCGGTCGGTTCGAGCTATGCCACTTACGCCGGCCTCGACGATGCCATGATCGACGTCAACCTGACGCCGAACCGGCCGGATTGCACCTCGATCTACGGCATCGCACGCGATCTCGCCGCATCCGGCCTCGGCACGCTGAAGACCCGCGCGGCACCTGCGTTCCCCATTGAGGGCGAAACGCCGGTGAAGGTGACGCTCGATCTCGATGACCCCAGGCTCTGCCCCGGCTTCGCGCTCCGCCTGGTGCGCGGCGTTAAGAACGGCCCGAGCCCGGCCTGGATGCAGCAGCGGCTGCTGGCGATCGGTTTGCGGCCGATCAGCGCGCTGGTCGATATCACCAATTACATGACCTTCGACCAAGGCCGTCCGATGCACGTTTTCGACGCTGCCAAGGTCAAGGGCGACCTGACCGTGCGCCGTGCCCGCGACGGAGAAACCGTCCTCGCGCTGGATACCCGAGAATACAAGCTTTCCGGCAACAACGTCGTCATCGTTGACGACAACGGCATCGAGTCCATCGGTGGCATCATGGGCGGCGAGCACTCGGGCTGCGACGAGAACACCACCGACGTGCTGATCGAATCCGCACTGTGGGACGCCATGAACATCGCCAAGTCCGGCCGCAGCCTTGGCATCATCACCGACGCCCGCTATCGTTTCGAGCGCGGCGTCGATCCGGACTATATGTTGCCCGGTCTTGAGCGCACTACGGAACTGGTGCTGGAGATCTGCGGCGGTACTGCTGCCAAGGCCAATGTCGTCGGCTACACGCCCTATGAGCCCAAGATCGTCGATTTCCCCTTCGCCGAAATCAAGCGGCTGACCGGCCTTGAGGTCTCCACCACCGAGAGCACCGAAATCCTGCAGCGCCTCGGCTTCAAGGTCTCGGGCTCCGGCGAGCGCGTCTCGGTTGCGGTCCCCTCCTGGCGCCCGGATGTCGACGGCAAGGCTGATCTCGTCGAGGAGGTCATGCGTATCCACGGCGTCGATAATATTAAGCCTACGCCTCTTGAAAGCCATGCCGCCGTCAACGGCAAGATCCTGACGACGCTGCAGATCCGCACCCGCACCGCTAAGCGTGCGCTGGCCTCGCGTGGCATGCTGGAAGCGGTCATGTGGTCGTTCATCTCGACGGACCAGGCGAAGCTGTTCGGCGGCGGATCCGATACCCTGAGACTTGCTAACCCTATCGCGGCCGACATGTCCGATATGCGGCCGTCGCTGCTGCCGGGCTTGCTGAGTGCTGCTCAGAGAAACGCCGACAAGGGCTACGGCGACGTTGCGCTGTTCGAAGTCTCCGGCACCTACGAGAGCGACCGGCCGGAAGGCCAGCGGCGAGTGGCTGGCGGCATCCGTCGGGGCACGGCGACGCTTTCTGGCGCCGGTCGCATCTGGTCGAACGCTACCAAGGGCGGTGGCAAGGCGGTCGATGTATTCGATGCCAAGGCCGATGCCCTGGCCGTCATCGAGGCTTGCGGGCTGCCGATGGGCAATATCCAGATCGAGCATGGCGGGCCGGATTGGTACCACCCCGGTCGCTCCGGTACGATCAAGATGGGCCCTAAGGTCGTGCTCGGTTATTTCGGCGAGTTCCATCCGAAGACGCTGGAGGCACTCGATGTCTCAGGAGCGCTCTGTGGCTTCGAGGTGTTCCTCGACGTCATGCCCGAGCCGAAGCGCAAGCCGACGCGGACCAAGCCGGCGCTCGAGCTTTCGCCCTTGCAGGTGGTCAAGCGTGACTTCGCCTTTGTCGTCGACAAGACGGTGGAAGCCGGCGCCATCATCCGGGCGGCATCCGGCGCAGACCGAAAGCTGGTGACGTCAGTCAACATCTTCGATGTGTTCGAAGGCGCTTCGCTCGGCGAGGGCAAGAAATCAGTCGCCATCGAGGTTCAGATCCAGCCGGCGGAGCGCACATTGACCGATCAGGATTTCGACGCGCTGACCCAGAAGATCGTCGCCAACGTCACCAAGACGACCGGTGGCGTGTTGCGCGGCTGATACCCATAAACCCACAGGCGCCTCACTCGCCGCCACGTCTGACGGCGGGTGAGCGCCTCTCTGGTGCGTAGCATCATATTTTTGCGATGCACCAAACCTCGACCCCTTGTCCATGAGCGCATTTGCGCATAGCGAGGAATGGTGCCGGCCATCACGGCGGCTCGAGGGTAGCGAAGTGTCGAAGCGCAGTTTTTCCTTCCCCAGTGCCGAGATTCGCGCAAAGGCGATCGGTGAGATCCACTCCAGGCCCTATACGCTGCTCGCACTTCCGCGCGTCGTTTTCCAGATTGCCTTCCTGACGGAAGCAAATTTCACTGCCGACCACGCAATCCTCACGGATCTGTCGCTGGGGCAGGGTGTTCCGGCTCCTGCTGCCGATTCCAGCCATCATACGATGACCTGGGGTGGCGGCATGTTGCGCTGGGAGCGTCATACGGAATTCTCGACCTATTTCTGGGACACCCCGGCTCCCGCGAAATTCGGCGGTGATATCCCGATCAATCCTTTTGGATCCCGCTTTGTCGCGCCGGGGCCGTTCATCTCCGGTGTCCGCATCGAGATCCGGCCTGCCATAGAGGTATCGGTGGATGTGATCGAGAATTTCGACCTGACCAGTCTCTGTCAGAGCACCGTGGCGGACGGCAAGGCGACGATCGTGACCGACTTCCGCCAGGATGGCGATGGCCTCACCAAGTTCCTGATCCTCGACCGGGGCATGACGGATGCCGCACGTGGCATGCTCACCCAGCGTATCCTCGATATCGAGACCTATCGCACGTTGGCGATGATGGGTTTGCCACTTGCGCAGACCCTTTCCCCCGAGATCCGCCAGATCGAGAACAGCTTCACCGCCATCACCCAGGGCATGAAGCAGCACGCGCGTGACGAAGCAGATGCGATGCTCGCCGAGATCACCCGCCTTGCTGCCGAACTGGAGGCAAATGCGGCTCTGAGCCTCTATCGATTCGGAGCCAGCCGCGCCTATTACGACATCGTCCTTGATCGTGTCGCCATGCTGGCGGAGAAGGGGCTTCCCGGCAACGAGACGCTTGGCGCCTTCCTGCAACGGCGCCTGGCGCCGGCCATGCGAACATGCCAGTCCGTGGAAGTGCGGCAGGCCAACCTCTCGAGCAAACTGGCGCGCGCCAGCGGCCTGCTGCGCAGCTGGATCGACGTCGACCTGCAGAAGTTCAACACCGAAATTCTGGCATCTATGGACAAGCGGGCGCATCTGCAGCTGCGCTTGCAGCAAACGGTGGAAGGCCTGTCGGTGGCGGCCATTTCCTATTACGTCATCGGCCTGGTCGGCTATCTCGCCAAGGTCATCCACGCCATCGGTCTCGATATTTCGTCCGATACGCTGACGGGTGCCTCAGTGCCGTTCGTGATCGTCGGTGTCTGGCTTACGGTCCGGCGCATCCGGAGCCGGCATAGCGATGATCCCATGCGTGCATCAAACAAACCTCGCTCCATCAACTGAACACGCTCATCGCTGGAGAGGTGATGCTGGATTTTTTGATCTTCGCGCCTGGAACCTCAATGGAAAAGGCGGCGCCCGCTCTCGCTGACACCGCCTCGTTGTATCTCTCTATCGGTTGAACGCGACAACCGGCCCAACATTATTTCTGCATCCGGCTCTTGATCTCGTCGATACGCTTGGACGCTTCCGCCTTGGAGAGCTCTTCGGAAAAAGCATCCGGCTCGTGCGCCTGTTCCGTCAACGTTTTCAAATAGGACTTTTGCGCTCCGGTCATAGGTTCGTCGCCGGTGACCCAGTCGTCCGGATCCTTCTCCGTGTTGGAAGAAGGATCCGGATTGGTCTTAGGATTGTGTTCGTCTATCATTGCTAGCCTCCTTGTTTGTTCTCTTAACGTTCTTGAGGAGGCCAGGTTCCGTCAGCGCTTTGCATTCCAGGCCGCAGGTTTGCCATAGCGCGCCCCTGCGATCTTGTCCGGCGACAGCATGTGATCCAGTCTCGTCACGTCGTCCGCCGTCAGAACGAGATCGGCGGCAGCCGCGTTCTGCTCGAGATGGGTGATCTTGCGGGCGCCGGGAATGGGCACGATGAAATCGCCCTTGGCCAGAACCCAGGCGAGCGCCAGCTGCGCGGCAGTGGCTCCCTTTTCAGCTGCCATCTCCTCCACGAGCTTCACGAGCGCCAGGTTGGCAGCCATGTTGTCGGCTTCGAAGCGTGGCAGGTTCTTGCGGAAGTCGCCTTCCCCGAACTCGGAGGTGTTTTGGATTTTGCCTGTCAGAAAGCCGCGTCCAAGGGGGCTGAACGGTACGAAACCGATGTTAAGTTCGCGGCACGTATCGAGGATCTCCCCTTCGGGATCGCGGGTCCAGAGCGAATACTCGCTCTGTAGCGCCGAAACGGGCTGCACGGCATGGGCGCGACGGATATGCTCGGCGCTCGCTTCCGAGAGGCCGAAGGCGCGCACCTTGCCGGCCTTGATGAGATCGGCCACGGCACCGGCGGTGTCCTCGATCGGTACTTCCGGGTCGGGGCGGTGCTGGTAGAACAGATCGATCACTTCGACGCCGAGGCGCTTCAACGAAGCCTCCGCCACCTCGCGCACATGCTCCGGCCGGCTGTCGAGTCCGGACATGGCCTGCGAATCCGTCTTCGCAGGATCGATCCTGAAGCCGAATTTGGTGGCAATGGTGACCTTGTCGCGGACGCTCCTGAGGCCTTTGCCAACGAGGATTTCGTTGGCAAAGGGGCCGTAGACCTCTGCGGTGTCGAAGAAGGTGACGCCGATCTCGACGGCGCGGTGCAGGGTGCGGATGGCATCTTGCTCGTCCTGACCACCATAGGCATGGCTCATGCCCATGCAGCCGAGGCCGATGGCCGAGACGGTGAGTTCGGTTCCGAGTTTGCGGGTCTTCATGAAATTTCTCCTTGGGAACGGTCAGCCATGCAGGCGACACGATGCAACCTGCAAAATAGGGCAACCCAGCGCTTTTGAATATGGGTGCAAAAGGCAATGTGCTGTTCTATCATTTAGACCAATGAACAGGACTCAGCTTTCGCAATTGGCAGTTCTTGCCGCCGTCGCCGCGCATCGCAGCTTCCGGGCTGCGGCTAAGGAGCTGGCTATCGCGCCGTCGGCCGTCAGCCATGCCATATCGAGCCTGGAGGCGAGCCTCGGCGTCCGCCTTCTGGCCCGCACCACCCGCAGCGTCGCGCCGACGGAGGAGGGGCAACGCCTGCTGGAACGCCTGCGGCCGGCGCTCGATGAGATCGGCATTGCGCTGGAGGCGGCCATCGACGCGCGTGACCGGCCCGCCGGCAACCTGCGCATTACCGCGCCCCGGTTCGCCTCGGACATCCTGCTTGGACCCCGCATCGGAGATTTCCTCAATGCCTATCCCGATATCACGCTGGAGATTGCCAACGAGGATGGCTTCATCGACATCGTCGACCAGGGCTATGACGCCGGCATTCGGATGGAGGAAAGCCTCGATGCCGACATGATCGCTGTGCGCATCTCGCCTGAGATGCGCACAATCATTGCCGCCTCGCCGAGTTATTTCGCAAAGCATCCGATCCCCGTCCATCCCCGCGACCTCGTCGCACACCGCTGCATCAAGCGCCGCTTTTCGAACGGCGCGATCTATCGCTGGGAGTTCGACAAGGACGGCGAGTCTCTCGTGGTCTCGGTCGACGGGCCGCTCATCGTCGGCGAGGACAGGCTGGCGCTGCTGGCAGCTCTGAACGGCGCCGGTCTTGCCTATCTCTTCAACATCCGCGTCGAGGACGAGGTGGCCGGCGGGCGGCTGGTCCGGGTGCTGGAGGACTGGTGCCAGCCCTATCCCGGTCCCTTCCTTTATTATCCCAGCCGCCGGCAGCTGCGTCCGGCGTTGCGCGCCTTCATCGATTTCTTCAAGGTCGATGGCTGAGATGCAGAGTTTCGGGTGGCCGGCATGAAAATGCCGCTTACCCTGGCGGGGAGGAGAGCCTACATGAAAAGACCGGCATCGATGCGCGGGCTGGAAGATCTGGGGCGGGTGCGGCTGTCCGAAAACTTCTTCCTTCGCGACTTCCTGCATTCCGAAATAGGCACCCTTTACCGCATCCCGAATGTCCCTGATGACCCCGCCCTTGCCATCGCGGCCGGCAGTCGGCTTTGCGCCGACCTGCTGGAGCCCCTGCAAGCGACATTCGGAAGGTTGCACCTTCGTTCAGGCTACCGCTCGCAGGCGCTTAACCGCTTCGGAAACGAAAATAATTTGAACTGCGCTCGCAATGACGCCGCCGGCCATGTCTGGGACCTCAGGGATGCCGATGGCTTCATGGGCGCAACCGCCTGCGTCGTGGTCCCCTGGGTGTGGGATCGCTATCAGGCACCAGGCGACTGGCAAAAGCTGGCTTGGTGGATCCACGACCAGCTCCCATACGCCTCCCTGCAGTTTTTTCCGAAGCTCTGGGCCTTCAACATCTCCTGGCATGAGCGCCCGAAGCGATCGATCAGCAGCTACGCCGCGCCGCGCGGCATCCTGACCCGGGAAGGTATGGCCAACTGGTCGGGCGGTCATTCGGGGTCGTATGACGGCTTTCCGCGGATCAGAGCGTAATGCGATAGCGTATGTGGCCGTCGCTCTGGACGAAGCGGTCGTATAGCTTGCGGGCAGTGCTGTTGGTCTCGTCCGTATGCCAGTAGAGCCGCGTCCAGCCGCTCGCCTTGGAAAGCGCCACTAGGTCGTCCAGCAGCGCCTGACCTACGCCCTTGCCGCGCACTTCCGCGTCGACGAACAGGTCTTCGAGGTAGCAATCGAGACCTGAAGTCCAGGTACCTTCGTGGGTCAGGCAAAGGGCAAAGCCCATCACGACGTCATCGACAACGGCCACTCGCATGAAGATCGCCGACGCCGGGTCGAAAACCCGGCGCCATGTGAGATCGGTGATGTCGTCCGCGATGCCAACGCCATAGAAAGCGAGGTAGTCGGCCCAGAGTGCGCGCCAGCGGGCCTCGTCGTCGGGTCTGGCTTCTCGGATCGTCACCGTCATTTTGTCGTCCTCGTTATGCGCCTGCCTTGTCGAGCAGGTCCATTGCCTCAGGCGATAATGTCAGCTGCGCAGACTTCACCAAAGCCTCCAGCTGCGCAAGGCTGGTCGCTGAAGCGATCGGCGCCGTCACGGCCTTTTTCTGCTGCAGCCAGGCGAGGGAAATCTCGGCGGGAGCTGCCCCTGTCTCCTTGGCGACGGTATCGAGCGCCGACAGGATTCGAAGTCCCTTGTCGTCCAGATACTTCGCCACCCTGTCCTGGCGTGCCTTGCCCTCGGTGTCGGCCTTGCTGCGGTATTTGCCAGAGAGGAAGCCCGACGCCAGGCTGAAATAGGTGATGACGCCAATGTTTTCACGCATGCAGAGGTCGGCAAGCGGGCCTTCGAAACTCCCGCGATCATAGAGATTGTATTCCGGCTGCAGCACGTCGTAGCGCTGGACGCCGGTCTTTTCTGCGGCATCGAGCGAGGCCTGCAGTTGCGCCGCGTCGAGATTGGAGCAACCGACCGCGCGAATTTTGCCCTGCTGGCGCAGCTTGGCATAGGCACCCAAAGTTTCCTCGTAAGGCGTCTCCGGGTCGGCCCAATGGGATAGATAGAGATCGATATAGTCGGTCTGCAGCCGCCTCAGCGAATCTTCCACCGCCTTCAGGATGTAGCTTTCCTTCAGGCCCTTCTTGTCGGGCCCCATCTCAGAACCGACCTTGGTGATGATGATCGCCTTGTCGCGCGCCACATGCCCCAGTTTCAGCCACTTGCCGATGATCTCTTCAGAATCGCCACCTTTGTTGGTGGGCACCCAGCGCGAATAGACGTCGGCCGTATCGATGGTGTTGAAGCCGGCGCCGAAGAAGGCGTCGAGAATATCGAAGGACGTCTTCTCATCGGCAGTCCAGCCGAAGACATTGCCGCCGAAGACAATTGGCGAAATTGAAAGTCCTGTTTTACCGAGTGGGCGCATCTGCATGCCGCTCTCCTGAATGAAGTGGGACGCTGAAAAATTGGCACAGCGCTAAGCCGCCCTGCCTATGTAGGGCCTGGACGTCGTTAAGGAAACCGGACGTCGGTGAATTGCCCCGCCGGCGTTGCGCGCTACCTCAACGCTGCCTATGATCGGGCGATAAAGGATGAGGAGATATCGATGATGCGTTTTGGAATTCTATCGACTGCCAAGATCGGTCGCGAACTCGTGGTGCCCGCCATTCAGGATGCGGAGAACTGCGTGGTCACCGCTGTTGCCAGCCGCGAGCTCGCCCGCGCCCGCGAAATGGCGGACCGCTTCTCCATTCCGCACGCCTTCGGCTCCTACGAGGAGATGCTCGCCTCCGATACGATCGATGCTGTCTACATCCCGCTGCCGACATCGCAGCATGTCGAGTGGTCGATCAAGGCCGCCGATGCAGGCAAGCACGTGCTCTGCGAAAAGCCGATCGCCCTCAAGGCTGCCGAGATTGACAGCCTGATTGCCGCCCGTGATCGCAACAAGGTGCTGGTGAGCGAAGCCTACATGGTGGTGTATACGCCGGTCTGGAAGAAGGTAAGGGAACTGCTTGCCGAGGGCGCCATCGGCCGCCTGCGGCATGTGCAGGGCGCTTTTACCTATTTCAACCGCGATGCCGGCAACATGCGCAACATTCCAGCACTCGGCGGCGGCGGCCTCCCTGATATCGGCGTCTACCCGTCGATCACCACCCGCTTTGCCACGGGCAAGGAGCCACAGCGCATCCAGGCGGTCACCGAGCGCGATCCCGAGTTCGGCACTGACATGTACTCCAGCGTCAAGGCCGATTTCGGCGACTTCGAGATGAGCTTCTACATCTCGACGCAGATGGCCAGCCGGCAGATCATGGTCTTCCACGGCACGGACGGCTTCATCGAGGTGAAATCGCCGTTCAATGCAGATCGCTATGGCGCTGAAGAGGTCGAGCTTGCCAATCGCAGCCATGGTCAGTCGCAGATCTTCCGCTTTCCCGACAGCCGCCAGTACAAGCTGGAGGCAGAGGCCTTTGCCGACGCTGCTACCGGTGGGGCTGCAGAGGTGGTGACGCTGGAAAGCTCGAAGAAGAACCAGGCGATGATCGACGCGATCTATCGCGCCAGCGAAAAGGATGGCTGGGAAACAGTCTGATCTCGAAGCTCAGCGGCGGAAGACGAAGCGGGAATAGCCGAAAAAGCTGAACGCCGTCGCCGCCGCCGAGGCCATTACCAAGGCAAAGGTCGGACGCAGGATCGGGATCGTGATCAGAAGCCCGGAATAGATCCCGTAGTTGATCAGCGCCGAAACGACACCAACAGAGCCATACCGAAACCCTTCGACGGCCAGCGATTGGCTGGATTTTTCGAAGGTGAAGCTGTGGTTGAAGAACCAGGTAGCCAGCATCGCCGACGGAATGCTGATGGCACGGGCCCCAAAAGGCCCGATCGGCGTGTAATGCAGCAGCAGCATCAGCAGGCCGCCATCGACCACGAAGCCGATGCTGCCGGCGATGGCAAACCAGAACAGTTTCTTCATGCTGCACCGCTGTGGCTGCAATCGGGGGCCAGGCGTAAGTGGACGATATCGGTGGTCAACGGCTGTAGCATCGGCGTGGTCGCTCGTTCATAACGTCGTTGGTGCGGTGGCCGGTGCAAGGCGCATCAGCAACCGGTGTCTCCCCACCGACCATCCCACCAATTCGTCAATATTTCCTGACGGATGGTGGCCGCTGACTTTACGCTTTCTTGAGGCTGGACCGGTAGTTTCGTCTCTGCAGCAAGTAAGGGTACGGGATCACGACATGACTGGTGTGACGGATATGCGGCCGATCCAAGGCATCGACGGAAAAACAGCAACCGCGTCGCTCTGGTCGAGCGCTTGGTTCTTGACGCTGGCCTACAGTCTGGTGGTTATTCTCGTCCTGCTGTTCCTCAACCGCAATGCCGTCGATTATATCGGTGCCGACAACGACGACGCCATGCGCCTCGTCGAAGTTCGCGACCTGCTTGGCGGCCAGGGCTGGTTCGACATGATGCAATACCGGCTAGGCCTCGGCGGTGGGACGCTGATGCACTGGTCCCGCTTCATAGACTTGCCAATTGCGAGCCTGATCGTGTTATTCCGCCTGTTTGCGTCCCCTGAGCGCGCGGAAGTGCTGGCCGTCACTGTCTGGCCTCTATTTCTCGTGTTGCCGTTCATGGCTAGCATGGCGCTCCTCGGGCGCCGGCTGGGTGGGCTCCCGGGCCTGCACGTCACGCTTGTCCAGACTGCATTTTTGATCATCACCTCCGTTCGCTACCTGCCAGGATCGATCGATCACGACAATGTCCAGCTTGGGCTGGTGGCACTGATCGTCGCCATGCTGGTCGACGAGCGGTTTCGAGCCTCGAGCTTTGCCATTGCAGCGCTGGCCTCAGCCCTCGCCATCGGCATAGGCGCCGAAACGACGCCTTTCGTTGCCGTCGCCTGCATGGTGGTCGCAACGCTCTGGGCCTGGGAGGGAAAGGTTTTCGCACCGGCCGCCGCAGCCTTCGCGACGACCTTGACCGTCGCCATCAGCGCTGCTTTCTTCGCAACGGTGCCGCCGCATTTCTATTCCATGGTGACCTGCGACAATCTTTCGCTCGGATTTTACGGCATCACCGCTGTTGGCGGGGTGGGGCTGCTGCTTTCAGCGCTGTTTGCCAGCCACCTGCCACGCCGGGCACGGTTTGCGGTTTTGGTTGCAAACGGTGTCGCCGTGGCAGTCGCCACAGTGCTGCTTGCCCCGCAGTGCCTGGGCAACCCGCTGGGTGGCCTCGATCCGATGCTGGTTGAACTCTGGCTCAACAGCGTCAGCGAGGCGCAGTCCATCGTGACGCTCAGCGCTACGGAACCGACAGCGCTCGGCGCATTCTATGCCGTCGGCCTGCTCGCAATCGCGGTCTGCGTCCTCAGGATTGTCCGTCATGAGAGGCCGCAACTGCACGCTGTTTTGCTGGCGCTGCTCGCGGTCAACTGGATCATTGCGCTGGTGCAGGTACGTGGTGCAGTCTTTGCCAACCTGCTCGCCATTCCGCCGCTGACGCTTTTCGTCCTCGACCTCAGGCGTATTTCCAATGCCGATTCCGAAGACATTCGCGCAGCATTCTTTTACGTAGTCGGAGTGCTGATCTCGGTACCTGCGGTCTGGGCGGTCGGTGGTGGCCTTGCCGATAGCAATGTCGGCAATATCTTCTCGAAGACGCCGGCCATTGCAGATGTCGCAGCCGACCAGAGCAAATGCTCCTCGAAGGACGCTCTCGCTCCGCTCGCAGCGCTTGATCCGGGCGTGGTCGTCGCGGCCTCAAACCTGGGCTCACCGATCCTGCGGTTTACGCGGCATCGTACGCTGTCGGGCCCCTACCATCGGGACGCTGATGGGATGCTGGCGGAAATGAAGATCGGCCTTGCCACGCCGAAGGATGCGCAGGCCCTGATGCAGCAGGCCGGTGTGACGCTGCTTGCGTATTGCGCAATTGATCCGCAAGTCGAAAAGCTGTCGCAGCGAAGCCCGGACGGCCTCTATGCGCAAATAGCAAAGGGCAACGTCCCCGCCTATCTGGAGCCATTCTCTGTAAAACAGGGTCCGGACATAAAGTTCTTTCGCGTCAGGCAGCCCTGAAGCCCGGTCTTCTGATGGCTGCGGCCAGCCTAGGCGACGCGAGGCTTCTGCAGCAGGAGAAGCAGGGCAACCTGCCCTGCAAAGGCTGAATTGAAGCCTGCAATCGCCAGCAACAGTGAAACAAGGGAAGCTCCTGCCGGAGACAGCAATGCCGCGGCAGCGAAGGCGACACCTATCAAGGCGGCCGAAAGCACTATGCTTGCAACGGACCGCGTCAGGGACACGGCAACGCCGATTGCCAAGGCAACCACGAAGACCATCTGGGAAACTCCTGTAGAAGATAGTCCCGGATATACCCGGATCTCCCTAAGAAACGCTGAAGCAGCTTGTTCAAAGTGTTTGCAAAGGCCGAAAACTGCGTCGTTCTATAACAGGACAAGCTCAATCTTCTGATCTTGTTAATGGCTTGCCGGATGGCCGAAAACTGCGGGTGAAGGTCGTGGGATGGCTGATCTTGGCGCACAGTTGCGTTAAAAGAATGCATGAGTAGCTTATTCGAAAATGATTCGCCATCGAACCTCGCGGAATATTCGGTCTCCGAATTGTCCGGCTCGATCAAGCGCACGGTCGAAAATGCCTTCGACCAGGTGCGGGTTCGTGGCGAGATTTCCGGCTATCGCGGCCCGCACTCTTCCGGGCACGCCTATTTTTCGCTGAAGGACGACCGTTCGCGCATCGACGCGGTCATCTGGAAGGGAAGCTTCTCCAAACTCAAGTTCCGCCCGGAAGAGGGCATGGAAGTCATCGCCACCGGCAAGGTCACCACCTTCCCCGGATCCTCGAAATACCAGATCGTCATCGAGACCCTGGAGCCGGCCGGCGCCGGCGCCTTGATGGCGCTGATCGAGGAACGCAAGCGCAAGCTCGGCGCCGAAGGCTTGTTCGACGCCGATCGAAAGAAGCCTCTGCCTTTCATGCCGAAGGTGATCGGCGTCGTCACCTCGCCGACCGGCGCTGTCATCCGCGATATTCTGCACCGCATCGCCGATCGCTTTCCGGTGCGTGTGCTCGTCTGGCCTGTAAAGGTCCAAGGCGAGGGATCCGGGTCGGAAGTCGCCAACGCCATCCGTGGTTTCAATGCGTTTGAGCGCGGCGGCGACATGCCGCGTCCGGATGTGTTGATCGTTGCGCGGGGCGGAGGCAGCCTCGAGGATCTCTGGAGCTTCAACGACGAGATGGTCGTGCGCGCCGCAGCTGAAAGTATCATCCCGCTAATCTCCGCTGTCGGCCACGAGACCGACTGGACGTTGATCGATTATGCGGCCGATGTGCGCGCGCCGACCCCGACAGGCGCTGCCGAGATGGCCGTGCCGGTGAAAGCCGACCTCGAGGCGCAGGCAGCAGGCCTTTCCGCCCGTCTGCGGACCGGCATCCGTCGCCATATGGATCATCACGGCCAGGCGGTGCGGGCGCTGGTGCGCGCGCTGCCGTCGCTCGATCAGCTGCTGGCATTGCCGCGCCGCCGCTTCGACGAGACGGCCGCAGGCCTCGGTCGCGGTCTCGAACTGAATACCCTCAACAAGCGCCGCAGTTTCGAGCGCGCCGCCGCGCACCTGCGCCCCGAGGTTTTGTCGACCCGGATTGCCGAGAAGCGCCAGAAGCTCAACGAGCGGATGGTGCGCGTCGAGCGTCGCGTCGAGCGCCTTCTCCTCGACGGCCACAAGCGTATTTCCAACGCCGACGTTGCGATGCGCGGCGTGCCGGCGCGGTTGACTGCCCAGAGCCGCAGCTTTCGCGACCGTCTGGCCAACCTCGGCCGGCATTCCGATACAGCGATCTTGCACAGGCTCAGCATGGCCAAGGGTGCCATCGCTGCCCAGGACCGCATGCTGCAGTCGCTGTCCTACAAGAATGTCCTGAAGCGCGGCTATGCTGTCGTGCGCGATGAGGAGGATCGCCCGCTCTCGTCGGCCGCGCTGCTGTCAGCCGGCCAGGCGATGTCGCTGGAGTTTGCAGACGGCCGTGTGGCTGCGACCGCAGGGGAGGGGATGGACACGCCGCCGGCCGCGCCCGTTCCTCCGATGAAGAAGCGCGCCGCAAAACCGGCGGCGATACTTGCCGATGGTGAGAAACAGGGCACCTTGTTCTGAGATTCGCGTCGCTACTCCGCAGCGGCCGGTTCGAACTGCGCGAGATAGCGAGCGAGAAGTCCGTCCAGCGCTGCAAACTCCTCCGCGCTAAGGCATGCGGTGATCCTCTGCTGGTTCGCCACATGCGCCGCCACGGCATCCTCGATCACCGACAGTCCCTTGTCCGTCAGGCCTATCAGCACGCTTCGGCCATCCTGCGGGTTGGAAAGGCGGGCGACAAGCCCCTGTTTCTCCAGCTGGTCGATGCGGTTTGTCATGGTTCCTGACGTCACCATGGTGGCGGCGATCAGTTCGCCTGGAGAAAGACGATAGGGCGCACCGGCTCTCCGGAGCGTCGCCATGACGTCGAAGCTCGCGGGTGACAGGCCATGTCCGGCAAGGGTCGTCTCGACCTCGCGCATGAGATGGCTGTGAAGGCGACCGAGCCTCCCGAGCAGGCCCATGGCCGCGGTGTCCAGATCCGGCCGCTCTCGGCTCCACTGCTCCAGAATTCTATCGACATGATCCATGCAGCCACTATGGCAAAATTTATCTTGACGTCAAGATTTAGGGATCTATCTTGAAGTCAAGATAAATGGAGATATGCCGTGTCCCGCCTTCGCGATATTGGCCTGACGGCGCTTGCTCCCGCCATATGGGGATCGACCTACATCGTAACGACGCAGTTGCTGCCGGCAGGAATGCCGCTGACGGTGGCGACGCTGCGTGCCTTGCCGGCAGGGCTCCTGCTGCTGGTAATGGTGAGGGAGTTGCCGCAGGGCGCATGGTGGTGGAAAAGCCTCGTGCTCGGCCTGCTCAATTTCTCGCTGTTCTGGGCTCTCCTGTTCGTCTCCGCTTACCGCTTGCCCGGTGGCGTGGCCGCAACCGTGGGCGCGGTGCAGCCATTGATCGTCATTGCCATTTCGCGCCTTGTCATGGGAACTTCGGTGCGCCCGCTTGCTATCGTGGCCGGCATTGCGGGGCTTTGCGGCGTGGCACTGCTGGTGCTACGGCCGGGTGCGTCGCTCGATCCTGTCGGCATCGCCGCGGGACTTGCCGGCGCTCTCTCGATGGCTTTCGGCACGGTCCTCAGTCGCCACTGGAAGCCGCCTGTATCACCCCTGACCTTCACGGCCTGGCAACTCACGGCTGGGGGTCTCATGCTGGCACCTGCAGCACTTCTGCTGGAGCCGGGTTTGCCGCCGCTGACGATCGCAAATCTTGCCGGGTTTCTCTATCTCGGGCTGGTCGGCGCGGCCTTCACTTATATCTTGTGGTTTCGCGGCCTCCGCATCATCGGCGCGCCGGCGGCATCAGCGCTGGGCTTCCTCAGCCCTCTAGTGGCAGTCCTTCTCGGCTGGAGCCTGCTGGGCCAAGCACTCGATGAGGTGCAACTGGCCGGTGTTGCCGTCGTGCTGGCCAGCGTCTGGGCAAGCCAGCGCGCGTCTCGTGCCCAAGGGCCGAAATGACGCGCGCAACGCTCTTAAATCAGGCCCATTCGGCCTTGCGCATCACAGGTACGCGCGTGCCGTCCGGCTTCACCCCGTCGATATCGACCTTGTCCGAGCCGATCATCCAGTCGATGTGGATCAGGCTGGAATTTCCGCCCTGCGCCTTGACCTGTTCCTGCGTCAGCGACGCGCCGTCTAGGAAGCATTTCGAGTAGCACTGGCCAAGCGCGATATGGCAAGACGCGTTCTCGTCGAACAGCGTGTTGTAGAACAGGATGCCGCTGGCAGAAATCGGCGACGAATGCGGCACCAGCGCCACTTCACCCAGCCGTCGCGCGCCGTCGTCGGTGTCGAGCACTTTATTGAGCACTTCCTCGCCGCGACTGGCCTTGGCCTCGATGATCCGGCCTGCTTCGAATTTCACCTGGATATTGTCGATCAGCGTGCCGCCATGCGACAGCGGCTTGGTGCTCGAGACGTAGCCGTCCACTCGCAGGGCATGCGGCGTGGTGAAAACCTCTTCCGTCGGGATGTTCGGGTTGCACGTCACGCCGTTCTTCGCCGTCGAGGCGCCGCCATGCCATTCATGGCCGTCGGCAAGGCCGATGGTGACATCGGTGCCCGGGCCAACGAAATGCAGGCTGGCAAAGCGCTGGTCGTTCAGCCAGCCGGAGCGGACGCGCAAATTGGCGTTGTGCTCCGCCCAGGCGGCAATCGGATCCTCGACATCAACGCGCGAGGCAGCAAAGATCGCCTTAGCGAGCTTGGCAACCGCGATCGGCTCGGGATCGTTCGGGAACACCAGTCGTGCCCAGGATGGGTTCGGGTAAGATACGATGTTCCAGTTGATGTCAAAATTGGAGATCTTCTCCAGCGCCGGCTTGTACGCCGTCGAATTGGCGCGGTTTGCACGGGCCACCTTGGCCGGGTCTTGGCCGGAAAGCAGCATCGGGTTGTCGCCGGAGACGGCAAGCCGGGCTGCACCGTTAGCGAAGGCATTGGCCATGCCGTCGTAGAGCCAGCCGGCGGCGCGGTCGAAGCTTTCGTCGCTGCCGTTTTCATAACGGGCGAGCGTAGCCTCTTCGTCGGCATAGAAGGAGGTCACCAGACCGGCGCCTTCGATATAGGCGTGCCGGGTGATGCGGCGGACCAGCGGCATAGCGGCGACCGGCGCGGTGATGACCAGATCCTGGCCCTTCTGCAGCTGCAACCCGACCTTGATGGCCACTTCGGCAAGCTTGTCGAGCTTGACGGGATCGATGGTGTGGGCGCTCTGGGAAACGGATGTCATGGGAACCTGCCTGCTGGGTAATGCGAAGGCACAAGACTTAAACCCCATTGCGGCGAAAATGAAGCTTGCCAGCAGTCAAATCGCCAGCGGATCGGCAGAAAGAAATCAGGCGACGAGCGGCACCGCAACTGCTTTCAAAACCGCAAGAGCGTCTTTCGGATCGAGCCGAACTTGCAGGCCGCGTTGTCCGCCGTTCATGAAAACATAGGCCTCGTCCATGGCACTGACTTCGATTGCCGTCGGCACGACCTTCTTCTGGCCGAACGGGCTTATCCCGCCGACATGGTAGCCAGTCAGCCGCTCCGCATCGACAGGCTTTATCATATGGGCCGACTTGCCGCCAAAAGCTGCGGCCAGCTTCTTCATGCTGACTTCGTGATCCGAGGGCACCACAACGCAAACCGGCTTGCCATCGACTTCCGCCATCAGCGTCTTCAGAACCCGATGTGGCTCCTCACCCAAGGCCTCTGCCGCCTGCAGTCCAATACGCTCGGCGTTCGGATCGTAGTCGTAAACATGGGTGGTGAAAGCGATCTTTGCCTGGCTAAGGACTTGCGTCGCCCGGGTGGTTTTCGACGTGGATCAAACCTTGAAAAGAGCTTCGTATTCGCCCGGCTTGAATCCTGCCAGCAATTTGCCGTCCGCTTCCAGCACCGGCCGCTTGATCATCGAGGGCTGGGCCAGCATCAGCGCAGTGGCTCTTTCGGCGTCGAGACCGGTCCTGTCGGCCTCGTCGAGCTTGCGAAAGGTGGTGCCGGCGCGGTTGAGCACCGTCTCCCAACCGGCTTGCCTGATCCACCCTTGCAGGTGCTCGCGGTCGATGCCTTCCGCCTTATAATCGTGAAAACGGTACGAGATGCCGTGGGCGTCCAGCCAACTGCGCGCCTTCTTTATCGTGTCGCAGTTCTTGATGCCGTAGATCGTGACGCTCACGCTCAGTTCTCCAGTGTGCCGGGCTTGCGAACGACGCTGCTCGGAGCGTCGCAGCCGATCTTCATCAGATCCGCGCCGCGCCGCACCAGGCGGTCGGAGACGCGGGTGACGATCAGTCCGGCCTGCGGCGCGACGATATCCAGCGTGCTGTCGGGCATGCCGGGTGCAGTGATGATCGTCGCGAGAATGTCTCCCTTTTCGACGCGTTCGCCGATATTGCGGTGGAAGAGCACTGTGCCGGCGACTGGGGTTCGGATCATCTCGATATTGTCGAGCGGCACGACCGGCCCGGTAAAGGCGGCAAGGCGGAGATCGTCGTCGCGGACTATGCCGCGGGCGGCGAGGAAATTCCACAGGCCATCGGCGTCCTTTCTCGCCATTTCGGGATAGACGTCTCGGGTACCGCGCAGTTCGACCGTAACCGACAGTTTGCCTGGCAGCCGATGCTTCTTTTCGCCCGGCACCTCGTACTTCCAGGCATAGCTCACGGCCTCCTCGAAGGCGGAGCTCTCCCCGTCGGACAAAAGCACCGCCTCCATCTCGAGCGCTGCGGCGAGATCGGAAGCCTCCGGCCAGAAGGCGCTGTCGATGTAGGCGTATTGCAGCGATTCATCGTCGCAATGGAGATCGATGACCAGGTCCGCGCCGAGCGCCATGTGGATAAGCTGGCGCTTCAGACGCACCACAGCCGGCAGGCGGTCGAGATTTTCCAGCAGCTTGCCGCGGTCGCCAAGTGCGATCAGCGGAAAGTCACGGTTGAAATTGGTGCGCGAGCCGAGCTCGAAGCGCCCTTCCATGCCGCCGAACAGCGATTGTGCCGCACCGACGGGATTGGCATGCGGGACGACGACGATGTCGCTCTGGATACCGCCACTGACTTCTGCCGCCCGCAGTTTCTCGCAGAGAAAATGCAAAAGCGCGGTGCCCGGCAATTCGCCGGCATGCAGCGCCGCCTGGATATAGACCTTTGGCGCCGAAGGATCGGAGCCGGCAAAATGCAGCACAGGCAGCTTCCAGGCGATGCCCGGCGTATCGCCCTCAATGACGATCTCGGTAACGTCCATAGATGCGGCTCCCTGGCTAGTGACAAAAGGTTCATTAGCAAGCAGGCTCCCCCGCCGACAAGCGCTTTCGCTATGAATCGGGCAGGCGGAGTGAGGTAGCGCTGCTGAACTGGAATAAATATGAGTGCACGACTCTTGTTTTTATCCCGACGGAATGGTTATACCGCGCAGACAATCTCACATTGCCGCAGGGCCAAGAGCAGGATGTTTTCCGTGACCGTATTCAGATCTTTTCTGACCGCCATTGGTGTTTGCCTCGTGCAGGTTTTCGTGAGCCACCCGGCGCTTGCCGCGGCAACGAAATATCCGCTTATGATCGACAACTGCGGTGCAAAGATCACGATAAGCAAGGCCCCTGAGCGTGCTATCGGGCTCGGGCAGAACAGCGCCGAGATCATGCTCTTGCTCGACCTGCAGGACAGGATGGCAGGTACCGCGTTCTGGCCGAGCAAGGTCCTTCCGCAGCTTGCCGAGGCCAACGCCAAGGTGAAACTCCTGACGGTGGAGTTCCCGACCTTTGAAACGATCCTCGCCGAAAATCCCGATTTTGTCGCTGCCGCGCTGCCGAGCCTCGTCGGGCCCAGCAGCAAGGTCGCCAAGCGCGAGGATTTCGACAAGGTTGGCGTCCCCACGTACCTCTCGCCGAGCACCTGCCTCAGCACAGAGAAGGTCAAGAACGAGTATGGCAGCCGTGACCAGCTGTGGAACATGGATCAGCTCTACAAGGAGATCGACGAGCTATCGCAGATCTTCGATGTAGCAGATCGTGGCCAGGCGCTGATTGCCGATTTGAAGACGCGTGAAGCAGCCCTGCGCGCGAGCGTTTCGAAGGATGGCAAAAAGCTATCCTACGTCTTCTGGTTCTCCAGTCCCAGCCCGTCTGCAGACGCCTATGTCGGCGGCAAGAACGGCGCATCTGGCTTTATCGCCGATGTGCTGGGCGGCCGAAATGCCATCGAGGCTGAAGCCGAATGGCCAACGCTTGGCTGGGAGAGCATTATCGCCGCCAACCCGGACGTCATCGTCGTCGCCAATCTCGACCGCAACCGCTGGGAACTCGACAAGCCGGAGGCGAAGATCAAGTTCCTGACCAGCGATCCCGCCGTCAGCCAGATTGCAGCCGTCAAAAACAAGGCCATCGTCGTCATGGACGGTCAGGCGATGAACCCGACAATCCGCACCATCTATGGTGCCGAACAGGTGGCGACCCAGATGAAAGCCGTCGGCCTTTTAAAGTGAGCATGACACGCCGGTCTTTGAGACAGCTTGCGACAGTCAGCCTACTGGTGCTGGCGTCGCTCGCCGCCATAGGCATGGTGGTCGGCATCAGCGTTGGTATCGGTGACCTGCCGATCCCGCTTGCGACGACGTTTGCTGCTGTCACGAACCGCCTCGGCCTGACGGCGATCGAACTCAACCGCATCCATGAAACCGTGATCTGGGATTACCGCCTCAGCCGGGCGCTGGTGGCGGCATTCTGCGGTGCGGGGCTGGCTCTGTCAGGGGCCATCATGCAGTCGCTGCTGCGCAATCCGCTGGCAGAACCTTATGTGCTCGGGATTTCGGCCGGCGCCTCCACAGGTGCAGTTGCCATCGTCATTCTCGGCATCGGATCGGGCGCCGTGTCGCTTTCGGCAGGCGCCTTTGCCGGTGCTTTTGCGGCCTTCCTGTTCGTGGCGCTTCTGTCGAACGGCGCGCGCGGCGGCGCCGACCGCACGATCCTTGCAGGCGTCGCCGCCTCGCAGCTTTTCAACGCCACCACATCCTACATCGTTACCACTTCGGGCAATGCGCAGCAGGCGCGCGACGTGATGTTCTGGCTGCTGGGCAGTTTTGGCGGAGTGCGCTGGCCGGAGCTGACGCTGGTTTCCATCGTCATAGGCATCTCGCTTATTGCCTGCCTTGCCTATGCGCGCGTGCTGGATGCCTTCGCCTTCGGCGACGAGACAGCCTCATCGCTGGGGGTGAACGTCAGTCGCGCCCGGATCGTCCTGTTTGCCCTGACGGCGGTCATGACGGCAACGATCGTCAGCATGGTCGGCTCGATCGGCTTCGTCGGCCTCGTGGTGCCCCACGCTGCGCGCTTCATCGTCGGGCCGCTGCATATCCGGCTGCTGCCTGCATGCGCCATCTTCGGTGCGATTTTCATGGTGTTGGCGGATATCGCCTCGCGCGTGCTGATCCCCCATCAGGTCCTGCCGATCGGCGTCGTCACCGCGCTCGTCGGCGTGCCCGTGTTTTCCTTCATCCTCTACCGGTTCCAGCGCGCATCATGAGCATTACAGCTGAAAATCTCACCTGGAGCATCGGCAGGAAGACAATCCTGGACGGCATCTCTTTCAGTGTCCGATCAGGCAAGATGTTGGGCCTGCTCGGCCCCAACGGCTCCGGCAAGACATCTCTGCTGCGCCTGCTGGCGGGCCTCAAGCAACCGGATACGGGGCACGTCACACTCGACGGGCAGGACATCGGCACGGTCAGCCGTCGCAACATCGCCCAGCGCGTCGCCTTCGTTGAGCAGCATGCCACCACCAATGCCGGTCTTCGGGTCATCGATGTGGTCAAGCTCGGCCGCTTTCCCCACCGGTCGATGTTTTCGGGCTGGTCGATCGCAGACGAGGAGGCGGTGGAAGCGGCCCTAGCGCGCACAGGCATGGGGGAGAAGCGCCAGGACCGTTGGCATAGCCTCTCCGGCGGTGAACGGCAGCGCACCCAGATCGCCAGGGCACTGGCACAATCGCCGAAAGAACTCATCCTCGACGAGCCGACGAACCACCTTGATATCCAGCACCAGATCGGCCTGCTCAGGCTCGTCTCCAGCCTCCCGATGACCAGCATCATCGCGCTCCACGACCTGAACCACGCCGCCATGTTCTGCGACGAACTGATCGTCCTGGAGCGCGGAAAGGTCGTGGCCTCAGGCACGCCTGAGAAGGTGTTGACGGAGACGCTGCTGCGTGAGGTATTCTCCGTCGAAGCCAGGATCGAGCCGTCGCCGCACACCCAGAGGCCACACATCCATTATCTCGGGTAGCGGTCTCTCGATAGGGCCCATCTAGCGACTTTTGACAAACCGCAGAAGTATCTTGATAGTAATGTATATTTGCATTACCATAGGGCAGATGCAACAATAGAGAATGTGGTGATGGCATCGGTATCGCAGGCGGTCACGGTAAAAGGTCAGGTCACGCTGAAACGGGACTTGCTGAACCATCTCGGCATCAAGCCGGGTGAGCGGGTCGATTTCGAAAAATTGCCCGGTGGCGAACTGCGGCTGCGCGCTGCGCGCCCGTCCGGCACGATCGACGACTTCCTTCATTCGCTCGACGGCAAACTAAAGCTGAAGAAGCCGATTTCGATTGAGGAAATGAATGAGATTGCGGCGGCGGGTTGGGCCGGCCAACTGGACGAAAAATGAAGATCACGGCCGATACCAACGTCCTTGCGCGTGCGATCCTGCGCGACGATCCAGCCCAAGCCGATACCGCCCGCAAGCTGCTCAGAGAGGCGACGTTGATCGCGGTTTCGGTGCCGTCGCTATGCGAACTGGTTTGGATACTGCGGCAAGGAGCCAAATTGCCGAAAGAGGATGTTGCGGCCGCGATCCGGGCGCTAATGGACGCCGGTAATGTCGTGCTGAACCGCCCCGCCGTTGAAGCCGGCCTTGCGCTGCTTCAGGCCGGCGGCGACTTCGCCGATGGAGTCATGGCGCACGAAGGCAAATGGCTTGGCGGCGAAACCTTCGTGTCGTTCGACAAGCAAGCGGTTGCGCTGCTTTCCAAGCAAGGCGAAGCCGTACAACTTCTCACCTGAGGGCAGGGCGAATATTTCATCCGCGTGCAGTCGCTAGCCGAGGCATGAACAGGGGTCGAACGAGTCGTAGAAGCGACCTGCGGCGAACAAAATTAGCCAAATAGGCTTGCGTTCATTTGAGCCGCTCTGCATGCCCGATCCCAGATGGGATCGGCATTTTTTCAATTGTACGCCATCCAACTATCATAAAATGTGCAATTGATGACCCGGGTAAAATGGCTGAACATTCTTATTTACGTCAATAAAGTCAATGGGTTATTTGATGATCTCATTCCCACTCGATGGTCCCGGGTGGCTTGCTCGTAACGTCATAGACGACGCGGTTGATGCCGCGGACTTCGTTGATGATGCGGGTGGCGGCGCGGCCGAGGAATTCCATGTCGTAGTGGTAGAAATCGGCCGTCATGCCGTCCACAGAGGTGACGGCGCGCAGTGCGCAGACGAATTCGTAGGTGCGCCCATCGCCCATGACGCCGACGGTCTGTACCGGCAGCAATACGGCGAAGGCCTGCCAGATGGCGTCGTAGAGGCCCGCCTTGCGGATTTCGTCGAGATAAACGGCGTCGGCTTCCCTCAGGATTTCCAGCTTTTCGCGCGTGATGCCGCCGGGGCAGCGGATGGCGAGCCCCGGGCCGGGGAAGGGATGGCGGCCGATGAAACTGTCGGGCAGGCCAAGCTCCTTGCCGAGCACCCGCACTTCGTCCTTGAACAGTTCACGCAGCGGTTCGACTAGCTGCATGTTCATCCGGGCAGGAAGCCCGCCGACATTGTGGTGCGACTTGATGGTGACGGACGGGCCGCCGGAGAAGGAGACGCTTTCGATGACGTCGGGGTAGAGCGTGCCCTGTGCAAGGAAATCGGCGCCACCGAGCTTCTTCGCCTCGGCCTCGAAGACGTCGATGAACAGCCGGCCAATCGTCTTGCGCTTGGTCTCCGGGTCGCTCTCGCCTTCCAGCGCATTGATGAACATGTCGGACGCATCCACATGCACCAGATGCAGGTTGTAGTGCTCCTTGAACATGGCGACGACATCGGTCGCCTCGTTCTTGCGCATCAGGCCGTGGTCGACGAGGATGCAGGTCAGCTGGTCGCCTACGGCCTCGTGGATCAGCAGCGCCGCAACCGAGGAGTCGACACCGCCGGAGAGGCCGCAGATGACCTTGCTGCTGCCGACCTGCGCACGGATCGCCTCGACTGCCTTGGCGCGATAGGCCGACATCGTCCAGTCGCCCTTGAGGCCGGCAATGTTGTGGATGAAATTGGCGATGAGCTTGGCGCCATCGGGCGTGTGGACCACTTCCGGATGGAACTGCACGCCGTAATATCTCCGCTTCTCGTCGGCGATGAAAGCATAAGGCGCGTTCGACGATGTGGCGATGACCTCGAAGCCTTCCGGCAGCGCGGTCACGCGGTCGCCGTGGCTCATCCAGACCTGGTGGCGCGAACCGGAGGACCAGAGGCCCTCGAACAGCTTGCAATCCTGGTCCACCTCGAGGAAGGCGCGCCCAAATTCGCGGTGATGGCCGCTTTCGACCATGCCGCCGAGTTGCATGCACATCACCTGCTGGCCGTAACAGATACCGAACACCGGAAGGCCGCTGTCGAAAATGATCTGCGGTGCCCGGGGCGAGCCTTCGTCGACCGTCGACGCCGGGCTGCCGGACAGGATGACCGCCTTTGGGTTCAGCCGGTGAAAGGCTGTTTCGGCGGACTGGAAAGGGGCGATCTCGCAATAGACGCCGGTTTCGCGGACGCGCCGGGCGATCAGCTGGGTTACCTGGCTGCCGAAATCGACGATGAGAACGGTATCTGGATGAACTGTCTGGGTCATGGCGAGCCTTTAGAGAAAAGCCTTGCTTCATGCAATCGGGCAATGCCGGCAAGCTTTAAAAATATTGTCCCGATTGTCCTTGGCAGCAGGGCTTTCAGAACCAGAAGACACCGTCCTCGAGCGCCGCAAACAGGCTGTCGACGGCATAGGAGAGTTTGCGGTCGACGATGTGCAGGTACTCTGTCCAGCCGCTGATATGCTGCAGCTCGACGATGCCATCAGATATGCCGCGCAGCCCGATAAGCGGCAGGCTGTAGGTCTGGCAGGCGCGCAACACGGCGAAGGTCTCCATGTCGACCATATCGGTGCCGATGGCGGCATAGGCTTCCGCCCCCGAGATGACATTGCCGCCGGTCGACAGGCTGGCCGTCGGCACTGCCGGGATACGCAGCGGCAGTTCGACTGACGCAGGCAGATCGAGGAACGGCGTGCGTCCGCGCTCGAAGCCGAGTGGCGAGGCATCCATGTCGCGGTAGGAAACCGAGCTGACCTGGTAGACCTCGGTCTGTTCCAGCGTTGCAGAGCCGGCTGAGCCAAGCGAAACAACGAGATCTGGCAGTTCGTCGCGGGCGTCAAGCTGCGCAAGCGTCCGGGTGAGCGCAATCGCTGCCTCGACCGGACCGACGCCGGTCATCAGCGGCTCGATGCGGGAGCGCAGGAACGGCCCGTATTCCGCCTCTGCCGCCATCACGAACAGGATCGTCTTGCCGGAAACGGATTTCAGTTCGAAGGTCATCCCGAAATTCCTTCCCTGCCGCGGATCACCATCATCGTGCCGGTCATCGAGGCGATCAGCTTGGCCGGTCCGTCGCCGATGGCGTAGCCGCGACCGTCGGCGACGATGATCGTCGTGCCCGGCTTGGTGACTTCGCCGCGAAACAGGAAGCGCTCGCCGCGGCCCGGCGACATCAGGTTCACCTTGAATTCGATGGTCAGGATGGAAGCCTCCGGATCGATGACGCTGTAGGCGGCAAACCCACAGGCCGAATCCAAGGCCGCAGAGATGATGCCGGCATGTAGTATGCCGTGCTGCTGCGTCAGCTTGATGTCGAAGGGTAGCTCGATCTCGACCATGCCGTGCTGGACACGCGTGAGCTCGGCGCCGATGGTTTCCATCGCTGCCTGCTTTTCGAAGCTGTCGCGGATCCGCTGCCTGAAATCGCCGCTGCTGCCATCGTTCATGCCATGCCCTCGTTGTCACGGGAAAGTGGCATGGCTGCCGGTGTCAGACAAGCGGCGACGGGGCAATTTCAGTTGAGATAGGCTATGGAAGCGTTCAGCACTGTCGCAAAGGCAACCCAGGCGGCATAGGGGATGAACAGCAGCGCCGCAATCCTGTCGCGCTGCCAGCGGTTGGCGATGAAGGCGAGGATGACGATCAGCATCCCGAGGATGATGAAGAGCGCGATCAGCGGCTTCTCCAGGCCGAAGAAAAACGGCGACCAGAGAAAGTTGAGCGCCATCTGCACAAACCAGAGCTTCATGCCGTCTGTTTTTGGCCCCATAAACCATGTGCGTGCACCGGCAATGCCGATGAGGACGTACAGCGTGGTCCAGGCAGGGCCGAACAGCCAGTTCGGCGGATTGAACGGCGGCTTGACCAGCGACTGGTACCAGGCGCCGGGCAGATTGAAGAAGCCGATTGCCAGTCCTATCCCGAGAACGGCGACGATGAAGACGATATAAGTCGATGCTTTGTTCATGGCGATCAACATAAGGTAGCGGCGCGTGTCCGCCAAGCGTCATCCCTTGCCTGTATGCATTCACGGCTGCACGGTTGCGTGTGGGTGCGAAAATTGACCGAAGTTGGAATGGAAAGTGTGATGGCTAGCATCTTGCAGTCGACTGAATCTTACGAGACGTGGCTGCGGACGGCGCTGCCGGGAGAAATTGTAGAGGCCGATCTCGCCGTAAAGCATCAGAAGATGAAGAGCGGCAGCTTCGCATTCCTTCGCGCCACCTACTGGCGCTGGGCTGAAACCATCCTCGATCTCTGCCCCGAACTGGCATCGGCGCCCGAGGTGCTGGCGATCGGCGATACCCATCTGGAAAACTTCGGAACGTGGCGCGATTGCGAAGGCCGGTTGGTATGGGGCGCCAACGATTTCGACGATGCAGCGACCATGCCCTATGTGCTCGATCTCGTTCGTTTGACGACGAGCGCCATTCTCGCCCGCAATGCAAGCTCGCCCTACCACGGCCATTGCCGCCGCTATCCTTGCCGGCTACCGACGCGGACTGGGTCGCCCCATGCCCGTTATCCTCGAGCGGGACTACAAGTGGCTGCGAAAGGCCGTCATGTTGTCCAACGGCGAGCGCAAGGATTTCTGGGAGAAATTCACAGAATTGCCGACCTGCACCGCGCCGCCGCGGCAAAAATACCTGGAAGTGCTCCGTGGTTCGCTGCCGGAGCATACGCGTGAATTTGTTATAAAGCCCCGCACTGCCGGCACGGGAAGCCTTGGTCGTCCACGCTTTGTGGCGATGGTGGATTACTGGCGCGGTGGCCCGGTCCTCAGGGAAGTCAAGGCGCTCGCCATGTCCGCCTGGTCGCTGTGCCACGACCCCGCCAACACCGCCATTCATGCCGGAATTATCGCTGACGGCCGGGCCCGTTCTCCCGATCCGCAATACAGGATCACCGGAGACCTCCTTGTTCGCCGCCTTTCGCCGAACAGCCGCAAGATCGAGGTCGATGGCGATCTCGACACGCTGCTTTCGCCGGACATGCTCGACCTCATGGGTTTCGAGATCGCCAATTGCCATTCGAACGACGTGTCCGTTATCCCGGCCATCCTCGCCGATCTCGATGCGCGCGGCGATGCGTGGCTGCGTGCGGCGGCGAAGACGGCGGCGGCCGCGGTTGCGGCAGAGCAGGCCGAGTATGCAGCAGCTGGCTGAGTTTGTGGCAACCGGCTACACCGGCCGGCCGATCCTCACGATATGCTGGTCCCAGGCAACATCGCTACGGGCACCACCGAAAGTGCCGTCGTAGGAGGAGACTGCAAAGCCATGCGCCCCGGGCGCAATACCGGCGGCATTGTCGATGCTCTCGACTTTCAATACGACACCTGTGCGGCCGTCGAGTGTCACGGCTGTGCCGTTGACGGGCGAGGTAACGCCGACCAGATGTTCATGCCGGTTGACGGCAATGGCGCCGACATAGTTGCCGAGTGCCCGCGTCGTGTCGTCAGGCAGCGTCACGAACGTGAGATCCTCGCCCTTTGCGAAGTGACCGACGAGAGGCGGCAGCGAATTGCGCGGGCCCTCGTACTGGCAGGCAAACCAGATCCTGCCACTGGCATCTATGTCCACGTGACGCGTCGACACCTGGGCATATTCCGCCGGCAGGCCATGTTTTTCGACCAGTGTCCCGGTGGTCGCGTCGATCAGCGTCAGCGACGGTTCCATGTGGTCGAGATTGAGCTTCGTGCGGCCGAATTCCGGATGGGTCTCGATGCCACCGTTGGCAACGACGATGAGACGGCCGTCGTCCGACACCGTCATGTCGTGCGGCCCGGTGCCGAAGGTCTGGTATTCGCCAATGCGGGAGAACCGATTGCGGGCGTCGTAGAGGCCGATGACGCCGCGGTTGTTGTCGAAGTCGTTTTCGCTGGCATAGAGCAACCGGCCGTCCGGAGAAAATGTCCCATGGCCGTAGAAATGGCGCCCCTCAGCGGCGGCGATAACGATCGGCTCGGCGTTGCCGAAAGGATCGAATATCATCGCGTATGTGCCGGGGCGGCGGGCAAAGGCTACGGTGTGGCCGGTCGCTTTCGAAAAGGCCATGCCGTGGGCGCGGGCGGGAAGGGCCACGCGATCGACGATCTCGCCGCGCTCGGTCACGGTCGCCACGGCAAAGGAGCCGTCGGCCGCGCGCATGCCGGATGCATAGACCGCATCGGCCCGCTCCAGCGCCATCAGCGCGCCCGGTCGCAGGCAGGCGAGGAAACCGATCCCGGCAGCCTTGACGAATTGTCGGCGATCGATCAGCGCGCTGCGCAAGGCCTCAGTCTCCGTCGGCAAACGAAAAGCCGGCCGACAGACCGATGTCCACGCCATAGCCGTCGGAGAGATCGGTCGCCAGCAGGCGGGCTTCGGCAAGCAGCGTATCGATCTTGCCACGCTCAGAGGGGTCGGCGATTGCGGCTTCGATATCGGGATTGATCGAGCCTGCGGTGGCGATCAACTGGCTCAGTCTCGTGTCTATCTTTGCAGCGATATCGTGTTTGCCCGGCGGCAGGAGATCGGTCATGCCAGCTTTCTGCCAGAGCGCCTGCAAGCCTTCGAGGTTGGCCTTCACCGAGGGCCAGGTGTTTCGGGAGCGCCAGTAGATGGCCATGTGCGGTCGGGCCGCCGCAGGGTCGCCCTTGTAGAAGGTCTCCAGCCGCTGGTCGCGGACGTTCTCAGCCCCATGGACAAGGATGCCGAGCAGCGCGGTGATGGCTTCCTTGTTGTCCATGAAATCGTCGCTGGTCTTGCCGGGTGTCTTCCAGGAGGCCTGTACGCCCTTCGGGTCGTCCCATTCGGCTGAAATATCGCCGGAGACCTCTTCGATATTGCCGGCGATGGCCGCACCATAGCGGCATCGGAAGCCGTTTTTATCGGTGGCAAGCGTCTCGGAGCCATTGCCATACAACACGTATTCCAGCGCAGTCAGGCTCTGCAGCGCGACGCTCTTGGCGGCAACACCGGCAACTGTGGTGTCCTTCTCGTCCGCCTTGGCGATAAGCGCCTGCACCTGCTTCATGCCGATGCCCTTGCGGTCGGGGTAAAACAGGATGTGCTCGAAGCGGTTCTTGTCGAGAACCGGGCCAACCTGGACAATCTCGATCATGGACCAGGCCGTGATGGTGTCGGCGAAGGCAGCTTTGGCGATCGTCTCCGCCTGCGCCGAGGAATTTTTGCAAAGACCTGTCATCGCGGTCGAAAGCGCATTTGAGGACGCGTGCATCCTTATGTAGCCGGGTCGGATAACGTCATCCACCGCCTTCTGCATGACGCCGGGGACAGCCGCGTCGTTCATGGGACCAGGCGCCGGCGTTTCTGCTTCGACCGGCATAGCAGCTGTTGTCAACAGCATGGCAGCAGCTAGAAATTTCCAAGGGCGCATCACAGGGACTCCACAAAGGTGATCAGGGCTTGCCTATCGTCTTTCGACAGGGATGCAAATGCGTCGCGCGCTTTTGTCGCCTCGCCGCCATGCCAGAGTACGGCTTCGGTCAGGCTGCGCGCCCGCCCGTCGTGCAGGAAGAAGGTATGGCCGCTAACGGTTTTTGTCAGGCCGATACCCCACAGCGGCGGAGTGCGCCAGTCCGTGCCGCTCGCCACGCCGACCGGTTGACCATCGGCCAGACCGTCCCCCATGTCGTGGAGGAGAAAATCGGAATAGGGCCAGATCAACTGGAAGGACTGCGCCTCGGTGCCAGCATCGCTGCGGGTGACGAATTTCGGCGTGTGGCAGGCAATGCAGCCGGATTGGTAGAACATCTCCTTGCCGTGCAGCACGGTCGGATCGCTCGGCTTGCGGCGCGCCGGCACGGCGAGGTTCTCGGAATAGAACGTCATGAGATCGAGCACCGCCTCCGGCGCTTCCGTCGGGCCGAGCCGCTTTTGCACACCGTTCGGCATGGCCAGACATTGCGGCTCCCGGGCCGTGCAATCGCCATAGGCGTTCGGCCTGTCGGGGTTGGAGATGCCGATATCGCCTTCGAGGGCAGCCGAGGACTGGTCGCGCACCGTCGCATTTTGCGCCTTCCAGCCGAAGCGTCCGAGCGCAAGCTTGCCGGTCCTGTTGTCGCGCGCAATCGCCGCCTTGCCCGCAATGCCGTCATGGTCGCGATCGTCGGGGTCCGCATGCGCCAGGATATCGGCATCGGGAATGGCCTCGATCAGCCCAAGCCCGAGCATGGCCGGGGCGACGCGCGCCGAAAGCGTTGTGTCCGGCCCGAGCGGGCCATAGGCGAGATCGGTGGCGGAATAGCGCGGCTGGCGCAGCGATACCGTCTCGCCACCTGCCAGGGTGACGGTATGTTCGGTGTAGGCGACAGCGACCTGGCCCTCGCCGGCAAGCCCCGGCACTGCAGTGTCCTGAAGCTGGGTGCCATAGGTCGCGTCGGGAAAGTTGACGACCCGGGTGTCCGTCACGGCCTCGCGCTCCTCGGCCGTTCTTGCCGGTCGCGCCAGCCTGAGGAACATGGTAGCCGCTCGGCCCGAGGATTCCGGCGGATGGCCACGGCCGTCGTTGATATGACAGCTTTGGCAGGAGCGGGCATTGAACAGCGGCCCAAGTCCATCGGTCGCCTGTGTCGATGACGGCGACGAGACCCAGAGCTGGCGGAAAAGAGAATTACCGAGATGAAAATCGAGCCCGCGTGCCGGATCGAGATTGGTTGGAGGCTGCGAGAAGGCCTGCGTGTTGACGGCAGCAGTCGACGTTCCGGCGCCGCTTTCCATCGTCTCGTAGGTCTCTGCCCGGGAGAAGTCCGTCGTCGGGCGGGTCACGGCCTGCACGCGCTTCAATTGCGCCGGCGTCAGGTCGGTGCGGACCGCAGGTGCATCGATCCCGTCGGCAGCCACCGGCAATCCGCTGCAGCCAAGCGCAGCAGCCAGCAGTGCGAGGGTGAAAATGCGACGGCCAGGATGGTCTGTCATATTGGACGAAAGGGCGGCGGTATTGTGCCGCCGCCCTCCTTCATCACTTCTTGAAGACGGAGCCGGGGTTGTCGAGGCTGTCAGAACCTTCGAGCTTGACCGTCCCGACGTCGAGCGCAGCGATAACCCGCTGGATGCTCTTGGTCTGGTCCAGCAATCCGTCGATGACGCTCTGCACAACGGCGTTGCCCTTGGCGTTGCCTTCGCCGATCATCTGGTCGTACTTCTCGACGGTCTCGCCGCGCTTGACCATCACATCGGACGCCTTCTGGGTGAGGGCGAACTTGGCCATCATTTCCTTGTCGACGGCCTTGTCCTTCTCGGCCACCAGTTCGTGCAGCGAGGGGCCTTTCATCTTGGTACCGTCGATGCGCGTGTAGTTGCCGGTGTAGGCCGATTGAATGCCGACAATGTCGTTGTTGTAGGTGTTGTAGGTATTGTCGGAGAAGCAATCATGCTCCTGCTCCGGGTCGTGCAGCAGCAGGCCGAGCTTCATGCGTTCGCCGGCCAGCTCGCCATAGGAGAGCGAGCCCATGCCGGTCAGGATGGCAACGATACCGGCCTTCGGGTCCTTCTCGTCTTCCTTGGCGGCAGCACCATCAGGCGCCCAGTCGTCGGTCATGGTCTGCAGGTCGGCCACCAGCTTGGTCGATGCCGACTTCAGGTACTCGGCACGGCGATCGCAATTGCCGCCGGTGCAGTTCTTCACGTCGTAGTCCGTGGCCGGACGCTCACCAGCGCCCGGGCCGGTGCCGTGCAGGTCCTGGCCCCACAGCAGAAATTCGATGGCGTGGTAGCCGGTGCCGACATTCGCGTCGACCTTGCCTGCGCTGTTCAGCGAGGTGATGAACTCAGGCGTCAGATGCGACGCGTCGACGTCCTTGCCATCGATCTTGATCGTCTTGTTGGCGATGACGTTGGCGACATAAAGGGCATTTTCGTCGCTTTCCGTGCCGTAGGACTTGTCGACATAGTCGATCAGGCCTTCGTCCAGCGGCCAGGAGTTTACATCGCCTTCCCAGTCATCGACGATCTTGTTGCCGAAGCGGTAGACTTCCGACTGCGAATAGGGAACGCGGGCCTTGATCCAGGCAGCGCGGGCAGCGTCGAGCGTCTTCTTGCTCGGCGTCGCGATCAGGGCATCGATGGCCTTGTCGAGCGTCTTTGCCAGCGTCAGCGAATCCTCGTACTTCGCATGGGCAACGTCTGCATAATGCTTGACGATGGCAGCCTCATCCACCGCAGCGCGGGCTGGAAGTGCGTAGGCGGTCATGGAGGTGGCGGCGAGCGCCAGGGCGGCGTAAAATCTGATTTTCAATATCGTAATCCTCTACAGCGACTGTCTGCGCCATCGGAAACTGGGGCGATGGTTTCATGGCCGAAAAATAAAGTGGTGTCAAACGCTCTAGTTTGGAATGAATTTAAGCACTGCCTGTCCTTAGGATGTCCGAAATGCGAAATGCCTTTGCTTGCAAAGCACGGCGTTGCGGCGCAAAACGCTGCCCAAACCGAAACTTTAGAAGTTCGCCATGATCCATCGGCATTTAAGACACTTCATTCACCGCCACGAGCCCAGGGGCCACTGGCATGGGCAGTTAAAGGCCGGTATCGGCGCCTGCGTCGGCATGCTTGCCGTCGGGGCGTTGGCGATCATGACGGGAATTCCGCTGCTGATCGCACCGTTCGGCGCCACGGCCGTGCTGATATTCGGACAGCCGAAGAGCCCGCTGGCACAGCCTGCCAATGTGTTCGGCGGCTATCTCATTGCCGCCGCCATCGGCACCCTCGCCATGGCCGTTGCGCCCGGCCTCTGGTGGACGGCGGCCATCGCTGTGGGCGTAGCGATCGGAGCCATGCAATTGCTCCGCGTCACCCATCCGCCGGCCGGCGCGGTGCCATTGGTGGCCTTCGCCTCCCACCTGTCGGCGGGTCTGTTATTCACTGTCGTCGTGGTCGGCGCGCTGGCATTGATCGCCATTGCCGTTCTGCATCATGCCATCCCGCCGAAACATCAATATCCGCTAAGGGTGGATTAAATTACGGATTGCGACGCATCCGGCAGAAGAAAAAGCCGTCTGTATCGGTGGATGCCGGCGTCAGAGTGATCGTCTTGCCATCCGACGAGCGCGGCTGTTGTGCGTCCGCACCGAACAGCGCTGCCCACGAGCTCAGGGACTCGATGATTTCGAATTGCGGATTGTCGGTGGTAAAACGCAGCACCTGTGCCTCGTTTTCTTCCGGAAGAACCGAGCAGGTCACGTAAATAAGGATGCCGCCCGGCCGGACATATTCGGATGCCTGCAACAGGGCGTCGTGCTGCTGCCCGATGCGCTCGTCGAGGTTCTTCTGAGTCAACCGCCATTTGGTATCGGGGCGACGTCGCCAGGTCCCGGTCCCGGTGCAGGGAGCATCGACCAAAACCTTGTCGAAGCGACCGACGAGCCCCGCAAGACTGGTCTTGTCGTCATGCACCTGAACGTTGCGGGTGCCTGCGCGCTTGAGACGCTCGATGATGGGCGCCAGTCGCTTCCGATCGGAGTCGTAGGCATGCACCTGGCCCTTGTTGTTCATCGCCGCAGCCATGGCCAGCGTCTTGCCGCCGCCACCGGCGCAATAGTCGAGAACCTGGTCGCCTTCCGCCGGCATGACCAGATCGGCCACGATTTGCGAGCCTTCGTCCTGGACTTCGAACCAACCCTTCTGGAACGAAAGCTCGGCCGTAACGTTGGGAAGACGGGAAGCACCTTCGCCTGCGGCAATGCGGATACCGTATCGAGCGATTTTGGCGGGGTGGGCGCCCACCCGTTCAAGCGCCTTGGTAGCCTTTTCCCGGGAAGACTTTAGTGCATTGGCGCGAAGATCGAGCGTGGGACGCTCGGCCAGCGATTTTGCCTCGGCCAGCCAGTCGGAACCAAATGCCGTTTCGAACGACGCCTGCGTCCATTCTGGGATGTCACCCTGGATATAGCCTTCCGCATCGGCTAGCGAGCGGCTTGTAAATGCGGCGACCGAGGCATCGCTCAGCGGTTCAGGCGCAAATCGGTCGCCTTCTGTTTCCGCTGCCAGGCTTTCGTGTGTAACACTCCATTGGCGAAACAGCACGGCATGGGCAAGAGCGGCAGGGCCGTCATCGTCCATAAGGTAGGCATGGGATAGACGCATGCGAAGCGCGTCGTAGACGATATTTCCGATTGCAGCCCGATCGCCCGATCCGGCGAAACGGTGACCCAATCCCCAGTCCTTCAGCGCGTCGGCGACAGGTCGCTTGCGGGCCTCGATGTCGGCAAGGATCTCAATGGCCCCTTGAAGCCGGCCGCCCAGACGCATGTACTCTTCTCCCGGATGTCTCGGTCCCCGTGACGTACTCGACCATCGTCGGGTTGCCAGCAAGGGGATGTCTCAAGCGGCTAGGTAGCCGCGATTGACGCGGAGAGCAAGCTTTGGCGCAGATACGTCTCAGGTGACAACCGAATAGCAGATGCTGGCGGTGCCCGAAGCAACCATGCCGATGTCCTGTGCGGCAGCGCGGGAGAGGTCGAGGACCCGTCCCCGGATGAACGGACCGCGATCGTTGACGCGGACGACAACCGTCTTGCCGTTGTTCTTGTTGGTAACGCGGATACGCGTTCCGAAGGCCAGCGAGCGATGGGCAGCGGTCAGCGTCGAAGCATTCATACGTTCGCCAGAAGCGGTCTTGGAATGTGCTGCATACCAGGATGCGCCTCCACAGCCCGTTGCTGCTGATGCTGTAATAGGATTGATAACAACGCAAGCTGATATAGTTGCGGCGATCGCTATAATGCGGGAGATAATATTCAAAACAGATTTACCCTCGACGTTGTTGAGCGCCGTGCTTGAACGACGAGGGGCTTAAATCCGGCGAAAAATGGCGAAAAAGTGCCGCCGTCGATCACGGAGTATTACATTGCGTAACATTCGTTGTGAAGCCGACAAAGGAAGATCTGAATCAAATTGTTTGGTTTGTGGAAAAAAATGAATGAAATCAGGGAGAAATCAGACGATTATTCTGCCGGCTCAGGTGCGGGCAGGGAGATCACGATATTTCTGAAATTTCTTTTGCGCGAGCGTCATATTCGTTGCCTTAGTTGCGCAAATTTAGAGGCCGTTAACCGTTGCTATCAGCACTTTTCATCCACAAAAGCTTCTAAGTAGGAAAATTCAACCCTTTGGATCGCATGCGATCCATGACTTTTCCAGCGATGTCGGGTGCGTTGCGCTTGGGAGAAAATGCGGGTCTCGTCAATCATGACGCGAAAAAAAGCATTCGCTCGCCCATGGGCGAACGCGGATTCAGCCGCGCCAACGACCAGATGACCAGAGTTCGGCAAGCGATGCGCGGTACTCGGGATGGCTGAAGTGGAAGTCCAGCGCCTTCAGCCGGCCATTCGATACACGCTTGTTCTCGCCATAGAAGGACCTCGCCATGGGGGATAGTTCGGCCGTCTCGAACGGTGTTTCCGGCGGCGGGGCAATGCCCATGAGCTTTGCCGCTTCCGCCACGATGTCCTGCGGTGGGGCGGGTTCGTCGTCGGTGACATTGAAGATGCCGCCAATGCCGCGATCTGCGAGGAAACGGCTGGCGGCGCCGATGTCTTCAACGCGGATGCGATTGAATACCTGGCCCGGTTTCACGAGCCTGCGCGCCGTGCCCTTTTCGAGATTGCAAAAGGCGTTGCGGCCTGGACCATAGATACCGGAGAGCCGCAGCACGGCTGTCGGCACCCCGAGTTTGTCGCCGATGGACATCCATCCGTCCTCGGCAGCCACCCGCTCGACGGATCGGTCGGACACCGGCCTTATCGACGTATCCTCGTCGATCCATGCACCCTTGTGGTCACCATAGACGCCGACGGTCGAAAGGTAGCCGATCCATTGCAGGTCGGGCATCAGCGTCGCGATGCGCTCGCCCGCCAGCCGAATCAGTGGATCCCCCGCCTGCCCGGGCGCAATCGACTGCACGAGGTGTGTCGTCTTCCTCATTTCGTCGAGAAGGCGCGGGTCCAGCATTTCGCCGTCGAACAACAGGCCCGAAATGCCTTGCCGTTCAAGGCCCAAGCGCTTTTCCTCTGTGCGTGTCGTACCGACGACGGTGTTTTGCGGGCCCGAAAAACTTTTGGCGATGGCTGTGCCGGAATAGCCGCAGCCGAAAATCATTGTGTGCATGACATCATCCTTGCAGCGCGCCACTCCTCGCGCACCTCTTCGTCGAGATCGTCCGGCCTTTCTGCCGCAAATCGCGCAAACTCGCCAGCCGTCATCAGTCGGCCCAGGGCCCAGGCCGCCATGCCGCGCACGATGGGCGCGCTGTCGTCGGCAAGCCGCCGGCATGGCTCGATCAATGTCCCGTCGTGCGAATTGCCGGCAGCGATCAGAACGTTACGCGTAAACCTGTCGCGGCCGATGCGCTTGATGGGCGAGCCGCTGAAAAAGCTGCGGAAGGTTGCGTCGTCAAGGCCAAGCAGGAAGGCGATCGACGGCTCCCGCAGATCTTCCCGTGCCACCAGCTTCATCTCGGAGGCGCTTGCTGCAAACTTGTTCCAGGGGCAGGCGGCGAGGCAGTCGTCGCAGCCATAGATGTGGTTGCCGATCAGCGGCCGCAGTTGTCTGTCGATCGGCCCTTTGTGCTCGATTGTCAGGTAGGAAATGCAGCGGCGGGCGTCGAGCTGATAGGGAGCCGGAAAGGCATCGGTGGGGCAGGCCGTAAGACAGGCGGTGCACGAACCGCAGTGGTCGCTCTCCGGCTCGTCGCTGCCAAGGTCTGCCGTGGTGAACATCGAGCCGAGAAACAGCCAGGAGCCATGCGTACGACTGACGAGGTTGGTGTGTTTTCCCTGCCAGCCCAGCCCGGCTGCTGCCGCCAGCGGCTTTTCCATAACCGGCGCGGTGTCGACGAAGACTTTGACGTCTTCCTTCGAGCGCGCTGCGAAACGGGTGGCAATCTCCTTCAGCCGCCCCTTGATGACGTCGTGATAATCGCGGTTGCGGGCATAGACCGAAATCGCAGCCTTGTCCGGCTTGCCAAGGATGCCGCGTGGATCTTCGTCCGGCCCGTAGTTCAGTCCGAATACGACGACCGAGCGCACGTCCGACCAGAGAGCAGCCGGACTTGCCCGACGCTCCCGTGTCTCCGCCATCCAGTCCATCGTTCCGTGGAAACCTTCGTCGAGGTATATGCCGAGCCGCGGGCCGGCCTGCTGAATGGAGTCCGGACCGGTAATCCGACAGAGATCGAACCCCAGTCGTCGCGCTTCCTCCTGCAGGAATGTCTTCAGGCTTCGGCCCGCCGCCTTGTCGGGCCTTGTCGACGGATTTTCGGTCGCCTCCGGCATGGCGCGCCCCGTTAGAAGTCCAGGTCTGTATAATGGGAGACCGGCGAAAGGCCGCGGACGCGCTCGGTGAGCAGGGGCCGGAAGGAAGGCCGCGATTTCAGGCGCTGGTACCAGTCCTTGACGATCGGCACCTCGGCCCAGGCGATCTCACCCATGTAGTCGAGTACGGAGATCGAAGATGCGGCGGCGAGATCGGCGTAGCTCATCCGCTCGCCAGCCAGCCACTGGCGCGAACCTGCAAGCCAGGTCACGTATTTCAGGTGCTGGCGAATATTGGCGCGGGCTGTCCGCATCATTTTCGAATCGGGAGCGCCGCCGCCTTGGGCCGCCGTCATCTGCAACTTGTAGACCCGTTCGCGCGCGAGAGGCCGTGTTACGTCTTGCTCCATTTTTAGAAGAAACCATTCCGTCAGCCGGCGGATTTCGGCGCGCTGGAAGGGGTCTTCGGCAAGCAGGCGCCGGTCGCGTTTCAGCACACCATGCGTCTCGTCGAGATATTCCGAAATGACGGTAGCGCCGCACAATGCCCGCATGCTGTCGTCGACATAGACCGGCAGTGTCCCGGCCGGGTTGAGCGCCAGGAAATCATGACGCTTTTCCCAGGTCTGTTCTTCGATCAGATCTGCATGGAACCCGTATTCCGACAGGATCAGGCGCACGAAGCGAGACGCGGATGACATGGAATGATGATAGAGAGTCGGCATGTAAACTCTGAACTGTGGGATTGATGAAGGGCTTGGGCGTGGCTTGTCGTGTGGCTGCCCTAGTCATGACTTGTTTGTTGCAGCTATAGAAGTTTGGTCCCGGCAACACAAGCCAATCGGACCACCCGCCCTTTGACATAGGACACAAGATGGCTGAAGAAACTATCAAGGGCCGATAGGCGGCCCTATCGACAGCGCATCATATCGATAAAAACGGACCCCGTTTTTGCCCCCGCCCACCCTCCAATCGAGCGAATCCCAACTGGAGACTATTCATGGACTACATCAATGCTGCGCTTCTTGGCATTATAGAGGGTATCACCGAGTTTCTGCCGATCTCGAGCACCGGCCACCTGATCATCGCCGAGCAATGGCTCGGCGCCCGGTCGGAACTTTTCAATATCGTCATCCAGGCTGGTGCCATTCTCGCCGTGACTTTCATCTACTGGCGCCGGTTGATGGATCTGGTGCTCGGCTGGCGGGATCCACGCAACCGCTCCTATGCCGCCAAGCTGATCGTCGCCTTCCTGATCACTGCGGTGCTAGGGCTGATCGTCAAGAAGTTGGGCTTCGAATTGCCTGAAACAGTGACGCCAATCGCCTGGGCACTGATCGTCGGCGGCATCTGGATGATCTTTGCCGAGTGGGCTGCAGCCCGTCGGCCACAATACAAGAGCATCACCTGGTACGTGGCGATCCTCGTCGGCATCGCCCAGATCGTCGCCGGCATCTTTCCCGGCACGTCGCGCTCGGGTGCAACGATCTTCGTTGCCATGCTGGCCGGTACCGGCAATCGTGCCGCCGCGACCGAATTTGCGTTCCTGGTCGGTATTCCGACGATGTATGCGGCCAGTGGCTATGAGTTGCTGAAGACATTCAAGGACGGCGGAGCGGCAGGCGAGGATTGGGGCGCTCTGGCGATTGCCTTCATCGTCTCGACGGTCGTCGCCTTCGTCGCCGTCAAGTGGCTGCTCTCTTACATCCAGAGCAACCGGTTCACGGTGTTTGCCGTGTATCGCATCATTCTCGGCGCGATCCTGCTCGGTCTGGTAGCAGGTGGCATCGTCCGCTGATCAATGGCTTCCAGCATTCGCGCCCGATGGCGCGGATGCGACAAGGCGATTGCTTTGATTTAGCTATTTCAAGGGTTGCATTCAGGAAGCCGGTGGTCATGCGCCGGCTTCTTTTCGTTGTCAGTGGGCGATCGATGCGGAATCGATGGAGCCGGTGCTGCATGGATCGACGCCATAAGCCGGCGAGCACTCGCCCTTGAGTGCGGCAACACTGTTCGGTGCCATGAATGAACCGGCAACGATAACCAGAGCCGCACAGACGAAGAGAAGTGCGATTGACTTGCCCATCTAAAAATACCTTTCCGCAATGAATAGCGCGCGTTGAGACCCTTGGGACGTCGTCCGTCGCGCGGTTTTGTTAATCAGTGGAATGGAAATTAGCAATAAAGGTTCCTGCTGAATTTCCCGTTAATTCGACTATTCCGGCGCTGCGTCTTTTGGGCAACGCTGCGCGGTGGACAACCGCTCGAAAAGCCCGAAAGAGGCCGTTTTCCGGCCACAAACTAAAAACGCCGTCTGCGAAATCGCAAACGGCGTCGAGTACATTTAAAATTTATTTTAAGGACCTCAGGCGGCTTTGCCGGTTCCGGAGAATTGCCCGTGAGGACGAAAGCGCACCAGATAGGAGGGAAGCACCGAGGTCAGCATGGTCGGGCGGATGCCCATCGCGGCCAATGTCCGGCCTTCAGCCTCTGCCTCCGGCGACACGATATTGTCGACCTTCAGCAGCGTCACCTGGTCCGGGGTAATCGGTGGCGTGATCAACGGTATCATCGAGGCGACGCTGCCGATCATCGAGGCGACACCGAACGGGATAGACACCAGCGGCCGCTTGCGGTTGACGACTTTGAGGATGGTCTCGAGACATTCGCGGAAGCTCAGCACTTCGGGGCCGCCCAGTTCGTAGATCGTACCCGGTGTCAGCTTGCCATCGACCGCGCGGCCGACGGCCTCGGCAACATCCTCGACATAGACCGGCTGAAACTTCGTCTTGCCGCCGCCAATAAGGGGCAGAGCAGGCGCCAGGCGTGACATATCGGCAAACTTGTTGAAGAAGCCGTCCTCCGGTCCGAAAACAATAGACGGCCGAAGAATGATTGATTCCGGCACGATCGACAGCACTGCTGCTTCCGCCTTGCCCTTGGTGCGGCCATAGGAAGAGGCTGAGCCACCGTTGGCTCCAATCGCCGAGATATGGGTGAGCTTGGCACCGACTGCGCGGGTGGCCTCGCCAATCGCCCGGCCGCCAAACTCCTGCACGGCGTCGAACGTGTTGCGACCGCTCTCCGACAGGATGCCTACGCAGTTGACGACGAACTGCGCGCCTTCGACGGCGCGGTCGACAGAGTCGCGATAGCGCAGGTTGGCCTGTACGGCAGAAATCTGTCCGACATTGCCGGCAGTCAGCAGGAAGCCTGCAAGATCCGGCCGCCTGACCGCGACGCGGATCCGATAACCGCGTTTCGCCAACACCCGCACGACATGCCGCCCGACGAAACCGGACCCTCCGAACACAGTGACAAGCGGCGGCAGGTTGGACAGTGTCATGGCAAATTCCTCGAAAGGCTATGGTGCTGATCGCAAAGGTCTTAGCCGAATCGCCACGCGAGGTGAAGGGCCTGCCGTGCCATCAGCGCTGCTGTTTTCTACCCGATGTCGACGGCAGGACACTCGACAAGGCTTTGTCACGCACGGACGAAGCGCGAGAGGCTTCTGTACGCCGTGAGCGCCTGCCATTCAGCGCCGCATGCAGTTCCACCCTCGTTCCATCTTTGCTAGCCCATCCACCCTACCTTGCGGATACCAAAGGGTGGCAACTCCACAATGTCGGGACCTGCTTCGACGGTCTGGACGTACGGCGTAAGGTTTGCGATCCACAACAGCCTCTTGCCATGTGGGGTACTGACGGCAAGCCCCAGAACCTTGTCCGGTGCGCTTGAAATGCATTGGATCCAACGGCTGCCAAAGAGCGCCGCCAGACCCTGTACGACCCTGTGCAGCGGTCGCAAGCCGCCTTCGGGAACGGGTTCGCCCCGGCCGGCGATCAGCCCGACTGGACCTGTCAGCGCCGAAAGGGTCAGGCACTCGAGCCCGGCCTCCACCACACGCGCCGCATACCCAAGCGCAAAAGCCGCAGCGAAATCGGCATTGTGGCGCGGGTCGCTGTTGGCCATCGCCATCCGTGCGCCAGATGGATTATCCATCGTCCGGCTCCCATAGGGGTTCTGGCGCATGGGAATGGTCGAGGGGCCGATACGGTATGGTTTATCCTCATAGATCGCCCGAACCGACCGGGTGATGAAGGGCAGCGCTTCGAGCGTCTGCATGACGCTGAGATCGTCTGCGGCATGAACGATCGGATTGGTGCAATGCGTAATGAAGTCGAGTTGTTCGGCCGGTACCCGCTTGCGGTTGAGCTCTGTGAAATAGCTGAGCATGCCTCCGCCAAGACGGGCTCCCGGAAACGCGGCGCGGGCAGCGCTGTAAACTGTCTCCAGTGGCGGGCAATCCGGCCACGGGCTTCCCGGAGGCGTCGACTGCCGGTCGATGGAGGGCGAGACGACGACGGCGTCCGGCGAAAAGCCGGCATCGCGCATCCATCCCGCAATCTCTGACAACTCGTCTGACACGGCCGCACGGCATGGAACCGCGATCTCCATCGTGGTCCAGCCGTGGTGCAGGTTGGTCATGTCGGCAAAGTCTGCAAGCGCGCTTCTGCCGTGACCTACCAACGGATCGAAGTGGAACAGCAGGTCCTGTGCGCCGATGGCATTGAACTGCATGCCCGCCTCAAGTGTGGCAGCCGCTTCCTCGGGCGTTATGACGAGTCCGATGGCAGGCATTTTCCCGGACGCAGGGCCGCAAACCAGTCGGATGACGGCAGCAGGTGCTAAACCTGTTCCTTGAGCCGCTTTTTTGAGATCCGTGACCGTCAGCACGACGCGCTGATGCACCGGCTCGCCGGCCTCGATCCGGTACGGCCATGGCAGCGCAAGCGGCCGCACATAGGTCTTGTAGGAGGCGTCGGACCAGTTGCGCTGGTCTTCCATCTCGAACGTATCGCCTTCCATCCGGCATTCGGCGGTCACATATGGGATAACCTCATGGGTGATCGCGCGCATGGCCATGAATGGTTGCCAGGGCTCGATGAGGTCGGGAAAGGTCGATGTCTCCACGCTGCCGTCCACATGGGTGACAGTCACCGGCCTACCGGCAAGGCCAACAATGGGATGGAGGATGCAGAAGCCGCAGCGGGAGGTCTCGAAGCCGCTCTTCGAGACAGCCTCGGCATCAAATCGGAGCTGTCCGCCGGCATCGGCTGAGATGGTCACGAGAATGCGGAGGTCGGTATCATCAGGACCGACGCATGTGGCTAAGTAGCTGACTGCAAAACCGTCCGTTTGCTGATCGATGACGAGGTTCTCGATACTGGGATCGTAGGTCCCCCAGTCGCGGTCGCGCACCAGGAACGCGACGCCCCTAAGCACTTCGACGCCGTCATAGCTGACAGTGCGCAGGTTGCCGCCGGCCAGATCCGCCGTCAGCCGCCCGGCCGTCAGGCGAACGGGCAGGGCCTCGCTCCGGTTGGTGCCGTAGAGGGTAAAGGCATCTTCCTGCCCTCTGCCGCCGCTCATTTCAGCATCGCTCCGACATCGACGGTCTTGCCGCTGGCGGCGCTTTCATATGCAGCCTCGACGAGCGCGAAAGTCTTCAGATTATCGGCTCCCGATGTCGATGTCTCGCCGCCTGTTGCCAGTTGCGCGACCCAGTGCTGTTGGATGGCCCGCACGCTTTCCTGGATATTGTGCCAGGGCCGCGATGCCCAGGAAAGCTGGTTCGGAGAGACATCGCTGACCTCTGTGCCCTCTGTGCCTGTGACTTCCAGCCGGTAACCCTGCGAAAGCCGGAGAGAACCCGCGCTGCCGTCGATCTCGACCAGCGTTTCCGGGAATGACTCAACGGACTGCTTCGTCGCATAGCTGACGTCGACGATCGATGTGACGCCACCCTCGTGGTCGAGCATCATCGTGGCGACGTCCTCGCCCTTGATCCGAGGGTTCACGCGTTTGGTGCGCGCCGTCATCGCCTTGACGTCGCCGAGCAGGAAACGCGCGATGTCCAGTGTGTGGATGCCGAGATCCTCGATGATGAAGCGCTCGCCGTCGGCCAGATAAGGCTGGCCGGAGAAGACGTCGTAACCCGAGCGGAACGATAGTCGGCCCCAGAACGGCGCACCGATGACGCCTGAATCGAGCGCCCTGCGCACCGCCTGAATCGGCGTCTGCCAGCGAAAATTCTCATGCACCATCAACGGCACGCCTGCCTTGGCACAGGCCGCGACCATCGCCTTGGCATCGTTGAGCGTCTTTGCAAACGGCTTCTGGCAGATCGCCGGCACTTTGTGGCTAGCAGCCAGCTCGACCAGCGCCCGGTGGCTGGACACGGTAGTGGCGATATCGACGAAATCGAAACCGCCATCGGCAAACATTTGAGCCGCGTCGCTGTAGCGCCGGGAGATACCGAACTGGTCGCCGACGACTTTCAGCCGCTCCGGATCGCGGTCGCAGATGGCAACGATGCCGGCACCGGTCACATCACCCCAGGCATGCATCTGGTTCACCGCAAAGAAACCGCAACCGATCAGGGCACCGCGCAATTCCGTCATCTCTCAGCCCGCCTTTGCCATCTGCATTAGGGTCACCCGCTGCTGCAATTTACGCTGTGCCTGGTCGACGACCACGGCGATGATGATGACCAGCCCCTTGATGACCATTTGCCAAAAGGACGAAACGCCCATCATCACAAGGCCGTCGGAGAGGATGCCGATGACGAAGGCCCCGACGATGGTGCCGCCGATCGTGCCGCGTCCGCCTGACATCGAGGTCCCGCCAAGGACCGCCGCCGCGATGGCATTGAGCTCGAAACTCTCGCCGGTTGCCGGATGCGCCGCCATCAGCTCCGAAGAGATGACGATGCCGACGATCGCCGCGCAGAGGCCGGAGAACATATAGACGAAGATCTTCACCAGATCGACCCTGACCCCGGACATCCGAGCAGCGCGCTCGTTGCCGCCGACTGCAAAGATGTGGCGGCCGATAGGTGTCGAGCGGGCGACGTAGGCGGCAGCCAGCGCCAGAAAGATCAGGATCCAGATGGAGACGGGCAGGCCGAGAATGCGGCCGGCACCGAAAAAGTCGAAGCCGGTTGTCGCGTATTCAGGCCGGCCCGAGAGGTTTGGAAACGTCTGTCCGTCCGACGATAGCAGCGCCAGGCCGCGGGCGACATAGAGCGTGCCGAGCGTGGCGATGAACGGCGCGACGTTCAGCTTGGTGATCAGCAATCCGTTGATCAGGCCGATTGCAATGCCGACGGCAAGCGTGATCAGCACGATCTCGAACAGGTTGAAATAGACGGTGTAGCCCATCGGCAGGTCGACGCCGTTGAGGATCAGCGCGCCCGCCACCATCCCGCAGAGCCCGACGATCGAACCGACCGACAGGTCGATGCCGCCGGTGATGATGACGAACGTCATCCCCATCGCCAGGAAGGCGTTGAGGGCGACATGCTTCGACATCAGGATCATGTTGGCGGTGGAGGTGAAATTCGGGGCCGCGAAGGCAAAGAAGATCAACACGGCAAACAGCGCGATGAAGGTGCGCAGTTTCATGATTGTCAGAAGAGCCGAGCCGCTCGAGCGCTTGACAGCCGGTGTAGAGGAGGAGGTGTCCGCTGTCATGATGCGAGTTCCCTTGTATGTCCGTGTCCCTTGGCCGAAGCCGCGATGATGGCCTCTTCCGTTGCGTCGTCACGATTGAAGATTGCCACCAGCTTGCCGTTGCTGAGCACTGCGATACGGTCGGAAAGCGCCATGACCTCTTCGAGGTCGGAGGTCGAAAACAGGATGGCCAGCCCTTCGCCAGCCAGCCGCCGCATGGTGCGGAAGACGTCCGCCTTGGCGCCGACGTCGATGCCGCGGCTCGGCTCGTCCATCAAAAGTACCTTCGGATTGGTCATCAGAGCCTTGCCGATGACCACCTTCTGCTGGTTCCCGCCTGACATCGAGGTGATTTCGAAATCCGGATTGGGTGCCTTGATGGATAGCTCGCGGATGCTGTCGCGGATCGCCTGCTTCTCGGCATTGGCATTGATATGGAAAAACCTTTTGAAACGCCCCAGGCTCGCAAGCGTCAGGTTGCTGGCAATAGACAGTATCGGCACCAGCCCCTCGCGCTGCCGGTCTTCCGGGATCAACGCCAGGCCCCGGCGGATACGCCGGGTGGTATCGCGCTCGCGCACCTGCTTGCCGTCGATAAAAATCTCACCGGTCGAATGGGGGTGGCGCCCCATGATGCATTCGAAGAATTCACTGCGTCCGGCGCCCATCAGGCCATAGATGCCGAGAATTTCGCCGGCCTGGACGCTCAGGGACACATTGTCGACGGCAAGTCCGCCGGTGGCGCGTGGCATGGTGATGCCATCGGCGCGAAACATCTCCTTGCCCATCGCGTGGCCATCGGCTTTGGCAAAGTCCTTTGCGTCCGAACCGATCATCGACCGGACGATCCATTTGGTGTCGATGTCCTTCACCATCGCCTGGCCGGTAATCTGGCCATCGCGCAGTACTGTGATGTAATCGCCGATGCGCATCAGCTCTTCCAGCCGGTGCGAGATGTAGACGATTGCCACTCCCTCGGCTTTCAGTTCGGCGATGACCTTGAACAGGATGTCGACTTCGGCCGCCGACAGGGCCGAGGTCGGCTCATCCATGATCAGGATGCGGGCATTGAGCGAGATCGCCTTGGCGATTTCCACCAGTTGCTGCTGGCCGATCGGCAGGTCCTCGACCATCGTTTCCGCATCGATCCCGGCGTCCAGCTTCTTCAGGTACTGGTTGGCCTTTGCGACCTGCGCCTTGTGGTCGATGCCGAAGATGCCGCGGGTGATCTCGCGCGTGGCAAAGATGTTCTCGGCAACCGTGAGGTTGGCAAAAAGATTGAGTTCCTGGAAAATCATGCCGATGCCGTTCGCCTGGGCGTCGGCAGGACTGTCGAAATGGATCGGCTTGCCGTCGAGGATGATACGGCCGATGGTCGGCTTTTCGACGCCGGCGATGATCTTCATCAGCGTCGATTTTCCGGCGCCGTTCTCCCCAACCAGCACATTAACGGCGCCGCGCCTGAGTTCCAGATTGGCGCGCTTGACGGCAACGATGCCGGAATAGACCTTCGTCACATCGTCAAGCCGCAGGATGATATCGTCCGGGGTGAGCGCTTCCATGCTATTGGCCGATAGCAAGTGTTGCGGGTGTCACCAGCGGTAGCTGGCCAGATGTCGGCAGCGGGAAGGCGCCGGTGACCTTCACGGTTTTGCCGGGTAGCGCGTCGCGCGGCAGCGCCGAGAGAACGGTAGCATTGACCTTTTCATTGAACGACTTGCCGAACTGCGCCCATTCGATCTGGTTCTTGAACTCGTTGAAATTAACGATGTCGAGACTGTCTCGCAGCGCGGTGCCGCGGATGGCCGGGCCGATCTGCACCTTGAGATCCGCCTTGCCGTCGCCATCGATGTCGACATCGATCGTGGCTGCCCGGGATGTGGTTTCGGCCGCGCTGATCTTACCTTCGAACTTGACCACGTAGGTCCAGGGCGCATTGCCTTCCTTTTCGCGGTGACCGAACTTTGCACCGGCGTCGTCCGGGTTGGCGGCAATAAGTGCCATCAACTGCCTGAAGTCGCCGGCCCGCTTTTCGATGGAGGGCAGGGCCTTGCTCTGCCAGATCGCCTCGACCCTGTCGCCAGGATTGAAGCCGGTCTTCGCAGCTTCGGCAGCTTTTTCAGCGGCTGTCTGCGTCTTGACGATCTTGCAGCCCGGCAAGGCTGCCGCAGCCAGCATTGCCATCAGCAACGCGCCCTTGATCCTCATCATTGGTATGCACTCCGCCCGCATCAGATACTGTCTATCAAGGTGACGGAGAGCGGATCTTGTCGCTCTCCGTCGATGTCAGTCCCGTGAGATCAGTTTTTCAGCGCGAAGGTTTCGAGCTTGTCGGCGTTCGCGGCGTTGATCAGCACGCAATCCATCAGCTGCTTTTCTTCCTTCGGCGCGGTCTTGTCCTTGATGTAGGCCGCTGCCTGGTCGACCGCCATCTGGGCCTGAGCATAGGCGGGCTGCATGACCGTAGCCTTGATGCCGCCCGCCTTGATCGAATCGCGGACGTCGTTGGAGCCGTCGAAGCCGACGACGATGACATCCTTGCGGCCGGCAGCCTGCAACGCTGCAATCGCGCCCATGGCCATGGTGTCGTTGCCGGCGATGACGCCCTGGATCTTCGGATTGGCCTGCAGGATGGTTTCCATCTTGGAATAACCTTCCGTCTGGCTCCAGTTGGCCGACTGCTGGGCGACCATCTTCATGTCAGGATAGTCATCGATGACGTCGTGGTAGCCCTTGGAGCGGATGCCGGCGTTGAGATCGGCTTCCCGTCCGAGCAATTCGACATAGCTGCCCTTTTCGCCCATCAGCTTGACGAACTCCTCGGCGCCGAGTTGCGCGCCCTGGTAGTTGTTCGAGACAATCTGCGAGACGGCAATGCCGGTGGCATTGATCTCGCGGTCGATGAGGAAGGACGGGATGCCCGCATCCTTGGCCTTCTTGACGGCGGCAATCGAGGCTTCCGAGCCGGCGTTGTCGAGGATGATGGCCTTGGCACCACGGCCGATGGCTGTGTCGATGAGCTGCGACTGCTTGTTGGCGTCGTCATCGTGGCTGAGCACCAGTGTGTCGAAGCCGAGCTCCTTGGCGCGGGCTTCGGCCCCGACGGATTCTGCCTTGAAGAACGGATTGTCGAAGGCCGGCGTGATGATGGCGATAAGGTCCGCCGAGAAAGCCGGCAGGGCCGTGCCGAGCGCCAGAACGCCGGCGAATGCAGCAAGGGTAAGCTTACGTGTCAGTTTCATGATTATCCTCCCAGATGTGAAAATCAGCCCCGTTTCCCGGACAGGGCTGTCGAAAAAGGGAGAGCGGGTGCTCTCCCTGGTATCAGGTGATGCGCTGGATGCTGTCAGCGATCTCCTTGGGTTCGAAAACCTTCTTCCAGTCGTCGCGCATCAGCGCCGGAATGCCAAACTCGATGGCCTTGTTGCAGGCATCGGAGAACACACCCTCCACTTCGCCGAAGATAACAGCGCCGAGCACGTTGAGGTGGCCAAGCAGGAAGTCGCGGGCCGCCTCTTCCGGAACGCCGCGTTTTACGCACTCGTCCATCGCCTGCTTCATGACGACGAGCAGCGAGGCGGCCACCGTTTCCGACAGGCCGGGCTCCAACATCGCCATCTGGTCGACGGTGACGCGGTGCGAGCGCATGACGGGTGCCCAGATCGTCTTGGCGATTTCCTCGCCGAGGCCATAGGCTTCGTTCGGGCCCTGCATCAGTGCCGACACGATGTGCTGCTTGGCGAACAGGCCGCCGAAGTGGTCTTTCTTTGCCTGCATGTCCGTCTCATCGTTGAAGATCGGCGGATGGCAGGGGTGGGTGACGAAATAGGTGAGATCCGGCCGCTCGGGGAAATGGCCGGCGAAAGGTGCTGCAGCGTCGAGCGCAACCACCATCGTACCAGGCTTCAGCTTGTCTGCGATGCCGGCTGCAACCTTGCCGATATGCGTGTCCGGAACCGCCAGGATAACAACGTCGGCGCCATCGAGGGCTGCGTCGATATCAAGGCAGGTGAGGCCGAGATCGTCCTTCAGCCGCGCCTTGCCGGCGTCGCTGATCTCGACGTGACGGACGTCGAACCGCGAACCTTTGAGATTTTTGGCAAGCCGGTAACCCATTTTACCGCCGGCGCCGAAAAGTGCAATCGAAGTCATGTTTTTCACCCAATCTGTTTGGTAAGGCGACTATATCCAACTGGTATGATGAGTCAATGAGTATATCAGTAAGTGGGCGATCTGGCGGCAGATCATGCCGCGAGCCCATCGCGGATCTGGGCGAAGTAACCGTCAGAACCAACCTGGCCGCCCTTGAGCGCGATCTGCAGGCCGTTTGTCGCGGTGTCGTTACCATGCGCCACACACAGTGGAGACCCCGGGGTCTGCGGCAAAGGAAGCAGCGTCGTCAGCGCATCCACATTTAGCTCCTTCAGCGCGTGGCTCGACGTGTCGCCTCCGGCGATCACGGCCCGACTGAATTTTTCCTCGGCGACCAGCCGATGCAGGATGCGGCCAAGGATGCGCCCGAGTCGGTGGCGGCTTCCGGCAATCCGGTCGATGTCGCCGCCACGATCGGCCGATGGTCCGAGGGCGGTGTTGAGAATGACACTGTGGCCGCTCTTCAGGCTGGCGATACCGCTCTGTACCGCGCGCTCGATGGCGCCACTTCCACCTTCGCCGAGCAATTCCAGTGGGTCCAGGTCGATCCCGTCAAAACCGTTGGCCGTTGCATGGCGGATTTGCCGCTCTGTCGTCGGAGAAACGCTGCCGGAGACGACTGCGAGCCGGTCCGCCTTGCCGGGCAGCGGAAAGACGCTCGTCCCTGTCGTCAGACCCGTCTTTTTCCAGGCGGTGAGCAGCGCATATTCGATGCCCGAGGAACCGACGACGAACCAGCCTCCGTCCCTTTTGATCCGCCAAAGCTGGTTTCCGGCCTGCGCCTGGCTCTCGGCGCTGTCGACGTCGAATAGCAGCATGCCGGTGCAATCGCTGGCGAGCATATCGATCCCGCGGTCGGCATCGACCGACGATAGAGTTGCGAGATCGGCCAGCGCTGTCGAAAGCGTCGTCTGGGCTTGAAGATGCATCCGGAGATCAGCCTCCTGCATCGGCGTCACCGGATGCCGGCTCATGACAGGATGGCGGTCTATGCGGAACACCTCGCCCTGGTAGGCGGCAAACAGGTTGCCGAACGCGGTAAACCGCTTCAACTGCGGTGCGCCGACGACAAGGGGGACGAAGGGCTGATCGAAGACTGATTTGCCGATTTCGACCGCCCTGCCAATGTTGCCGGTTTCAAGGCTGGAATCGAAGGTCGAGCAGACCTTGTAGTGGCAGATGGCGGCATCGAGGCTTTTCAGCCATCTGAATGCAGGCGTCAGATGAGCCTCCATCCATTCCGGCGTCTCGCTGCGGCTGGTGCCGGCTAGGCCGATGGCACGGCAATGACTGAATCGGGAAAGGAGCGCCTCGTCGGGCTGGTCCATGAACAGCACCGTATCGACGCCGTTGGAAGCCAGCGCTTCCATGACGTCGGTCGAGCCTGTCAGGTCGTCGCCATAGTAGGAGAGCAGCAGATCGCTTTGAGCCGGCAAGGTCATTCCCCTTCGCCTCCGAATTTCTTCAGAGAGGCGGCAAGTTCCGGATGGTCCGTGGCATAGGTCGCAAGCGGGATATCGCGGACTGCCGCCTGCCAGGCCTGCTGCACGGCCCGCACGCCGGCTGCCGGGCCGCCGGGGTGGCTGACGATGCCACCACCACAGAGATACATCAGGTCCGTGGTGCGCCCAGTGCGCTGATAGGTTTCAGGCGCCTGGCCACCCCACTGGCCGGAGCCGGCGACGGGGAGCGCGCAATCGGCCTCTGAAAACATCGGCGTGGTCACGGCTGCGAAGGATTTGACGAAGCTCTCGTCCGGTTCCCAGTATTTGACCTTGATGCCGTTGATCTGGAACTGGTCGACGCCAAGCAGCCGCCAGAATTTTTGCCACACCTTGAAATCCAGGCCGATGCCCGGGTGGCGGGTCAGCACGTCCCAGCCGTTGCGATGGGCGTGCAGCACGAGGCCGGAGCGCTTGCGCAGGAACAGCATGCCGCCCATGCCGATCGAATTGATGTTGATGACGGCGCAATTTCCACCGGCTTCAAGAACCATGTCGTGATTCCGCATCATCTCGTCAGGGTCGGTGTGCGAGATGCCAAAGGCGTACATCACCTTCTTGCCGGTCTTCTGCTCGTGATCGAGGATTAGCGGCATGATGGCCGCGACCCGCTCCTTCAGCGGCGAGTAGGCCGGGCTCATCAGCTTCTCGTCATCCTTGATGAAGTCGACGCCGGATGCGATCAGCTCGCCGACCAGGCCTGCGGTCTCCATCGGACGAAGGCCCAGCGCCGGCTTGACGATGGTGCCGATGATCGGCCTGTCGTAAACGCCGGTGAGCCGGCGGCTGCCGGCCACGCCGAACTGCGGGCCGGGATAGGCATCCCGATAGCGCTCCGGCAGATCGACATCGACGACCCGCAGGCCGGTCATCCCGCGTATCGAAAAGATGCCGCCGATTGCAATGGTCATCAGCGCCGAGAGGTCGGTGCCAACAGCGTCCAGCGGAAAGGCAATATCGACATCGGCGCGGCGGATCGGGCCATGTCCGGCCGCCGCTTCCGGCCAGCTCGGGGAAACGGCATCCTCGAGCGGCCGGATGGCAAGCACGTGGGCAGCAACGCGGGCTTTAAGCTCTTCGGTTTCGCCCGGAACCGCCACAAACGTGCCTGTCGACTGGTCGCTGGCGATCTTTTCCGCCATGGCTTCTATGTTGCCCGGCGTTTCGATGCGGTAGGTGACTTTTATCTGCATGAAATCTCGGTTGCTCCTCTCGCCAATCCCGGAAAAGACTGACGTCAACCGTTCAACTGGTATAATGAGTATTCCATTGAGGCAACAGAAACTTTTGTGAGCGGTCGGGATGAACGCCTATGCATTCCGCGATTGACGTTTTCCCAAACGATGGGAAATGTGCATAAGGGAGGGTCTTGATGAGCCGGAAAGAATCCATGGACCAACCGAACGAACCCATCGTCCGCCGCAAGCTGTCAGACGAGGTCTTTGCCCGTCTGGAAAGGATGATCACCAGTGGTGAACTGGCACCCGGCGACGAAATGCCGTCGGAGCGCGACCTGATGGAGCGTTTTGGCGTCGGCCGGCCGGCTATCCGCGAGGCCATGCAGTCGCTGGCGAGCATGGGACTTGTGGTGATTTCGCACGGCGAACGGGCCCGCGTGCTGCAATTGACGGCAAAGACGATCTTCAAGCAGGTGGACCTGACCGCAAAGATCATGCTGTCGCAATCATCCGCGACGCTCGAATATCTGAAAAGCGCCCGCATCTTCTTCGAGCGCGGAATGGCTCGCCAGGCTGCGACCGAGGCGACTCCAGAGGATATTGCCGATCTCCAGTCCATCATCGATCGCCAGCGCGCTAGCCTCGGCAATGCCGATGCCTTCATCGCGGCCGATATGGAGTTTCACACGCGGATCGCCCGTATCTCGGCCAATCCGATCTTCGTGGCTGTGAGCGAGGCCATGCTCGCCTGGTTGAAGGAATATCACACCGACATGCTGATCTGGACCGGCAAGGAGAAATTCACCCTCGTCGAGCACGAGGAAATCCTCCAGTGTCTTGCCGCCAACGATGCCGACGCGGCCGAAACCTCGGTGCTGAAGCATCTGGAGCGGTCGCGTGGCCTCTATCTGAACAACGGCCAGCGCGATGCGCCGGACCATCGGTAACTGCAAAGCATCGACATTCTGTGCCGCGCAATCAATTCGTCAGATTGCGAGGGCACGCCCTATAGCCCAAACCTTGACTGGCTAAACGCCTTCGACCACGACCATCTCTGCGGTGGCGATTTCCTGGCGGATCTTCGCTGCGACCTGATACTCCGGTGAGTTATAGCAATCGACCGCGTGCTGCAGCGATGGAAATTCGATAACCACGTTGCGACCGCGTGCCATCCCCTCCAATTCGACGAATTTTCCGCCGCGCGCTATGAAATTGGCCTCGTAACGCTCAAAAGCTGGCTTTGCGGCCGCAATATATTCGCCGTAGCGCTCCGGCGCGTGGACGTCGACGCGCGCGATCCAGTATCCCTTGGCCATGGTTTTCCTCCTCGTTGAAATCTCAGTGGTTGGCGGGCCAGAGCGCCGTCAGCATCTCGTCGAGAATGGCGCGGGCTGCAGCCTTCGGATCGGGCGCCTTGACGATTGGCCGGCCGACGACGAGATGGCTGGAGCCGGCGCGTATCGCATCGGCGGGCGTCATTACCCGCTTCTGGTCGCCGGCATCGCTGCCTATGGGGCGAATGCCAGGGGTTACCAACGCAATGTCCGGTCCAATGATGGCGCGAACTGCAGTGGATTCCTCGGCCGAGCAGACAATCCCGCCCATGCCGGCATCACGGGCCTGTTCGGCGCGCCGCATCACCAGCGCATGCGGATCGGACGAATAGCCTGCCTCCAGCATGTCGTCGCCATCCATCGAGGTCAGGACGGTAACGCCGAGCAGGCAGAGGCCCGAGCCTTCCGCAGCCTTGACAGCAGCCCGCATTGCCTTTGGATAGGCATGCAGCGTCAACATCGACATGCCCATCTTGGCGATGTTCTCGACGCCGGATGCAACGGTGTTGTCGATGTCGAGCAGCTTCATGTCGAGAAAGATCTTCTTGCCGCTCTGCGCGAGTTCGCGCGCAAACTCGAGGCCGCCGGCAAATACCAGTTGATAGCCGATCTTGTAGAACAGGATGTCGTCGCCGAGCGTCGAGACCAGCGCCTCGGCCTCCTTCAGGTTCGGTACATCCAGCCCGACGATCAACCGGTCGCGCGCTGTATCAATGGTCATCGTCCCATCCATCCCTGCCAGTCTTCCATTGGCGTCCAGTCGCATGCGACAGACCCGTTCGCAAGATCGAAGGCAAAAAGATTGCCGCCACCTGCCGGCTGGTCGCCGTCTCGGCCGATTGGACGGCCCATCAGATGGCACTTCAGCAGGGTCCCCACCCCGCCATGGCCGACGAACGCAATCGGCGTCAGGGGATCGTGAGCTTCAAGCACTGCATCGACTGCGCCGACAATCCTTGCCTGAGCATCGCGGGCCCGCTCCCAGCCGTGAAAACTCTCGTCCGGATGAGCGAAGAACCAGTCGGCCGCCTCCTCGAAAGCCTTTGGTGGCAGGAAGCCTGTGGCAGATCGGTCGTTCTCGTGCATCCCTGCGACGATCTCGACCGTGAGACCGGCCGCAGTTGCCAGCAGGTTTGCGGTTTCGATGGCCTTGGTTTCATCGCTGGACACAATGCGCCCGAGCGTCGCTGCCCATGGTTGGCCGGCCGCTTGCCCGGTGCGCGCACGACCAAGATCCGAAAGTCCCCATTGCGGCACCGGAACATTGGGATCGATCTGCACCTGGGGATGCGTAATGTAGAGACCAAACATCTGAGGCTCCCGGGACTAGCCGCGGCTATAGATCCAGAGCTGCGCAGGCGGAATGTTTCGGACGATGAAATCGAAATGCTTGATGTGGTAGCGGTCGGGCCGGGCAATGATCGGCGAGACGGCACCATAGGAGATCTGCACCACCGGGCGGCCCGGCGGCATCCGGTCGAGCAGGCTCTCCAGTAGCGCAACACGCGCCTGCATCGGGAAATTCAGCAACGGGATACCGGAAACGACGCAATCGAACGTCTGGCCGTTGAGCACACCTAGGGTCTTGTCGAGATCGAAGGCATCGCCGTTGATGAAATGCACGCCGGCGTAACGCTTGACCAGATGGTTGAAGAAGTCGGTCGAGTATTCGATCGCGATCAGCTTCTCGGGCTCGATGCCGCGCGCGAGAATTGCCTTGGTGATGGCGCCGGTTCCAGGTCCCAGTTCGAGAACGGGCAGCCCGGAGTGCGGGTTGATGACGCTTGCCATCTTGCGGGCGGTGATCGTCGAGGTTGGGGCAATCGATCCCACGGTTCGCGGGCCCTGCATCATCCCCTTGAAGAAACGGATTTCCTCGTCGAATTTCTTTCCCAGACGTTCCTTCAGGCGTAGCGCCATAGGTATTCTCCACGAGCATTTAAAAGCGGAGAGGGGCACTCTGCCCGCCTCGATCTCGTAGACCCGTCACGAAAAGGCGGGGCGAAGCATCGCTAGGCCCCATCCTCGCGCCGGTGCCTGTCTTGCCTAGACCCGCATCGGCATTAGGACATAGATCGCATCGTCACCAGCCGTATCGCGAATAAGGGTAGGCGAGCCTGCATCCGCCAGCAGGAAGATGGCTTCGTCGCCGGAGAGTTGCGCGGTGATGTCGAGCAGGTATTTGGCATTGAAGCCGATTTCCATCGGTTCCGTTTCATAGCCGACGGCAACTTCTTCGGTGGCGCTGCCGGAATCCGGGTTGTTGACGGTGAGCAGCAGCTGCCCCTCCGTCAGCGCCAGCTTCACGGCGCGACCGCGTTCGGAAGATATCGTCGAGACGCGGTCTACAGCCTGTGCGAAGGTCTGGCAATCGACGCGCATTTCCTTGTCGTTATTGGCCGGAATGACGCGTTGGTAATCGGGGAAAGTGCCGTCGATCAGCTTCGACGTCATCACGATGTTGCCGACCGATAGGCGGATCTTGGCGTCCGACACCTCCAGCGTGACGATCACGTCGGGGTTGTCCATCAATTTCTGGAGTTCGCCGACCGTCTTTCGGGGAATGATGATGCCGGGCATGCCCTCGGAGCCGGAAGGCGCATCGACATCGGCCCTCGCCAGGCGGTGGCCGTCGGTCGCAACGGCGCGCAGCTTCAGCCCACCGCCGCTTTCGATGGTGTGGAAGAAGATGCCGTTCAGGTAATAGCGGGTTTCTTCGGTGGAGATGGCAAATTGCGTCCGGTCGATCAGCATCTTGAGTTCTGCCGCCTTCAGCGGAAACTTGTGACTGAACGTGCCGGCGGTCAGGTCCGGAAAGTCAGATTGCGGCAGGCACTGCAGGGTGAACTTCGAGCGTCCGGAGGCGACCGTCATGGACCCGCCATCGGCATTGGTCGACAATGACACCTCGGAGCCGTCGGAAAGCTTGCGGACGATGTCGTAGAGCAGGTGCGCGGGAACGGTGGTAGCACCGGGCTGCTCGACATTGGCTGGCGTCGCCTCGGTGATTTCGAGATCGAGGTCGGTCGCCTTCATGTCCAGCGTCGAGCCTTCGGCCTTCAGAAGCACGTTCGACAGGATCGGAATAGTGTTGCGGCGCTCCACCACGCGATGGACGTGGTTCAGCGATTTCAAAAGGTGGGACCGCTCAATAGTAATACGCATGGATGCTACCGCTTTCGACCGTGACTGTCCGGGCGTCGAGACGATGCCCAAAAAATTCTCGCCCGGGTCCGGCCCGGAAGAGTGGACCGGCAAAGTGGCAGAAATCCGCATATGAAAGCAAGAGGTATAGCGCCGACGCCGGGTCCATTTCTCCCATTTCGTCTTCAAAGCACACAGGATTCCACGCTCACTTGCCGAAGCCGTGCGCCTCGCCCATAAAGACCCAACTTCAGGAAGGGCATATCAGGGCATGGACGACGAGATTTCGAGCGAAGTCGCCAAGGGGCGTAGTTTCAGACTGCACAACGTGACCGTGCCGGCCCGGCCGCTCGAGCCGATGCTTTATCTCGTCGCCACGCCGATCGGCAATCTCGGTGATATCACTCTTCGGGCGCTGGAAACGCTGGCCGGTGCCGACGTGCTCGCCTGCGAGGATACCCGCGTCACCCGGGTGCTGCTCGATCGCTACGGTATCCACAATCGCCCCTACGCCTACCATGAATACAATGCCGACGAGGCGGGTCCGAAATTGCTGGCAGCGCTGGCCGGCGGTCGGTCCGTGGCGCTGGTCTCGGATGCAGGCACGCCGCTGGTCTCCGACCCCGGCTACCGGCTGGCCCTGCAGGCGATTGATGCCGGCTACCGCGTCGTGCCCATTCCGGGTGCCTCGGCCCCACTCGCAGCGCTTGTTGGTTCCGGCCTTCCGAACGACGCCTTCTTCTTTGCGGGCTTCCTGCCGGTCAAGGACAAGGCCCGCCGCGACCGATTGGCCGCACTCTCCTCGGTTCCGGCCACGCTCCTGTTATTCGAATCGCCACATCGTATCGCCGCGACCTTGGCTGCTGCTGCGGATGTGCTCGGTGTCGACCGCAAAGCCTCCGTCTGCCGCGAGCTGACCAAGACCTTCGAGGAATTCCGCCGCGGCACGCTTTCCGAACTCGCCGCGCACTACCAATCTGTCGACAACGTCAAGGGCGAGATCGTGCTGGTGATCGGGCCGCCACCGGAGATCGCCACGCCGGAGGCGGATGTCGAGGCAATCCTTCTCGATCTCTCCCGCGAGATGCCGACCGCCAAGGCGGCCGCCGAAGCGGCCCGGATCACCGGCCTTCCGCGCCGGGATCTCTACCAGCGGCTGCTTGCCATGAAGGCGAGGGGCGATGGGCGATAGCGGCGAGCGCCAGAAACGGCGCAAGGCCTGGCGCCGGGGGGTATCTCTCGGAATACCTCGCCGCGCTCTATCTCGTCTGCAAGGGTTACAGCATCGTCGCTATCCGCCACAAGACAGTCCTTGGCGAAATCGATATCGTTGCCCGCAAGGGCGATCTTGCTGTGTTCGTGGAGGTCAAGGCGCGGCGCGGCGAACAGGCGGCGATCGACGCCGTCTCATTTTCCTCGCAGCGCCGCATCCGTGCCGCCAGCGACCTGTGGCTTGCCCAGCAGCCGGATTTCGGGCGCCTGTCGCAGCGCTACGATATTGTCGCGATCCTGCCTGGCCGCTGGCCGAGGCATTTCCGCGACGCCTTCTGAACCCCGCCCATCATGCAACTGTCATATATTGCCTCTAAGGCGCGGCGACCCTACCATGCGCCGAGGACAGCCCAATCATGATCCGCACCACCGTCTCCGCCTTCGAGGTACCGTCCGAAGAGCAGCGTCAGCACTTTCTGACACTGCAGAAGACGCCGGCAATTTGCGAGGCGACGATTGCATCGCTGCCCTGCATGAACGCTGCGCGCACCGGTGGAAAGAGCCCGGCTGTGCCATTGGCTTTTCCGTTTACGGTAGCGGCATGGAACATGGAGCGCTGCCTCTTCCCGCAGGCCTCCGCCGAAAAACTGAAGGCCCTGGGGGCGCCTCTCGTCCTTTTATCGGAGATGGACGACGGCATGGCCCGCACCGCGCAAGCCAATCCGACTGCGCTGATTGCGACCGAACTCGGCATGGCCTATGCCTACGGTCTCGAATTTCTGGAACTCAGCCTCGGCTCCGAGATCGAGCGCTCCTACTGCACCGACAGCACCAACGCGAGGGGCTTTCACGGCAACGCGATCCTGGGTGCTACGGCGCTTCGGGATGTTTTCGTTTTCCGGCTGCCCGGGGAATCGCTCTGGTTTTCCGATGCCAGGGAGCAGCCGCGTATCGGCGAGCGCTGCGCAGTCGGTGCGACGATCGATACGGAGGTCGGGCCCTTCGTCGCCGTTTCGGTTCATCTCGAAAGTGTCGGAGACGGTGCCTATCGCGAACGCCAGGTGGCGGCGCTGATCGATGCCGTCGAGGCCTATGCGCCTGGCCTGCCGATCCTCATCGGCGGCGACCTGAACACCGGCAACCACACTGGCGGTAATTTCGAGACCGACACGCTGTTTGCCATGGCAGCGGCCCGTGGCTTCGAGCGCCATGGCGGCCCGCTCGACCAGGCCAGCACACGGCCAAGTCTGATCACCCGTTTTCCCGACCGGGCCATGAAACTCGACTGGTTCCTCAGCCGCGGTCTTGCAATATCCGGCAGCCGGCTGGTGACATCGCTCGATGCTGACGGCAAACCGCTTTCCGACCACGATATCATCGCCTGTGACATATCAGGTTTTCTCTGAGCCGCCGATGACGCGGACGTTGAGACGGATGGGTGGTCCGACGGCAGCCTGATTAGCCGTTGCCTTCGAAAGCCCGCCGACCTACATCTGTCGTGAAATCGAGCAAGGAATAGCGATAGTGACGATCAGGAATGTGGCGGTCCAGATGGACCATGTGTCGGGCATCAACATCGCAGGCGACAGCACCTTCGCCATGAGCCTCGAGGCGCAGGCGCGTGGCTACAAGCTGTTCCACTACACGCCGGAACGCATGAGCATGCGCGACGGCAAAGTCTATGCAACAGCGGAGCCGATGGTGCTGCGCGACATCAAAGGCGACCATTTCGACCTTGGCGCGCCCGAGCGCATCGATCTCTCGACGATGGACGTGGTGCTGCTGCGCCAGGATCCGCCCTTCGACATGGGTTATATCACCTCCACCCACATGCTGGAGCGCATCCATCCGAAGACCCTCGTGGTCAACGATCCCGCTTGGGTCCGCAATTCGCCGGAAAAGATCTTCGTCACCGAATTCGAAGATCTGATGCCGAAAACTCTGATCACCCGCGATGCCGATGAAATCCGTCGCTTCCGCGAAGAGATGGGCGACATTATCTTGAAGCCGCTCTACGGAAACGGCGGCGCCGGTGTGTTCCATTCGACGCGTGACGACCGCAACCTGTCTTCGCTTCTGGAGATGTTCGGCCAGTTGTTCCGCGAGCCCTTCATCGCCCAGCAATATCTGCCTGATGTCCGCAAGGGCGACAAGCGCATCATCCTCGTCGACGGAGAGCCGGTGGGCGCCATCAACCGTGTGCCGGCCGAGCACGACAGCCGATCCAACATGCATGCCGGCGGCCGCGCCGAGGCGACCGATCTAACGAAGCGCGAAGAAGAGATTTGCGCCCGCATTGGTCCGGCCCTCAAGGCGCGCGGCTTTCTGCTCGTCGGAATCGATGTCATCGGCGACTACATGACGGAGATCAACGTCACCTCGCCGACCGGCATCCGTGAGGTCAAGCGTTTCGGCGGTGCCGATATCGCCAGCCTGCTTTGGGACGCCATCGAGCGCAAGCGCGCTTAACACAGACCCGGCCTTCAATCGCCAGCCGCAATATGTTCTGCCCCCACAACCCGCTGCAACCTGGCTGCAGCGGGAAGGTGTGCTTGTTCATTAATTGTTCTTGTTTCATTCCATCTTCTATGCCAGATTGCATTTAGCCTGCTGCAATCGCTGCAGGTCTTTACGAAAAGACTGCGGCATAGGGGATTGCGCATGATAGCGCGGGTCAGCACGGTTGCATTTCAGGGCATAGAAGGGGTTCCGGTCGAGGTCCAGGTGATGATCGCGCCGGGCAAGATCGGCATCAACATTGTCGGGCTGCCGGACAAGGCGGTTGCAGAGAGCCGCGAGCGCGTTCAGGCGGCTCTCCATGCCTCGGGCTTGGCGCTGCCGCCGAAAAAGGTGACGGTCAACCTTGCTCCGGCGGATTTGCCAAAAGAGGGATCGCATTTCGATCTGGCCATCGCGCTTGGCCTGATGGCGGCACTGGGAGCCATTCCCGGCGATGCGCTGGCGGACTTCATGGTGATCGGCGAGCTCAATCTCGACGGCACGATTGCGGCGGTGTCCGGGGCTTTGCCGGCGGCTATCAGCGCCAATGCCATGGGCAAGGGGCTGATCTGCCCTGCCGACAGCGGCCCGGAGGCGGCGTGGGCGGGCGCCGACATCGAACTGCTGGCGCCCCGCAGTCTCATTGCCCTAGCCAATCATTTTCGCGGTACGCAGATCCTGTCGCGCCCCGAACCTGCCATTCGCGCCGCCCCGGCCAATCTCGGCGACCTTGCCGAGATCAAGGGCCAGGAGAGCGCCAAGCGTGCTCTCGAGGTGGTGGCTGCCGGCGGCCATAATTTGCTGATGGTCGGCCCTCCAGGGTCGGGAAAGTCGATGCTGGCTGCCCGTTTGCCATCGATCCTGCCGCCGCTGTCGGCTGCCGAATTGCTGGAAGTCTCCATGATCCATTCCATTGCCGGGCAATTGTCGGGTGGCAAGCTCTCCGACCGCCGGCCATTCCGGACCCCGCATCATTCGGCCACCATGGCGGCGATGGTCGGTGGCGGGATACGCGCCCGGCCCGGGGAGGCCTCGCTCGCCCACCATGGCATCCTCTTCCTTGACGAGTTTCCGGAGTTTTCGCCGCAGGCACTCGATGCGCTGCGCCAGCCGCTGGAAACCGGGGAATGCATCATAGCGCGCGCCAACCACCGCGTCTGCTATCCGGCCGTGATCCAGCTGATTGCCGCGATGAACCCTTGCCGCTGCGGCATGGCAGGTGAACCCGGCCACAGCTGCGCCCGGGGGCCTCGCTGCATGACAGACTATCAGAACCGAATTTCCGGACCGCTGATGGATCGCATCGACATCCGTATCGATGTGCCGGCCGTTTCAGCCGCTGACCTTATCCGCCCGATGCCGGCCGAGAAGAGCGCCGATATCGCCAGACGTGTCGCAAGGGCACGGGAGTGGCAGCAGGAGCGGTTCTCGGAAGCCGGCATGCGCGGCGTGTCGACCAATGCACGGTGCTCGACATCAATGATCGAGGTTCTGGCGGAACCCGATGCCGGTGGCCTTCAATTGCTGCGCGACGCCGCCGAAAAGTTGAAGTTTTCCGCCCGCGGTTACCATCGCGTCCTGAAAGTGGCGCGCACGCTTGCCGATCTCGACGGCAAGCAAACTGTCGGCCGGATCCATCTGGCGGAGGCGATTTCCTACCGCATAGCCGGCACGCGCCTGCCAGCAGTCGCCTGAGCGCAGATACTGAGAAGGGCGCCTTCCGCCCTTCTGTTCTTTGAAAAGAGAAGAGAGTTTAGCCGCCGAGGCCTTCGAACAGCGCTGTCGACAGGTAGCGCTCGGCAAAGGACGGGATGATCACGACGATCGTCTTGCCGGCATTCTCTTCGCGTTTACCGATTTCGATGGCTGCAAACAGCGCAGCGCCGGAGGAGATGCCGACCGGCACGCCTTCGAGGCGGGCGACGTGGCGGGCGGTTTCAAGGGCTTCGGCGCTGGCGACGGTGATGATCTCGTCATAGATCTCGGTGTCGAGGATGGCTGGCGCAAAGCCGGCGCCGATCCCCTGGATCTTGTGCGGGCCGGGAGCGCCGCCGGACAGCACCGGCGATTCGGCCGGCTCGACAGCGATCACCTTGAGGCTCGATTTTTTGGACTTCAGGACTTGGCCGACACCGGTTATCGTGCCGCCAGTGCCGATGCCCGCGACCAGGATATCGACGCCGCCCTCGGTGTCGTTCCAGATCTCCTCGGCCGTCGTCTTGCGATGGATCTCGGGGTTTGCCGGGTTTTCGAACTGCTGCGGAATGACCGCGTTCTCGATGCTTTCTGCCAGTTCCGTCGCCTTGGCTATGGCGCCCTTCATGCCCTTGGCGCCTTCGGTCAGCACCAGTTCGGCGCCCAGCAGTGCCAGCATCTTGCGACGTTCGACCGACATCGTCTCCGGCATGGTGAGGATCAGCTTGTAGCCCTTGGCGGCGGCGGCAAAGGCCAGCGCGATGCCGGTGTTGCCGGAGGTCGGCTCGACCAGCGTCGTCTTGCCGGGCGTGATCTTCCCCTGGGCCTCGAGGCTCTCGATCATTGCAACGCCGATACGGTCCTTGACCGAGGCAATCGGGTTGAAGAACTCCAGCTTGGCGAGCAGGTGAGCCTTCACGCCGTTCTCTCTGGCCAGCTTGTCGAGGCGAACGATGGGCGTGTCGCCAATGGTGTCGGTGATCGACGCATAGATGCGACCGCGGCCTGGTTTACGGGTGTCGGACATGGAACTCTCCCTTGGTATTTCTTGCTCGGAGAATAGGATCAAACATGACACTAGGCCAGAGTGCGTTTGTCCAACCAACGCCACGAAGTTGGCATAAAAATCTCCGCAAAAGGCTTTTGGCAAAACGCGGCCCGTTGCCGTCCGCTGGAAGCCATTCCCAACATCACGGAAAACACTCATGGATGGTCAAATGCTATCGTTCGCTCGGTCGGTGCGGCAACTGCGGGCGTTCATACTGTCGCTATGTATGATCGTACCCCTGTTGCCAGCCCGTCCCGTCCGTGCGGCCTCTCCGCCGGGAGAGGAGACCATTGTCTTCCTGCGCCACGGTGAAAAGCCTGAAGCAGGGCTCGGTCAATTGAGCTGCAAGGGCCTCAACAGATCGCTGGCGTTGCCCACCGTGCTTTCCAGTCAGTTCGGCAGGCCGGATGCCGTCTTCGCGCCAGATCCGTCGAAGCAGAAGGTCGATGCCGGCGCCCTCTATGACTATGTCAGGCCACTTGCGACGATCGAGCCGACGGCCATTGCCGCTGGACTGCCTATCGATACTACTTTCGGCTACGACGAGATTGCCAAGCTTCAGACAGCACTGACGGCGCCGAAATATCGCTCGTCTCTGATCTTTGTGGCCTGGGAGCACAGCGAGATCCAGGATCTCGTTGCCGAGTTGCTGAAAGATAATGGCGGCGATCCGGCTGCGATGCCGAAGAAGTGGAAAGGCAAGGATTTCGACAGCCTTTATGTCGTCCGGATCACGACTGGCGGGGCCGGGCCAACCGCGACATTCGAGGCAAAGGCCGAAGGCCTCGATGACGTCGCGGATGATTGCCCGGTCAGATAGCAATTAGCCGATGGGGAGATAGTGCGGGGTCAAACGCCGGTGGAGCCGAAGCCGCCGGCACCGCGCGTGGTTTCGCCGACGTCCGTCGCTTCGACGATGCGAACCTGAGTGACCGGCGCGATCACCATTTGCGCGATGCGCATGCCGCGCGTCACGACGAAATCCTCGTGGCCGTGGTTGATCAGCAGAACCTTAACTTCGCCGCGGTAGTCGCTGTCGATGGTTCCCGGCGTGTTCAGGCAGGTGACGCCGTTCTTGAACGCCAGGCCGGAGCGCGGCCGGATCTGTGCCTCGTAGCCTTCAGGCACCGCAAGTACGAAACCCGTCGGCACCAGCGCGCGCATGCCCGGCGACAGCACTAGCGGCTCGCCTTCGCCGACCGCAGCCCTCAGGTCCATGCCGGCGGCACCGGATGTTTCGTAGGACGGCAGATCGAGGCCATGGCCGTTGGCAAGGCGAACGAGGGATACGCTTGGGCGGTTAGCTGTGTGAATATTCATGCCCTCATTAGCAATTCGGCGACGGTTCGGGTCAATCCGATTTGCAAGTTATCCACGGAGTCGCTAGATACGCGGCAATTCACAGGATCCGATATCATGGCCGAAAGTCTCGCCGAGGCGGTCTCCCGCCGCCGCACATTTGCTATTATCTCCCACCCGGACGCCGGCAAGACGACGCTGACCGAAAAGCTGCTGCTGTTCGGCGGTGCCATCCAGCTGGCCGGCGAGGTCAAGGCGAAGAAGGACCGTATCCAGACGCGCTCAGACTGGATGAAGATCGAGCGCGAACGCGGCATTTCCGTCGTCACCTCGGTGATGACCTTCGAATACGACGATGTCGTCTTCAATCTGCTGGACACACCAGGCCACGAAGACTTCGCTGACGACACCTATCGCACGCTGACCGCCGTCGATGCCGCCGTCATGGTCATCGATGCTGCCAAGGGTATCGAACCCAGAACCCTGAAGCTGTTCGAGGTCTGCCGTCTTCGCGACATCCCCATCATCACATTCGTCAACAAGATGGACCGCGAAAGCCGCGATATCTTCGAGATTCTCGACGAGATCGAGGTGAAGCTGGCGCTCGATACCGCCCCGATCACCTGGCCCATCGGCCGTGCCAAGAGCTTCTGCGGTTCCTATCACCTTGCCAAGAACGAGGTTCGCGGCAACGATAAGGAGGCCGACACCACACCCGTCAACGGCCCGCAGGCGGTGGCCGAGCGGCTGCCGGAAAACGAACGCCAGGCGTTCATCGACGAACTGGATCTCGCGCGTGATGCCTGTCGGCCGTTCGAGCGCGAGGCCTTTCTCGAAGGTCACCTGACACCGGTATTCTTCGGCTCGGCGCTGCGCAACTACGGTGTGCGAGACCTGATCAATGCCCTGGCCGAGATGGCACCGCCGCCGCGCGACCAGGTCGCCGATATCAAGACGGTGCATGCCACCGATCCGAAGATGACCGCCTTCGTCTTCAAGATCCAGGCCAACATGGATCCTAACCATCGCGACCGTATTGCCTTCGTGCGCGTCTGCTCGGGCACGCTTGCGCGTGGCATGAAGGCGCGCCTGTCTCGCACCGGAAAGCAGATGAGCCTGTCCGCGCCGCAGTTTTTCTTTGCCTCGCAGCGCCACATCGCCGACACCGCCTTTGCCGGCGATGTCGTCGGCATTCCGAACCACGGCACCCTGCGCATTGGCGATACGCTGACCGAAGGCGAGGATCTGGTGTTCCAGGGCGTGCCGAATTTCGCCCCGGAAATCCTGCGACGCGTCCGTCTCGAGGATGCGATGAAGGCCAAGAAGCTGAAGGAAGCGCTGCAGCAGATGGCCGAAGAAGGCGTTGTGCAGCTATTTTCCCCGGAAGATGGTTCGCCGGCTATCGTCGGCGTCGTCGGCGCGCTGCAGCTCGACGTTCTGAAGGAGCGCCTGCAGGGCGAATATGGTCTGCCCGTCTCGTTCGAAATGTCGCGCTTTTCCGTATGTCGCTGGGTGTCTGCAGATGCACCCGCCGACATGGACAAGTTCGTCACCGCCAAGCGTGGCGACATCGCCCGCGATCTCGACGGCGACCCTGTCTTCCTCGCGCAGGACGGTTTCTCGCTGCGCTACGAATCGGAACGCTATCCGGCCATCAAGATGGTTGCCATCAAGGAATATCACGCCATCAAGGCGGCGTGATTTTTCGATCGCCAGAGCGTCGGGCTGGTTCCCGTGATCCGCAGGAATTCGCGGTTGAAGTTCGATTTGCTGAGAAATCCGGCATCGAACATGATGGATGTCACCGGCGCGTCCGTTTCTGACAGCAACCGGCACGCCTCGGCGATGCGGAAGTTGTTGACATATTGCGACACGCTGACGCCGTGCACGCGGTTGATCGCGATCGAGACACTGCGGGCAGGGCAATTCAGCTTCCGCGCCAGCCGCCCGAGATTGAGTTCCGTATCCCTGTAGAGCGCCTTTGCTTGCATCAGGGCATCGACAGCGGCAGCCGTTGCCGCAAGGTCTTCCGGCGCTGACCCGGCTATGGCGGACGTCGGTTCGGTTTCGTCGCGGTCGTGCACTGTGGCGCCGGAGCTTGCAACCGACGCTGCGGCGCCGAGCGCCAGCAATGCAAGCACATTTCCCACTGCCACCACTTCGCCGGCATGACTGCCATCGCTCCAGGAGAAATCAAGGCTGATGGCGATGTCGGCAACCGCGGACATGAGCACCGCTGCTGCGGTGAGCTGCAGGGAGCGATAGGACCTAAGCGCGCCGTCGAGACGGGAAGAGACCAGACCATCCGGCCCCGCCAGGCACAGCCCTGTCAGCCCCGCGCCATAGCCGAGAAACACCAGGATAATGAAGAGGCCTACCGGCTCCGGCCAGACGATCCGCAGCAGGACAACTGTGGCTGCCGGCAGGCAATGCAGCCATGTTGTCCATTTTCGAAAGATCGACCCTTCGCTCGCCAGATCGTAAAAACTCAAGAAAGCCAGTGTCGCGATAGCGGTGGCCAAGACGGCCTGGAGCGGCAGGACGGCTGAGATCCCGTAGCCCCAGCGCAGGCCAATCAGCACCGATTGCAATGCGTAGGCTGCGATCAGCAGCGCAAACAGGGGATGCTCGCGCAGGCCGTCTTCACTCCGCCTATGCATCTGCAGCAGCATCGTGAGGAGAAAGAGCGTCTCGACAAAGGGCAACGGGATAAAAATCATGGTGCGTTGTTCTGGCTGCTGAAACAGGATCAAAACGTCAGAATGCCCCGGATGGCGATCGAGGTCGACCCGGATCGCGTTCGAGGTCGCGACGGACAGTGATTTTCGTGAATTTGCGCTCAGCCCGATGGCGGGACCAGGAGCACATCATGAAACGAATTCTTTTGACAGGCATCGCCCTTTTCGTGGCTGCCACCATCAGCAATGCGACACAGCCGCCGAGCTTGCCGCTGGATATTTCCGGTATCACGGCCGTGGCCATTGGCGGTGAGGCCAGTTCCCTCGACATCACCACCGCGCCGGACCGACCCTATCTGGCAACCCTGATACGTCGTCGCTCGGGCTGGTTTGCGCGGTGGAATTCGATCTGGTCCTACGATGACTGCAGTTCTTCCAGCCGAATGTGGATCGAGGGCACGCTGTTGCACATCGATGTAGGCTCATCCACCTGGTTCGGAGTGTCCGATTGCAGCTACGACATCAATCTGAATGTCAAAAAGGATGCGGCAATCGCGATCCATCAGCAGGCGCTGAGCGCCCGACTTACCGGACAGTTCTCGGCGGTGACGATAGAATCGAAGGCCGCAGACGTCGCCCTGTCCGGCCACGCGGAAACGATTTCCGTCAACAGCGATGCGTTACGCCTGGGGATCGTCCTTGATTCGCCCGGCACGGCGCAAGCTGTCACCGTCAAGGCCCGCATGCTAGAGGCCGATCTCGACTTCTCAGCGGTACCGGAGCTTGCCTACGCCGTAACGGCAAAGGCATCCTTCGTCGACACGTCAAGACTATCCACGCCAGGAGCACCGGTCAGGCTGACGATTGCCGGCGAGTTGGTGCACGCGACGATCCGATGAATGCAAGCCTCCGCCCGTTGGCGATGGTGAACTCAGGCGGCTTCGTCTTGCTCGGTAAGATCCTTCAAAAAGTCGTCGCACCAGCGCACGACGTCGTGCTCGAGCAGATGCGTCATCATCCCTTGCCAGCGCTGGCGACGCTCCTCGAGCGGCATCTCCAAGGCCCTTGCTATGGCATTGGCCGTCGCCTCGACGTCGTAGGGGTTGACGATGATTGCACCGTAAAGTTCCCGCGCTGCTCCGGCGAAGCGGGACAACACCAGCACGCCGGGATTTTCAGGATCCTGCGCGGCGACGTATTCCTTCGCAACGAGGTTCATCCCGTCGCGCAGCGGCGTGACGAGGCCGATCTTTGCAAGCCGATAGAGGCCGGCCAGTACCGTGCGCGGGATTGAACGGTTGATGTAGCGGATCGGCACCCAGTCCACGGTGCTGATGGCGCCATTGACGCGGCCGGCCTGCTCGGCGACCATGCGCTGCATCTGCTCGTATTCCGGCACTTCCGAACGCGATTTCGGGGTGATTTGCAGATATGTAACCTTGCCCTGATGAGCGGCGTCGGCGGTGATGAAACGTTCGAATGCGTCGATACGCTGGGTAATGCCCTTCGAATAATCCAGCCGGTCGACGCCAATGATGAGGTCGCGACCTTCAACGCTTTGCCGCGCCTTACGGACCATGACGTTTGTCGCCGCCTTGGTCGCGAATTCGGCAAAGGCTGCCGTTTCGATACCTATCGAGTAATATCCGCCCTTGAACGTCCGTCCGTGCGCGCTGAACAGACCTTCACCGAGTTCGTCACCAATGCCTTCCCGACGCAGGCAGCCGGCGAAGTTCTCGAGGTCATGGTCGGTCTGGAAGCCGACAAGATCGTAGTGAGAGAGCCCGCGCATGATTTCCTCATGCACCGGCATGGTGAAGATCACATCGGCCGGCGGCCATGGGATGTGCAAGAAGAACCCGATCTTGTTCTTGAACCCCATCTGGCGCAGCTCTGCAGCCAGGGGGATGAGATGGTAGTCGTGAACCCAGATGATGTCGTCCGGCTGGATCAGCGGCGCCAGCCGGTGCGCAAAGAAGCGGTTGACGCGGAAATATCCGGCCATTTCCTTGCGCCCATATTCAGCGAGATCGAGACGGTAATGGCAGATCGGCCAAAGAACACGATTGGCAAAGCCGTGATAATATTCCTCGACGTCGGTATCTGTCAGATCCGTCAGCGCATAGGTGATCTTGCCCTGCTCATCCATGGTCAGCGGACCCGGCTCCGCATCGCCGCTGGAATTACCGGACCAGCCCATCCAGACGCCGCCTTGCGCTTCGAGCGCAATCTTCAGGGCAACCGCGAGGCCGCCTGCCGGTGCTGCACCGCCCTTTTCGGGCACGGGAACACGGTTGGAGACAATTATAAGACGGCCCATGGGGAAAATCCCTTCAGAAATTCAGTCGGTAGTGTGTAGTCAGGACGCAAGCTGCGCGAGAATCTGGCGAAGAATGGCCGGAGAGGCAACGCGGCTGCGTGCCTGGGTCTCGACGCTGTCGAGGCCGATGAACAGCGATTGCCCGCCGATGCGATTGACGGTGCGAAACATCGCTTCGTCGGTAAAGTCGTCGCCTGCCGCAAAGGCGCGCCTTCCCTTGAAAGGCGCCTCGTTCAGGAAGGCGGCGACGGCATCGCCCTTGCCGGCGCGAGCCGGGCGTATCTCGACGACCATCTTTCCGCGCTGCAGCGACCACTCCGGTCCCGCTTCCCGGAAGTAACGATCCATCATGGCTTCCACCAGATGCTGGCATTCTGGCGCAAGGCGGTAGTGGGCAGCCACGGCAGCGCCCTTGTCTTCCACGAGGACGCCGGGCCACTGGCTCGCTTCCTCCGTCATACAGCGCTTCATTTCGGTAAAGGCCGGCGTGACTGTTACCCGCTGGACATTGCCGGCGGCGTCGCGCCGCTCTGCGCCGTGCAGGCCTGCAACGGGGAACTGGAACGGATAGAATAGCGGATCAACGAATGACAGCGATCTGCCGGTTACCAAGGCCAGCGCGCCGCCAAGTTTCTTCGACAGCGCGTCAAGATCGTAGGGAAGGGAGGAAGGGACGGTGATTGAGCTTGGCGTTTCCGCCAGATCTACAAGCGTGCCGTCGATATCGAGGAAAAGCGCCCATTCGGAAGGATGGGCTGCCAAAGCCGATAGGGCTGTACTTTCCATTACCGCTGCGACGGTCGCCTCGGTTGCGGGTTGTGTTTGCTCAGACATGGCTACCTACTTATGGCGCGCTTGCCTCAAGGCAAGGCCGAATTGTGGTGAACAGACATTCTTTTGCTGCGCTGCAGCATTATTTGGTTGGCGCAGTTAGCATACCACCTAACCGACGGCGCACCACAATGTCCATCGACGAGAGCGCGCTTCGAGAGCTGAACGTCGGTATCACGTAGCCATCGGTACGCTTCTCGATTGCACATATTTCGACCTGCCGGCACCCCAGCCGTTGACGGCCGCGATGAGCCCGATAGCCACAAACAGGATGGCGCAGGGGCCGAAGCTTCCCGTCCAGCTGCGAATCAGGCCGACGATCAATGGCCCGACAGCGGCGAGCAGATAGCCGACGCATTGCGCCATGCCGGAGAGATGGGCGGCAACATGGGCATCCGGCGAGCGCAGAACGATAACTGTCATGGCAACCGCAATCAGTCCGCCCTGGCCTACCCCCTGGACGACGGCCCAGAGCCAGACGGTCGAAAGCGGCGCGAACAAAAGACCGAGCAGTCCGCCGACCGCAAAAAGGCAAAGTGCGACGTTGATGATCCGCTGGTCTTTGCCGCGTACAGCCAGATGCGGCATGAAAAGGCATGAGACAGCTTGCACCATGACCGATACCGAAACGATGCCCCCGGCAGTCATACCGTCCAGGCCCCGTTCCCGCAGGATGGGAGCCAGCCAGCCGAATACGCTGTAGGCCAGCGCCGACTGCAGGCCCATGAACAACGTTACCTGCCACGCCAGCGGATCGCGCCAGAGCCCCTCGACGCGAAACGCCGTCTTGCGCGCCCGGCTCTTAGTCGAGATCGCTTGCGGCAACCACAGGAGAGCGGTCGCCAGCGCTGGCACGGCCCAGACGGCAAGGGCAGCGCCGGTCGATCCGCCGAAAAGGCGTTCGGCCGGCAGGCTGAGGCCTGCGCCGCAGGCTGCACTGGCGCAGAGCGCCATGGTATAGAGGCCGGTCATCAACGCCGCCTTGTCCGAGAAGTCGCGCTTGACGAGGCCAGGCAGGAGAACGTTGCCAACGGCGATGCAGGCACCAGCCAGCCCCGTGCCGATAAACATAAGCGGGATAGAGCCCAGTCCGCGAAGGGCAATGCCGAGCGTCAGCAGGAAAAGGATAGCGAGCAGCGCCCTTTCGGCGCCCATGCGTTGTGCCAGTCTCGGCGCCAACGGGGAAAACAGGCCGAGGCAGAGGACCGGCACGGTGGTCAGCAGGCTGGCGCCTGTAGCCGACAGGTCGAATGTACTGCGAATCTCCGGCAGCAGCGCCGATGCGCTCGAAAACAGTCCGCGCAGATTGAAGGCGATCAGCACCAGGCTGATGCCAAGCACCAGACGCGAGCCCTTGGCGCTTGCGACCGGTTCCGGAGCATCGTCGATTTCGGCGTCAACCAGCATTGCGGTTTCGGCGGCCAGCGTGTCACGCGAGAGGGAGACGGTCACGAGAACAGGCTCCGATCGAGAGCGGCAATCACGGGTGCCATGAAACTCCGCACCGCCGCATCGGCCTTGTCGGGGTCGCCGGTCTCGATGGCGTCGACTATCGCTGCATGGGCCAGATGATCGGGTTCCGGCACGTCGGCGCCTATGCTGGCCTCGATGGTCTGCTGGATCGAGGCTGAGAAGAAGGCATAGATGTCGATCATCGCATCATTGCCGGAGGCGGCGATGACGGCCTGGTGAAAGGCGAGGTCACGGGCGACAAATCCGGTATCGCCTCTTCCCTGATGGGTGCCGCGCAAAGCCAGCAACTCGCGCAAGTTGGCGAGGACGGCCGGCGTATGCCGGAGTGCTGCGAGCCGTGCACCTTCGACATCCAGCGCGCACCGGGCCTCGAACCGGTCGCGCAGGCTTGCCCGCCGCGCCATGTCGAGACTATCCGTCCTGTCCACAGACGAGCGCAGATAAGTCCCGGATCCCTGCCGCGTTTCGAGGTATCCCTGCGAGACGAGAACGCGCACCGCCTCGCGGATCGTGCCGCGGCTGACCGACAGCATTGCCGAAAGCGCGGCCTCGTTGGGCAATTTCTCGCCCACAGACCAACGATTGGCTCGGATTTCACCGCGTATGATGTTGGCCGCGGTTTCGGCGAGGTTGCTTCGAGGGAGAGGTTGCATGATTCCATTAGTCATAAAGTCATCGGATGACTTTATGACTAATATGCCTCTTGCCGGCCGTCAACCCCTGTGGGCGCTTCAGTGGGCGGCTTTGATGAACGTGCCGTTTTGCAGTTCCTTCATCGCCTGCATGATTTCCTCGCGGCTGTTCATGACGATCGGCCCGTGCCAGGCAACGGGCTCCTGTATCGGCTTGCCGGAAACCAGCAGGAAGCGGATACCCTCGTCACCTGCCTGCACTGTGACTTCATCGCCGCTGTCGAAGACCACCAGAGTGCGATTGCCGGACATGTCGCGAATATTCAATTCCTCGCCATCGACTTCTTTCTCGACGCGGACGCCAAAAGGCTTGGAAGCATCCCGAAACGTCCCGGAACCGGCGAAAATATAAGCAAACGCGTTGCGATAGGTATCCACCGGCAGCCGTTTCCTGACACCCGGCGGGACGGAGACATCGAGATAGATCGGTTCGGCCGCAACGCCATCGACCGGTCCGGCCTTGCCCCAGAAATTTCCACAGATGATCCGCACAGCCGTGCCGTCATTGTCGATCACGAGGGGAATGTCCGTCGATTTGACGTCCTGGTAGCGCGGCGCGGTCATTTTCAACGCCGACGGCAGGTTCGCCCAGAGCTGGAAACCGTGCATGCGCCCGGCAAAGTCGCCCTTCGGCATTTCCTGATGCATGATGCCACTGCCGGCCGTCATCCACTGGATGTCGCCGGCATTGAGGTCGCCGCGATTTCCGAGGCTGTCACCGTGCTCCACCGTGCCCGCCAGCACGTAGGTGATCGTCTCGATGCCGCGATGCGGATGCCAGGGAAAGCCCCTTATGTAATCGCTCGGCACATCGTTGCGGAAGTCGTCCATCATCAGGAACGGGTCGGTGAGCGAAGGATCTCCGAAGCCGAAGACGCGGTGCAGCTTGACGCCCGCACCTTCCATCGCTGGTGTTGCCACACTCTCATACTTCACGGGACGAATGGACATCGCAGGCTCCACATTGCTTGATCACGCTGTCATACAACCAACCCGCCAATGTCGCGAGCTTGGGCTCAAGAACGCACCGTTCACAAAAAGAAATTGCTGCGTTGCAAAATCGTGATCTGACTTGCGTCAAAAATATGTCATGCTCAACGGCAAGCTGCGGAATCATTAAGGTTTTGTTATCCATTTCGCTCAACAATCGTCCTTGATTTCGACATTCTTCCGCCGGAGTAAAAGCAAGCGAGAATCGGAGCAGAAAGCATGTGTCGCTGGGCAGCCTATTGTGGAGACCCTCTCTATCTTGAGGAGCTCGTCTCGTCGCCGGCCCACTCTCTGATCGAGCAATCTCACTGCGCCACCCGCGCCAAGACAGCGACCAACGGTGATGGTTTTGGCATCGCCTGGTATGGCGACCGGCCTGAACCCGGCCGATATCGCGACATCCTTCCGGCCTGGTCAGATTGCAATCTGAAGAGCATGGCGCGGCAGATCCGCTCGCCATTGTTTCTGGCCCATGTTCGCGCCTCCACCGGCGGCGGCACGCGCCGCGACAACTGTCATCCGTTCGTGTGGGACAACTGGTCCTTCATGCACAATGGCCAGATTGCCGATTTCGAGCGCCTGCGCCGTCCCATGGAAGCCATGCTCGACGACGAGCTGTTCAACGCCCGCTCCGGTACGACGGACTCCGAGCTTTTGTTTTTGCTGGCGCTGCAGTTCGGTCTTTGCCGGACGCCGATGTCGGCTATGGCCGATACGATCAGCTTTGTCGAAGGCCTCGCCGAGCACATTACCGGTACGGCCTTGGTGCGCTTCACCGCCGCCTTTTCCGATGGCAAGTCTCTTTATGCCATCCGCTATGCCACGGATCGCAAGGCACCGACGCTCTATGCCGCTCCGCTCGGCGCCGGCAAGGGCTACTGCCTCGTGTCTGAACCGCTGAACGACGACATCGACAGCTGGGCCGAGATCCCGAATGGCAGCGCCGTGACAATCACGCCTGCCGGTGTCGATGTAGGTGTTTTCCTACCTGAAAAGCGCGAAGTGGCAAAATCGGTCGAGCTGGCTATTCCGGCCTGAACCGCTCGGCTATCAGTCCCGCCAGCTTTGCTGCAACCTCTTCCTTGCTCATCTCGGGCCACGCCTCCGTGCCTTCAGAGCTGATCAGCGTCACGCTGTTACGATGGCCGCCCATGATGCCGGTGCCGGGAGAGACATCGTTCGCCACGATAAGGTCGGCACCCTTGCGGGCAAGCTTGGCCTTGCCATTGGCGTCCACATCCTGTGTCTCTGCCGCAAAACCTATGACGAACGCAGGGCGCATAGGGTGATGGCTGATCGTCTTCAGGATGTCAGGGTTTTCGACCAGCGACAGGCTCGGCAGCGGCTGGCCTGCGACCTTCTTGAGTTTCTGGCTGGAGGCAGTTTCAACGCGCCAGTCTGCGACAGCGGCGACCATGACGGCGATGTCGGCCGGCAATGCCTTTAAAACGGACGAAAGCATCTCCTCTGCGGCCTCGACATGGATTGTCTGAACGCCCGACGGATCGGGGATCGATACCGGGCCGGACACCAGCGTCACGTCGGCGCCGAGATTGGCCAGCGCTGCCGCGATCGCATGGCCCTGACGGCCTGAAGAGCGGTTGGCAATATAGCGGACGGGGTCGATGGGCTCGTGCGTCGGGCCTGATGTGACGATTGCGGTGCGGCCTGTAAGCGGCAGTGGTCGGTCTTGAAGCCATGCTTCCACGGCGGCAACGATCTGCAGCGGTTCCGCCATGCGTCCGGTGCCGGCCTCGCGGCTTTCGGCCATTTCTCCGGCCATCGGTCCGATAAAGCGAATTCCGTCGCCCTGAAGGGTTGTCACATTGCGCGTCGTCGCTGCGTGCGACCACATCCTCGGGTTCATGGCCGGTGCCACCAGCACAGGCTTGTCTGTAGCGAGCAGGATGGTGGAGGCGAGGTCATCGGCAAGACCGTGCGCCATCTTGGCCATCAGGTCTGCGGTTGCCGGCGCCACGATCACCAGATCGCATTCACGCGCCAGGCGGATGTGGCCGACATCCTGCTCGTCCTGGCGGGAAAACAGGTCGGTGTAGACGTGGTCGGCGGCAAGCGCTCCGACAGCAAGCGGCGTGATAAACTGCTGCGCTCCGGCCGTCATCACCGGGCGCACGGACGCGCCGCGTTCACGCAGACGACGAATGAGGTCGAGGCTCTTATAGGCCGCGATACCACCGGAAATGATGAGAAGGATGCGTTTGCCCGAAAGAACCATCGTCTGAACCTGTCGCCTGGGTTGTTCACAACACCTAGGGCTTCGACTGGCAACATGCAATCTTCGCCAGAGACGGGGAAGAGACCTGTAGCGTCAAAGCTCGCGGGCTCGTATCAGCAGAAACCGTTCAGCTTCAGGATCTTGTGGGCCTCGATTGCGGCCTGCAGGTATGTCTCCGAGCCGCGATCGCCTTCGTTGGCGTCGGGGTGGTGAAGCTTCAGCTGTTCCTTGTACTTCGCCTTGATCTCTGCAGCCGTTGCCGTCTGCGGCAGGCCGAGCGTCTCGAATGCCTTGGCTTCGAGCGTCTTCAGCTTGCGACCGCGCACCTGCGGCTCGTATCGGTCGGCACTGTTGCGCTTTGCTGCGGGACGTTTGAACTTATAGGCCTGTGCCGCACCCGATTTCACCTCGGACTGCGCTGGCGCGTCCTGCGCACCCTTGTTGACGCCCATGCTCCATGTCGGCCGCCCGCCGGTTGCGGCTTCCCGCTGATATCGAGCTATCTCCGCGTCGGAGAGGCCGGACATGAAATTGTAGCCCTTGTTGTATTCCTTGACGTGCTCGAGACAGAACAGAAAGAATTCTCCCTCTGCCTCGCGGCCGACCGGTGCACGATTGGTGCCCTTTTTGTCGCAACCGTCCCAATGGCATTTCGGCCCGGAATCGTCGGGTTGCGAGGCAGGCCTCTTGCGTTTTGTGCGGATGCTGTCGAATATTTTTGAATCAAGTCCCATGCCTCCTTATGCAGGCAAGAGCCGTTTGCGGCAAGAACCGCAGAAAAAAAACATGCGGGATATGGATCCAGCTGCCCGCCATTCAGGTCGCAAAACGCCGGTTGCATTCCATTTTCAAATGGCCGTCACACGCGGCGTCAGCCCACGTCCAAATCTATCAGCTTTTCTTTTTCGGCTAGAAAACGACTGATATTCGACTTGCCTTTGACGGTCCAGAAGGCGCTATCGGGCTCGTAGTCGTATCCCATCAGCTTATCCGGTATATCGATGACTGAGAAGTCAGGGAGATACCGAGGTGCAAAGCTGCAGAGGTAATAAGGCAGTATCTGATCGATGTGGTATTTGGGATTATAGGCAAGAGCCGCTGCGAGGCTGCTGGCGAGCGTCTCTGAAAGCCGGAGGGAGCCTTTCGAGCCGTTGAAAAATACGGCCGATGCCAGCACCCTGTACCAGGGCCTTCGCATGCCACGCCTGAAGATAAAGCCGCCACTTGTCGTTGCGCTGTCGCAGCCAAAGAGCCTCCACGGGAGCATGTTCATCACCGCGTCGACATCAACGATCAGCAGCCGCTTTACACCCCTCTCCAGGATCAACGGGGCGAGAAGAAAACGCGCAGCGGTGTAATAGATCTGTTTGTGCGAGAGTTTGTCGGCAAGCAGGCATCTGTCGATTGTAAATGTCAGCGTCACAAATTTCAGATCGCGCTGCAGCGCTCGGGCCCGTTGAACAACCTCGTCGGAAGGTTCGAGCAGATGAATATGCAGAGGCTGCGTTTTGCCGAGGCGTTCGATGGATTTGATGAGCGAGATTGCGAATAGGTTGAAATAGGTATCGTTGCACGCGGCCAATATCACATCCGGGCCATCTGCGGGATCAGGAAACGCCCCCGAGATTCCCTTTGCAAATATCTCCCGCGGCTTTTTGCCCGCATCTGCGGATCGCAATGTTTTCACCGCGATGCGTTTCAGTACCCAACGAGAGAAAAGGCTATGGCGCTTGTCGAGCTTTCCGTCGGTCTTTCGAAAAAGTGGCAATAAACACATTCCATGCGAAGGCGATTTTGGTTTGGATTCCCAACGCAACCGCGTCAGGACAGATAACCCCTAAATGTCGATCAGCACTGTCGTCAACGATTCGTGTCGTTGTTGTCCGGGCCGGGGGCTGCTGTTTCCGCTTTGAATATGCTGTCAGGCAGCAGGCTCATCAGATTATCGGTCACCGGCGACCGCTGGCTCTTCAGCATGGCCAGCCCTAGCCGTGCCACCAGAGGCGGGCCGTCGATTTCGCGGTAGACGACGCCGTCGAGCTTTATCTGGGCGATAGAGGCCGGAACGATTGAGACGCCGAGATCGGCCGCCACCAGGTTGACCACCGACGGGATTTGCGGTGCCTCCTGGCTGACCACGAGCTCGAACCCCGCTTCGCGACAAGCGGCGGCGATGTCGTCGTAAAGGCTGAGGCCCGCGACGCGCGGAAAGAGAATGAACTGTTCCTCGGCAAGCGCCGAAAGCGGCAGACGCGGGGCTGCTGCCAGTCGATGCCCGGTCGGCAATGCGATCACCATGCTCTCGACGGCAAGCATCCGGAGACGCACTTCGCGCGGATTTTCGAGGCCGGGCCGGATGAACGCGGCATCGATCTCGCCGCGCATAAGCCTTTCCATCAATCCCTTGCTGTTCATCTCCGTCAGCGAGAGGCGCACCTCGGGCCAGCGTTTGCGAAACTGGCGTATTGCGCCACTGACATGGGTATTGAAGGCGGAGGAGGCGGTGAAGCCGAGCGACAGGCGGCCGGTTTCCCCTCGGTTCGCGCGCTGGGCCGAGAGCTTGGCCCTCTCGGCCGCATCGATCGCCGCCTGCGCCTCCGGCAGGAAGGCCTCCCCGGCGGCGGTGAGTTCTGCGCCGTGCGGCACACGGTGAAACAACTGCACGCCGATTTCGGTTTCCAGATCGCGGATCTGCTGGCTGAGCGGCGGCTGGCCGATGCCGAGCTTCCCGGCCGCACGGGTAAAGTTGCCCTCATCCGCCAATGCCAGAAAATAGCGCAGGTGACGCAACTCCATCGCTATCTCCAAAACAGATTGAAAACGTCTCTTTCATATATTGGACACATGAAGCCCATTTGACTAGATCAGGGACAAGAAAAGGTTGGTGCTGATGTCCCTTGCTACTCCCCTTAAGATTGTCGCTGCCACACGCCCCGTATTGAAGATCGTTGCAGCTTCCGAGGCACCGCAGTTTCTCATTCGCGGTACACCGGAATACAAGCGCGCAAGCCTTGCGCTTTTCCTGTCGGGCTTCTCGACATTCTCGCTGCTCTATTGCGTGCAGCCGCTAATGCCGGTTTTCGCCCACGATTTCGGCGTCAGCCCTGCCGCAAGCTCCCTGTCGCTGTCCCTGTCGACAGGCTTTCTCGCTTTTGCCATCTTCATCGCTGCAGCCATCTCGGAAGGCGTCGGCCGCCGTAGCCTGATGTTTGCCTCGCTGCTCGGCGCAGCGCTCTGCACACTCGGCTGTGCCATCGCGCCTAATTGGCAGACCCTGCTGGCCATCCGTTCCCTGGAAGGTTTTTTGCTCGGCGGTGTTCCGGCCGTCGCCATGGCGTACTTGGCGGAGGAAATCGATCCGCGCGGTCTTGGAGCTTCCATGGGCCTCTACATTGCCGGCAACGCGTTCGGCGGCATGGCAGGTCGCGTGGTGACGGGCATGATTGCCGAAAACTTCTCCTGGCGCCCGGCACTTGCGACGGTTGGCATGCTCGGACTTGCCGCTGCGGTCGGATTTCTCCTGCTGTTGCCGGCCTCGCGCAATTTTACGCCCCGCAAAGGTTTCAATGCTGCATTCCATTTGAGTGCCTGGCTCGGCCATCTCCGCAACCCGGCGCTTCCCTGCCTGTTTGCCATCGGCTTCCTGATCATGGGATCCTTCGTCACGGTCTACAATTACGCCGGCTTCCGCCTCGTGGCCGCTCCATTCAATCTTAACCAGACGGAGCTTGGCCTGATCTTCACGGCCTACCTGTTCGGCATAGCCGCCTCCTGGGCAGCCGGATTGCTGGGCGACCGCTTCGGACATTTCCGTGTCATGCCCGTCGGCATCCTGATTGCCGCAATCGGTGGCCTCGTGACCTTGTCGTCATCGCTGCCGCTGATCATCGTCGGCATCGTACTGGTGACCATCGGCTTCTTCGGAGCACATTCGGTTGCCAGTGCCCTGGTCGGACGGCTGGCGCGCGACACCAAGGGCCACGCCTCGTCGCTCTACCTGCTGTCCTACTATTTGGGTTCTAGCATTGCCGGTTCGCTTGGCGGTTATTTCTGGCTTGCGGACGGCTGGTCGGGCGTCATCAGTTTCAACCTGCTGCTGCTCATCGGATGCATGACGGCGGCGCTAGCGGCGGCAAGGCTTGCCCGCCGCTAGCCCGGCACATATTGCAGATGCAAAATCAAAACTGTTGACTGGCCCGGGCAGCGGCCGCTTTGCGCGCTGCCGAGTTGCGAAGGCCGCTCCACAGATACCAGGCTGCTGCCACGAGTATCAGGCCAGCGCCGGCAATCGTCGAATTGCCTGGCCATTCAGAAAAGGCAAGCCACACCCAGAGCGGGCCGAGAACGACATCCATCAGCCCGATCAGCCCGGCTTCGCCTGACGGAATATAGCGGCCGCCGGTCATGTAGAGCAGGTAGGCTAGCCCCGAGGTTGTCGATCCGAACAGGGCGAGGATTGCAAGATCCGCCGGGCCGGGCACCGCATGCAACATCAGCGGCAGGCAGAGCAGCACGCAGAGACCAGAGCCGATGGCATTGACCGGAGCCATCCGCAGCAAGGGGTGTTTGCGCGCCATGACTAGCAGGATGCTGAAGGTAACCGTCATCAGCAAGGCGAGTGCGTTGCCGGCGAGATCCGTCAATCGCGCCGCAAAGCCCGCGACCACGAGGACGCCGAGGAAAGCGACGCAACTGGCAATCAGAACGCGGCGCTCCACCCTTTCGCCGATCAGAAGATAGGCCAGCCCTGCTGCGATAAACGGGACCGTAGCGTAGATCGACAGGACATTGGCAACGGTCGTCAGCTTGAGCGACGCAATGTAACCGAACATCGACAGCGCCGAAAACAGCCCAAGCAGGGCGTACATTCCATAGGGCGTGGCTACTGTCGGCGGTGCGGCGCGGCGACCGAACAGGGAAATGATTGTGAGCGTCAGTCCGCCAAAGACGGAACGCCAGCCCAGCGTTGTCCAGACATCGAGATCGATCATCCGGACGAAAAGCCCGGCGCTGCTCCACATCACCGTCGCAACGGTAACGAGCACGAGTCCATAGGTACGCGGTTGCATTGATTCTCCGCATGTCTGAAGCTTAATAAATTGAAAAATATGTAGAAATATAACGTGTCGGTACCGGGCGCGCGCATTGGCCAACCACCTCGCAGCTAGCCTAGCAGATGTCGGCCCGAACGCAGGATATTGCTGACGACAATCGATTTCGCAATTGGGACCGTTGCGACATGATGGCGTCGCTCATAAACAGAACGCGAGCCGACGCACGAGGCAGGTCGGCGGCAGGAGCATGTCGTGCGACATCTGTATCTGATCGGCATCGGCACCGGTAATCCGGAGCATATGACCGTTCAGGGCATCAACGCCCTGAACGCCGCAGACGTCGTGTTCATACCCGACAAGGGAGACGCCAAGAGCGGTCTCGCCGATGTCCGCCGTGAGATCTGCGCCCGCTACCTGACACGTCCCGAAACTCCCGTCATTGCCTACGATGTGCCCGTGCGCCAGACGAAAGACCGGTCCTACGGCGAGGGCGTCGATGCCTGGCATGCCGAGATCGCCTTGGTTTATGAGCAGATGCTATCAGAGGCAACGTCCGAGAATGGCCGTGCCGCACTTCTCGTCTGGGGAGACCCGAGCCTTTACGACAGTACCATCCGCATCCTGCAGCGCGTGATGGCCCGGGGCAATGTCGCTCTCGACTACAGCGTCGTTCCCGGCATCACCAGCATCCAGGCCTTGACGGCCAGCCACCGTATCCCCCTCAATCTGGTCGGCAAGCCGGTCGAGATCACCACCGGGCGACGACTGGCAGCGCGCTTCCCGGAGCTGGAAGGCACAGCGGTCGTCATGCTCGACGGCGAGCAGGCCTTTGCCGGGCTCGACGACCCCGATGCCTATATCTACTGGGGCGCCTATCTCGGGAGCAAGGACGAGATCGTCCTTTCCGGTCGCCTTCACGAGGTGGCGCAGACGATTATCGAGACCCGCGCTGCAGCCCGTGCCCGGCACGGCTGGATCATGGATATCTACCTGCTCCGCAAGGGGCAGGATTTCGACGACTGAGCAGGCCCAGCCGTGCCTGCCAAATTGTTTGCCTCAAGGACGGGATGATGTAAGGAGACAGCAGGAAAGGGTGTGGATATGGCGATAGATGGGCAAACGATGGCCAAACCGGGTCTCGCTGTGCCGCGCGTCGGTCTTGGCCATGACGTGTCGTTGCCGTCCCGCCTCGTCCGCGGTGCCTGCCCCTCGCTGGCCACACCCATGCAGACCGGCGACGGCCTGCTTGTGCGGCTGCGCCCATCGACTGCGGGCCTGACTGTCGCCCAGTTTCGCCAACTCGCCAGCGCCGCCGCAAGACATGGAAACGGCCTGATCGAGGTCACCGCCCGTGGAAACCTGCAATTGCGTGGCCTCGCCTGGGAGACGGTGCCGTGCCTCGAAGCCGACATAGCCGCTGCCGGCATCGTCCCCGTTACCGGCCTGACGATCGAAACGCCACCCCTGTCTGGCCTCGACCCCGATGAAATCGCTGACGCCCGCCGCATGGCAGCCCGCCTCGGAGAGGTGGTCGCTTGTCTTCCTGCGCAGCTGACGCTCGCCCCAAAATTGTCGATCATCGTCGATGGCGGCGGCCAATTGGTGCTCGATCATGTCACCGCCGATATCCGCCTCACGGCAATACCGAGCGTCGATGCAAGGCCGCTATGGCAGGTGGCGGTGGGGGGAACGCGTGCCGCGGCGCTCCCGGTGTTGCTCGGTTCAGACGAGCAGGCCCTGTCTGCGGTCCTCGATCTGCTGAAGAGCCTGGATGCACTCGGCCCCCGCGCACGCGGCCGCGACCTTGCTAAAAGCTTTCGTGGCGAAAAGGAGAGGCTCGCCAATACCTCTTTGGAAATCCAATCTTCAAAGGCCTGTGTCGGCATCCATCCGCTGGGTCCGACGTCGGTCGCACTTGGCCTGCAGCTGGCTTTTGGTCAGATCCACGCCGTCGAGCTGACTGCTTTTCTCGATATCGCCAAGGCGAAGGGCATTACCGAAATCCGGACGGCACCCGACCACGCGCTTCTGCTCTTGGGCGCGTCGACCGATGTCATGGCCGAGATACTAGCACAGGCTGTAGACTTCGGTTTCTGGACCGACGCCAATACGCCAGCCAGCGCCATTGCCACCTGCGCTGGCGCCGGCGGGTGTGCTTCGGGCACATACCGTACCAAACATCTGGCGGCCAAGGCGGTGGGCTGGGTCCCGGAATTACTGGATGGCTCTGTCGTGCTACACCTTTCGGGTTGTCCAAAAGGCTGCGCCCACCCCGCCGCGAGTGCCCTTGCGGTCGTCGGCATGCCTTCCGGTTTTGGCATCGGCGTCAATGAAAAAGCCTCCGGCGTCCCAGCCGTTTCCGTTGACGAATACGGACTGCAAATCGCCCTGGAGAGACTGGCACGAATGGTCGCAGCGACGAAAGCGGCTGGCGAATCGGTCGGGGACTGCCTTACACGGCTTGGCAGCGACGCGACCGTCGCCGCGTTGAGACAGGAATAGGCATGGTTGACTACGATTATATCCATCAGGGCGACGCGATCTACGAAAAATCCTTCGCGATTATCCGGAGCGAGGCGGACCTGTCGCGCTTCTCGGAAGACGAAGCCGATGTCGCCGTTCGGATGATCCATGCCTGTGGCCTCGTCGAAGCGGCCGCTCATTTCCAGTTTTCTCCCGATTTCGTGACCTCGGCCCGTGCAGCGCTTGCTGCCGGCGCTCCGATCTTCTGCGACGCCGAGATGGTGGCGCAGGGCGTCACCCGCGCCCGGTTGGCCGCCAAAAACGATGTCATCTGCACGCTCCGCGATCCGCGCACGCCTGACCTCGCGAAGGATAGCGGCAACACCCGTTCGGCTGCCGCCATGCACCTCTGGGGTGAGCGGCTGGGCGGCTCCGTGGTGGCCATTGGCAACGCGCCGACGGCTCTCTTCCATCTGCTCGAAATGCTGCGCGACGGCGCCCCGAGGCCGGCGGCGATCATCGGCATGCCGGTCGGCTTTGTGGGCGCTGCGGAATCGAAGGATGCGCTGGCGGAATATTCCTATGGCGTTCCCTATGGCATCGTCCGTGGCCGGCTTGGCGGCAGCGCCATGACTGCGGCGGCCGTCAACGCCCTGGCGCGAGGCGGCCTATGACCCTTGTTTCGACCGGTCGCCTGATCGGAGTCGGCACCGGTCCCGGCGATCCCGACCTTTTGACCGTCAAAGCCGTCAAGGCTCTGGAGCGGGCAGATGTCGTCGCCTATTTTGCCAAGGCCGGTCGCCATGGCAATGGACGCACGGTTGTCGATGATCTCCTGCGCGCGGACGTCTCGATGCTGCCGCTCTACTATCCCGTCACCACCGAGATCGACCGACACCACGAGGATTACAAGCGGCAGATTACCGCGTTCTACGATCTTTCGGCCGAGGCGGTCGCCGCACATCTCGACGCCGGACGCACCGTTGCCGTCCTCAGCGAAGGCGACCCGATGTTCTACGGCTCCTATATGCACCTGCATGTCAGGCTCGCGCACCGTTACCCGACCGAGGTTATCCCTGGGATCACGGCGATGTCCGGCTGCTGGTCGCTGGCCGGCATGCCCATCGTCCAGGGCGACGATGTGATGTCCGTGCTGCCTGGCACCATGGAGGAGGCCGAGCTGGCCCGTCGTCTGGTGGACACGGAGGCCGCGGTTATCATGAAGGTCGGGCGCAACCTGCCCAAGATCCGCCGTGCGCTTGCCGCCTCCGGTCGGCTTCACCATGCCGTCTATGTCGAGCGCGGTACGATGAGAAATCAGTCGGTGACCCGGATGATCGAGCGCGACGACGGCGAGGCGCCGTATTTCTCGCTGATTTTGGTGCCCGGCTGGGAACGCAGTTCATGACCGGCCGCCTCTATGTAATCGGCACCGGGCCGGGCAACCCCGGGCAGATGACGCCGGAGGCCATGGCAGCCGTCGCGGCCTCGATAGAGTTCTTCGGCTACGGCCCTTATCTTGACCGCCTCTCGCTGAGGCCTGACCAGTTGCGGATCGCCTCCGACAACCGCGAGGAAATCGATCGTGCCAGGGCATCGCTGGAGCGGGCGGCAGCGGGTTCGACAGTCTGTGTCGTCTCCGGCGGCGATCCAGGCGTATTCGCCATGGCTGCCGCCGTCTGCGAGGCGATCGACAACGGGCCCGAACACTGGCGCAACATCGACCTCGTCATCGTTCCAGGCATCACTGCGATGCTGGCCGTGGCTGCGCGTCTTGGAGCGCCCCTCGGGCATGATTTCTGTGCTATGTCGCTGTCCGACAACCTCAAGCCATGGGAACTGATCGAGCGGCGGCTGACGCTTGCAGCGCAGGCCGGTTTCGTCATCGCGCTGTATAATCCGATCAGCAAGGCACGTCCCTGGCAGCTGGGTCGCGCTTTCGAGATTTTGCGCCTAGCCCTGCCGCCGACGACACCCGTGATTTTCGGCCGTGCGGCGGGACGCCCCGACGAGAAGCTGGCCATTGTCCTGCTGGCGGATGCCGATGCGTCGGTCGCGGACATGGCCACCTGCGTCATCATCGGATCGCCGGAAACGAAGATCGTCAGGCGGCCGGTCCTGCCGGACCTGGTTTATACCCCGCGTTTTGCTTCCCCGGAGACAAAATGATCGATCCGTGCCAGCGCAGCCTCGAGCGAAACGACCGATGCCACCGCGGTGGCCGCGCGGCGGGCAATCATCAGCACAGGAATGCCGAGCAGCCTTGCCGCCTCGATCTTGGCATAGGTGGCGCTTCCACCGCTGTTTTTGGCAATGACGCAATCGATCAGGTGAAGCTTCATAAGGCGCAGTTCGGCGTGAAGGTCAAACGGCCCGCGTTCCAGGATGCTGACGACATCGGGTGCGAGCAGAGGCGGATCGACGGGATCGACGCTGCGCAACAGATAGAAATGCTGCGGAAAAAGATCGGTCCGGTGTGCCTCCTGCCGGCCGACGGCCAGAAATACGCGGCGTGGCACGGAGCCCAGCGCGGTAAGAGCCTCCGTCACATCCGCGACCTCGTGCCAATGGTCGCCGGCAACCCGCTGCCAGGCTTCGCGGCTGAGGGCAAAGATCGGAATGCCCGCTATCGTCGCGGCGATGGCGGCGTTTGCGGATATCTGCGTGGCAAAGGGGTGTGTAGCATCGACCACGAGATCGATGGCTTCAGCCTTCAGAAACGCGGCCAGTCCTTCTCTGCCGCCAAACCCGCCGGTGCGAACCGGAGCGTGCTGGGGGAGGGGATCCTTCGTCCGTCCGGCCAGCGACAGCAGCACGTCGATGCCATCGCGTGTCGCCAGCGTCTCTGCCAGCAGCCGCGCCTCCGTCGTGCCACCCAGAATAAGGATGCGAGTCCTGCCCATGTCTGAGACGCTTTCTTCGTTGCCAACGCAATGGCTCACCCTTATCGGCCTCGGCGAGGACGGTCCAGCCGGCTTGACCGAGGCAACCAGGCAGCGGATCGCCTCAGCACCGATCGTCTATGGTGGGGCCCGCCATCTGGAACTGGTGGCGCCACTGATAAGCGGCGAAACTCACAGCTGGCTCAGCCCGTTCGAGCGCTCGATAGATCACCTGCTTGCCCGGCGTGGAATGCCAACCGTCGTCCTGGCATCGGGCAACCCCTTCTGGTTCGGGATCGGCGCCACCCTCTCGCGCTTCATTCCGCCCGAAGAAATGTACGTCATCCCGGCGCCGTCGGCTTTCAGCCTGGCAGCAGCAAGGCTGGGGTGGCCGATGCAATCGGCGACGCTCCTGTCGCTGCATGGGCGCCCGATCGATCTTCTCCGGCCCCATCTCCATCCCGGCCGAAAGATCATCGCGCTGACCTCTGATGCTACCAGTCCGCAAGCGATAGCCGCACTTCTGACAAGGCTCGGCTTCGGTCGTTCGACGCTGACGCTGCTGGAGGCGATGGGCGGAGCACGCGAGCGGGTAACCCTGCACAAGGCATCAAGCTTTACACTCGAGGATATCGACGCCTTGAATGTGATGGCGGTCGAGATCGTCGCCGACCGGGATGCACGGCTGTTGCCGCTGGCGCAAGGCCTGGACGACGCCCTGTTCAGCCATGATGGCCAGATTACCAAGCGGGAGGTGCGGGCGATGACGCTGTCGGCGCTGGCCCCCCGTCACGGCGATCTGCTCTGGGATATTGGCGCCGGCTCTGGCTCGGTCTCCATCGAATGGTTACTGGCCGATCCGAGCCTGCGGGCAATCGCGATCGAGGCGGTGCGGGACCGTGCCGCGCGCATCCGCCGGAATGCCGACGATTTCGGCGTGCCGATGCTGCATCTGGTCGAAGGCACGGCGCCTGAAGCCTTGACCGGGTTGGCCCAGCCAGACGCAATTTTCATCGGCGGCGGCGGCAGCGAGGCCGGGGTGATGGAGGCTGTAAAGGCAGCCTTGAAACCGGGAGGCCGGCTCGTTGCAAACGGGGTAACGACCGAAATGGAAGCCGTGCTGCTTGCCGAATATGCCCGCCACGGCGGATCGCTGACAAGGATCGACATCGCCCGTGTCACACCCGTCGGCACGATGCACGGATGGCGTCCGGCGATGCCGGTGACGCAATGGTGCTGGACCAAGCCTGAAACCACAGAGATCGCCCAATGACAGTCCATTTCATCGGCGCCGGACCTGGCGCCGCCGACCTCATCACCGTGCGCGGCCGCGACCTCATCGCAAAGTGCCCGGTCTGCCTCTATGCCGGCTCGCTGGTGTCGAGGGACCTGCTTGCCTACTGCCCGCCGGACGCCCGCATTATCGACACGGCGCCGCTATCGCTCGATGAAATCGAGATGGAATTCCGGCGCGCCAATGAGGCAGGCGAGGATGTTGCGCGTCTGCATTCCGGCGATCTGTCGGTGTGGAGCGCGGTCGCCGAGCAGATCCGCCGGCTGAATGCATGTGGTATCGGCTACACGATGACCCCCGGCGTTCCGGCATTTGCTGCGGCTGCCTCGGCACTCGGTCGCGAGCTGACGATACCGGCCGTGGCGCAAAGCCTGGTGCTAACCCGCGTCTCCGGCCGTGCCTCGCCGATGCCATCGGGCGAGACATTGCGGGCTTTTGCCGTGACGGGGTCGACGCTTGCCATTCACCTGGCCATCCATGCCTTGCCTCAGGTGGTCGAGGAACTGACGCCGCACTACGGCGCCGATTGCCCCGTTGCCATCGTCGTCAAGGCGTCCTGGCCCGACGAGCGCATCCTGCGCGGCCGGCTGGATGATATCGAAGCAAAAGTTGCGGCCGAGCCGATAGAACGCACCGCGCTGATTTTTGTCGGGCGGTCGCTTGCATCCGACTATTTTCGCGAAAGCGCGCTGTACGACCCTGCCTACCAGAGACGGTTTCGCGACCGGTTATAGGCGCGACCGCCTATCCCCTGGCTCCGGCTTGGCGCAAATAACTATGATCCAGAACGGATCTCGCTTAAACTCCAGTCGCGAAAGCGGTTCTCCGCCTCCCTCCCGCCACTGCTATTTCCAATGTTTGCCGCGAGTAGTCATGAACGTCACCAAAAGCGGCTATATCTTCACGATCGTCGCTATCACGCTTTTTTCCATCCAGGACGGCATATCGAAGCACCTGGCCGGCGCCTATCCTCCGTTTCTGGTCGCAATGATCCGCTACTGGACATTCGCCCTGTTCGCCATCGCCCTTGCCGCCCGTTCGCGCGGCGGTCTCGCGGTGACGGTGCGCACCAGGCGCCCGTGGCTGCAGATCCTCCGCGGCCTTCTTCTTGCGGCGCAGATCGTCATCGTCATCCAGTCCTTTGCCATGGTGGGGTTGGCCCGTTCCCAGGCGATTTTCTCGTCCGGCCCGTTGATCGTTGCCCTGCTATCGGTGCCGATCCTCGGAGAAAAAGTCGGCTGGAGGCGCTGGACGGCGATTTTTGTCGGTTTTCTCGGTGTGTTGCTGATCCTCAAGCCGGAAAGTGGATTTTTCGACGTCCGGTTTCTGGTTCCGTTGTCCTCCGCCCTGCTGTTCTCGTTCTACGTCATCGTCACCCGCCTGGTCAGCCGGCAGGACGCGTCGATGACCAGTTTCTTCTACACCGGCGTGGTTGGCGCCATCGCCATGAGTTGTATCGGGCCGTTCTTCTGGATGCCGCTGACGCCCCATGACTGGATCTGGATGGGGCTGCTCTGCCTTACCGGCATGTCGAGCCATTATTGCCTGATCCGCGCCTATGACCTGCTGGATGCCGTTGTCATCCAGCCGCTGACCTATCTGCAGCTGGTCTACGCCGCCATCATCGGGGTCGTCGTGTTCGGGGAGGTCTTGACGGCAAACATGGTGGTTGGCGCGGCAATCGTGGTCGGCGCCGGAATGTTTACCGTGTGGCGGGAAAATGTCCTCGCCAAACGAAGGGCCGGGCACTGAGGCCCGGCCGCAAGGATCAATTGTCGTGGTAATATGACGTGTAGCGCGAGTAGTAATATTCGCTCGAGCCGTGGGCACGATACAGCTTCATCTTTTCCGTATCGACCTTGTTGAGGATGACGCCTGCGCACTTGCTGGCGATTGCCGGTTCCGAGGTAAACATGCTGCGGACAACCTTGCGCGATGTCTTGCCCCACTCGACGACGAACAGAAAGGCGTCGATGTTGGGGCTGATCGCCCGCGCATCGACGACGGGTCCGAGCGGCGGAAGGTCGATGACGATATAGTCGAAGTTCGCCCTCGCCATGTCGAGCAGTGCGTTCATCGCCGGTGATGACAGCAGTTCAGACGAGTGTGGCACACGCCGTTTGACGATAGCGGGCAGGAAGGCGAGCTTGGTCTTCTGGTCGATAAGCAGCAGATCCTGGATCGGTCTGCGTTCCAGAAGTGCTTCCAGCAGGCCGGCCTCGGCATGCCGCCCGATGCTCCGGGTGGCACCAGGATTGCGCAAGTCGGCGTCGATCAGCAGTGTTCGCGCACCTTGCATCGCAAGCAACTGCGCGAAGTTCATGGAGATCGTCGACTTACCTTCGCCCGGCAGGCTGGATACGATGCCGACGACTTTGGCCATTCGCTCGCCGCTTTCGACATCGATGGCGATCTTGGCGCTGCGCATCGTCTCGGCGAATGCTGAAAGCGGATGCTCGGCAACATAGTTCGAAACGCCGTTCACCTGCCTGATACTGCGCGGATGATCCTGCACGATCTCGGCGGCAGTCACCGGTTTGACGATCGGCGCGATGCCGAGATACTCCTGATGCAGGCTGTCGCGCACCTGATCGCCGGTGCGGAAGAAGCGGTCGCGGAACTCCCTGAAGACCCCGATGCCGCCACCGACGATACCGCCAAGGATGATCGACAGTGCAAGCACGATGATCTTCTTCGGCTTGCTGGCGCCGATCGGGAAAGTCGCCTTGGTGATCACGCGGGCTTCGGTGATCGGAAACGACTCCTGCTGGGAAGCCTGCTGGTAGCGGGTGAGGAAGCTCTGGTAGAGATCGCGGTAGGTATCGCGCGTCCGCTCCAGTTCGCGCAATTGCACCTGCGCATCGCTGGCCGTCGCCGAAACCGTCGTCGCCGAGGCAACGCTGTCGGCCAACGACTTCTCGCGCGCCTTGGCGACATCGAGGTCGTTGCGATAGCTCTGGGCAATACGACCGAGCTCCTCGAACATCAGGCGCTGGTATTCCTGCATTTCACCGCGCAGACGCACCGCTTGCTCGTGATCAGGACCAAGCCGGCGGGCAATGTCCGCCTGCATCTTCGAGGCGTCGAGGTACTTCTTGCGCAGGTCGTTGATCGTAGTGCTTCCCAGCACATCGGAAACGACAGCATCCATGTTCTTGGATTGGATGATGGATTCGACGCGGTCATATTTCGCCTGCGCGGCTGCCGTGTCGCCTTGCGCAGTCGTCAGCGCGGTATTCAGCTGTGACAGCTGCTGGTCGCTGACAAGCTGGCCGCTGGTCTCCACCAGTCCGTTGTCGGACCGGAATTTCTGGACGGCCAGGTCGGATGCGAGCGACTTCTTGCGCAGTTCCTCGATGCGGTCCTGCAGCCAGTCGCTGGCACGCCGGGTGGCGTCGTATTTTGAATTCAGCTTGTCGACGAGGTAGGCGTCGGCGATGCCGTCCGCAATCTGCTGTGCCAGCTTGGGCGAGGGCGATGTATAGCTGATCGAGAGCACGAAGGAGCGGTTGACGCGCTCGACAAGCATGTTCCGCTCGATCTGGGCTGCAGCATTCTCCAGTTTGACTTCGGCTTCATCGACAGGAACTGCGGGTGTTCCAAGCCCAAGCCAGGATTTGATCTTGATCGACCCGATGAGCTTGCTGATCCAGGAGGGGCCCTTGCCGACGAAATCGGGATTGTTCAAGAGGTCGAGTTTCTGGATAACGGCAACCGCAATCGTGTCCGATCGAAGCACTTCGACCTGGGTGAGGATGTTGCCTTCTTCGTCCACAGACCCCGGCGGCACGGTCGTGTCCGTCATCTGGTTGACGATGGTGGACGTGCCATGGTCGATCAGTACGCTGGTGTTTGCCGTATACTGCGGCGTGGCCAGCAGCAGGTAAACGATACCAAGCACGATGAAGGCGCCGATGGCAGCGGCAACGACCTTCCATTGCCGCCGGGCGGCAGCAAGGATGCGGTCGAGATCGATGATCTCGGAAATCTCGTCGTGGTCGAAGCCGGCCCAGCTGTCGGTGTTGGACTTTTTGGGTGATAGCAAAGAGCGATCTCCTACTCTCGGTGGCTGAGCGTTTCATCCTCCGGCCACGCCGAAGGAGCACATAAAAGAGGCAAAAGCCCTGGGTCTGGCCGGTCTTGCCGAGCCGCGTTTCAGGCGGCCCGGCAAACTTGTCGGTTCTATAGTTCGCGTATCGATTTGCGCGTCGTAACGGCATCGCTTGTCGTTCCCGCCGCCGTCGATGTGACGGAGTTGGCGATGTCGAGGAACTTCAGCAGTTCGACGGAGTCGGAGTTGGAGATGTAGATGACATCCTTGTCCTCCATCGAGAACTTCTGGGCAGCAAAGAAGCCGGCTGGATCACGCAAGTTGGCACGGAAAACGACAGGCACCAGTTCGTCGCGGAAATGCGTGGTGTCGACTCCCATTTGACGCAGCAACGTCTTGTCGACCAGGCGGTACAGCAGCACCTGCGCCGGATTTGCCTGCGTATCGAGCGCGCCTCCGGCCTTGCCCAGACCATCCGCCAGGGTCAGGTTTTCATCGTCGAAGGTGTAGCGTCCGTTGGTGCCGGTCGCACCGAAGGCGACATAGCTACGCGGATGATGATCGGCGATAACGGTGTCCATCGGCGACACGAAGATGTTTTCCGACGGGTTCTTCAGCAGTGTCTCGTAGGGAACTGTGACAGTCTTGCCCCGGCGCTGCAGTGTGATGTTTGTTTCCATCGCCGCCGTCGACAGGCCGCCGGCCTGAGAAATAGCATCAAGGACGCGTTCACCGGCCGGGCTGAGTTCCACCTTTGCCGGCGCGTTGACGTCGCCGAGAACGGAGACCTGGCTCGAGTTGCTGGTGACCGTCGTGATCACCACCTGCGGCTCGATGGCCCGGCTGGAGAGCTTCTTGACGATATCCGCCTCGACCTGCTCCTTGCGCTTGCCGGCAGCGACGATGCGTCCGGCATAGGGAACGCTGATCGTTCCGCCACGGTCGATCGTCTGACTTGGAATGGTCACGAAATTGCCGGCGCGGCTGCCGGCATCTGCGGGAATGAACAGTCCGCCTGCCTGGGATTCAAAGATCGTCACCTGCACGACGTCGCCATAGCCAAGCGGGATATCAGGCGCAGAGGAACGCGAAGTGCCGAAGGTTGCCTTCAGCGATGCACTCGCCTTCCCGTCGAAGTATTTCAATGTGTTCTGGTTGAGGTCGACCAGTGCGTAGTCGATGCCGACCTTGCGGTCTTTCGACGAAACCTTGACGACCGCCTGGCTGTCGATCAGGCCGGCATCCGGTCCTGACCGAGGGAGCGAGGTGCAACTGGACAGCATGACCATCAGCGCAACAACGGAGCCTCGACGTATACGGATAGTGGTCTTCATGCCCAATCCCATCTTCATCCCCCCGTAAACAGCCCCCTGGGCAGATCGATAGCAGGCTTTATTTATAAATTCGATGAGCAACCGGCCGCGCCACTTCAGGTTTTTGCCAGTGGCACCATGGAAGACGATCGGTGGATTGGGATTTGACGTAGAGAATGACAATCCTGCTTTCGACTGGATCGTGGAAGACGTCCAGTCATTCATCGCAGGTACGCTGTCGGTTACAAACAAAGCATTCATAGATCGCGGTACTCTTTATTAGCCTGTATAAGGCTCGGGATAACGAAAACACATGGCAGCTCGATGTCAGTTGGCATCAGACGAACCTCCTCAGGATAGTCTTGCGGAACGGGATCTCGATAAATCGGCAAGTAAGCCAGCCAAGGATCACAGCAGCAACGATTGCCGCCAGGAAGCATAGCCAGCTTGCAACGGGCTTTGTCGGATCGATGCCCAGGACGAGCGGTGCCAGTTTCATCCATAAGCTGATCCCCACGATGCTGACCAGGGCGTGCGTCATATACAGGCTGTAGGAAATCTTGCCCAGAAACAGGGCAGGCCGGTTTGTAAACAAAAGCGCAGACCCCGGAGATTGCAGGACGGCGAGGACGAGAACCGGCGCCAGCAGCACTGAAAACGAGGCGATGGACGGAACGCTCAAGATAACGAGAAGAGCGGCGATGACTGCCCAGACGGTCCATCGGGCGAACAAAAAGTGACTATAGGAGAGATTGAGGCGAAACAGCGCCATCCCCGCAACAAACAGCGGCAGCACGCGCAGCAGGACCACGAGCGAGTTGGTCGGATACTGGTCGGTGTGCATGTCGATGTTGTAGAGCGCAAAGGCACCGAGGCAGCAGAGCGTGAGGATCACCGCAGAAAAACGCGCGCTCCACCGGCTTGCAAAAACCGCCATGAACGGAAAGATCAGATAGGCATGCCATTCGGCACTGATCGACCAGGATGGGAAATTCCATGTCCGATGATCGATCCAGGGACCGTGCAGCATGAACAGTGCTGCGAGCGCGGAATTCCATGAGTAGCGCCCGTCAACCGACGTGAAATCCGGTTTGGCATGAATGAACGGCAGCAGCGCCAGTATCAGGATGCCCATGGCAAACAGGTGCACGGGATAGAGTCGCGCGATGCGGGCCGCAAAGAAGTCGCGGAAGTCTGCCCAGCGCACTTTGTCGGAGAATGCCGTTCCATAGACGTACATCATCACAAAGCCGCTCATGATGAAGAACACGTCTACCGAAAACCAGGCCTGCGAAAGGATCGGCAGATAGGCCGTCAGAGTGCCCGCTACCTGCGCGAACGGATCCTGGAGGTGATACACCACGACGAAAAGTGCGAGGATGCCGCGCAGGCCATCCAGTTGCTCCAGTCGTTCACGGCGCTGCTTTGGCGCGTTTTCCCCGTGAACGTCTGTCGCTGGCGCCGGGTCTGCATTGGCCACGGCTATCGCTGCTACTTGCGAGGTCATGCAGAAAATCCTCCTGTCAGAGGAATATTAAAGCAAGCGGCGTGCCGGCTGCGAATAGGAGAGACGTTCTCGCTCAAGCGGCGTTCTCCTCGGCTGTCGCGGCGAATTCGGGCGTCGCCTTGTCCTCGACCAGGAAGGCTGCAAGCCACATCGCTCCCGCCAGGCAGGCGTGACTTGCAAGGAACGCCATCACCAGCCCGGGAACGCCGGCAATCTTCACCCCGAGCGCCATCAGAAGTCCGAAACCGAAAGTGGCGCAGAGTGAGATGAAGGCGCGAATGCCCTGCTTTCCCGCACCGGTGAGCGCGTCGGCCGGCGGATATTGCAAGGCGATCAGCGGCAGGGCCAGCCCGAGCATCGCAGAGATATTCGCCATGCTGGCAAAGTCCTTGCCGAGCGCAAAAGGCGCAAGATAGCCGGCGGCAGCGACTGCGATGCTGGAAGCAATGCCCACTCCGAAGAGCATGGGCGTAATTTTCAGCGCATAGCTGCGGCTTGCGGCAAGGCCGCTTTTGCCGTGGACGAAGAAATTGGGATAGGTGATGCGGGTGACCACCTGAAGGGGGAACAGGCCGAGCGCCAGCACGCGCGAGGCGGCGCCATAAATCCCGACGCTGGCGGCATCGGCGAAACGGCCGAGAATGATACGGTCGAAATTGCCCTGCGATGCACGGGCTGCCTGGTTGACGCAGAATGCGCCGCCGGCCTTCCACTCCTGTCGCTTCAGCATGAAATCCGGGCGCCCGTAAAGCTTCACCACGAGCGCGATGTAGACGAGGGAAGTCACTGCGCATTGTGCGAACGCGACTTCTATCCAGCCGCCGAGATCGGTTAGCCCCAGGAGGCCGAAATAGACGAGGGCAAGCAGCATCCGCACGGAAGCTGTGGTCAGCCGTATCCAGCCGGCCCGCACGGTATGGCGATGCGCAACCATGATCAGTTCGACGGACGCGGCAATCCTGTTGAGCGCCACTTCGCCGACGATGATTGCCAGCACATGCCAAATCTCGATCTGCGTCTGCATGAAGCTGACCGCAACGACGACACCGGCGGCAACGACGACAGGGAACGTGGCTGCAGCAAGAATCAGGAGGTTGCCGAAATAGGACGAGAATTTCTGAGGCTCGCGCGACACCGCCCGCACCAGCAGGTCGGCGCCACCGAAGCCAACCAGTTCGACGCTGACGACCGTGACGGCAAGGATCGCAGTGTATGAGCCGAAAGCCTCGACGCCGAGACCGCGTGCCGTTACCGCAAAGGCCACAAGCTGTACGGCAAGCGCCGACACCGTCGGCATCAGGGCGCCAACGAAGGTCATCAGTTTGAAGCGGCTCTCGAGATGACGGACAAACGTCATCAGTCGTTTCAGCATGCCTTCCCGGCTCCTTGCTTGGTCCTAAAACAGGCGGGCGTGTCAGCCCGTCCTCGCTGCATCAGCGGCAAACCCTGCCGCTGTCTTCCGGTTTCTGGGTGTCGGACGGCTTGGCTTCGTCAGGCTTCGGCCTGGCATATTCTACAAAGACATCACCGAAATGTGCATTGTAGCGACCGCGAACCTTGTCGTATTCCAGCATCCAGCCGAGCATTCGAGATTCAGGCTCGCGCTGCAGGAGAGGATAGAGAACCAGCCGCGCTGTAAGCCCTAGTGTCTTCGCCAGGCTTTTGCGCCCGCCGCCACCGAGGCTCTCCCAGCGAACGGCATGGTTGCCTACGCGAAAACGTCGCTGCCGCATCCAGGCGATGGAAGCGCGAGATTGCGGCACTTCCTCATAGACGAAGGCTTCTTCCGACCAGGCCATCTTCATGCCGGCAAAGAACAGGCCACGGAAGAACACCGTGTCGCCGCCGCCCGAAAGTCCGAATTCCTCATCGAAAAGCGGCCTCGGGATGGCCGCGACAGCTTGCAGGTCGATCAGGAAGTTGCAGGTGCAGAACACGAACGGCTTGCCGTTCAGGAACTGCTTATCCACTGACCAGTAGCGCGAGTATTTGCGCAGATGGGCTGCGTTGTCCGGGAATACCGGGCGCACCGGACCGCCGACCACGGCAGCGCCCTCGGACGCTTGTGCTTTCAGCATTTCGCTCAGCCACTCCGGCGACGGCCATTCGTCGTCGTCGATCATCGCGACGAACCGCAGGTTCAGCTTTTCGGCTTCGTCGAAAACGGCATTGCGAGCTGCCGAAATGCCTGGATGTGTCTCGATCCTGTAGTGGACCTTCAGTCCCGATTGCTCGGAAAATGCGGCAACGCTCGCAGCGACAGCGGGATCCTGCCCGTCATTGTCGGCGATGATGATCTGCGGCGGCGACGACAGTGCCTTGGCGCTGATGGCAATGTGATCGAGAAGCCTCATCAGCGATGGCAGGCGCTTATAGGTGCACAGGCCAACTGCCAGACCCTCGCGGGGCCCCTTCGTACTCACATGTGTGTCAGGTGGCGTCACGGTCTCTCCTTGACGTTAAGTGTATCGCGCGGTGCTTCCGCCGAGCAGGCCGACGGCCCGTCCTGCGTAATGCGCCGTTGAAAGCATTCCCTGTGCGACCGCGTTCCGGTCACGGCGAAATCCGGCGCCGATCGTTCGCAGCAACGAAGAGGCAAAGCCCTTGAACGCTGTGGTGTATGTCTTGCGCGGCCCGTCGTAGAAGCGATCGATCTGCGACATGTAGATCCCGGTCGTATAATATCGCGAGAGCACGCTGCCATGCGACAGCCTGTTTTCAGGTGTGGGCTCGAAGACGACCGCCTCGTCGCACCAGGCGATCCGGCCGCCGCTCTGCCTTACCCTGCGGAACAGATCGTAGTCCTCACCACCGGACGCACTGTATTCGTTGCGAAACAGAGGTGCCGGTGCAAGCGTCAGTAATTTTCGCGAGATCAGCAGGTTTTGCGTTGTGTTCAGTGAATCCACCAGGCCGGTCTTCCAGCGCCGGCGCCGCGCAAAAATGCTGTTGCGGGCAAGAATGTTTGCGCCCTCAGGCAGCACCCCCTCGACCGGTCCGCCGGTGAGATGGGCATCGTAGGTTTCGCCGCACGCGACGATGCGAGCCAGCCAGCCTTCGGACACATAGCCGTCATCGTCGAGCATCGCCAGCCAGCGCCAATCCGGCACAAGATCGGTCACTGCACTCACCAGCCCGTTACGCACGGGAGCCAGCCCGCGTTCCGGAATTGGGACATAAAAACAACGCGGAAAATCCGCCGCAAAGGCAGTGACAACTGCCTTCGTATCGTCGGAACATCCGTTGTCCGCTACAACCAGCCATACGCTCTGGTTAATTTCGTTAACCAAACTCGACAGAAGTTTTTGCAGCAGTTCCGGCCGCTTAAAAGTGGGAATGCCGATCACAATATCAGCCATCTAGTGCAATCTCGTTTGTCAAGGTTGTCGTCCTAGCCTGGGTCCAGTCTATAGTGCAATGCAGCATTAGGCTATGGCAAATCGGTAAATTTTCCTCTACAGTCCGCTTCTAAGTGCGGGTCTTTGGCCGGTTATTGGATGAATATGCTATTACTATCAATGGCATATCTCTCGGTGTAGGTCTGTCGAAGATGTCGATGCGTAAGCCCTCGGAACACCACCTGAGAAACCAAGCGGGATGGGAATTTAGATGGTTCGAAGTGTTTTGGTTGCTATTCCGACGCTGAACGAAGCTGCTCATATAGAGGCTGTCCTGGATCAGCTTTACGTCGATCTTCCCGACTGCAATATACAATTTGTAATTGCAGATGGCGGAAGCACCGATGGCACCGTGGATGTCGTTCGGCGCCTCGAAAAGCAGCGTGATGGCCTTTCGTTCGTTCACAATCCGCAGCGTCTCCAGAGTGCCGGTGTAAACCTCGTCGTGCGCCAGTTTGGACAGGATAAGGACGTGTTGGTTCGTTGCGATGCACATGCATCTTACCCGAGGGGCTTTCTCCGCTCACTGGTCAATAGCCTGCAAGGGGTCGAAGCAGACTCCGTCGTCGTACCGATGGATTCGGTCGGAAACGGCTGCCTGCAGCGCGCTGTCGCCTGGGTTTCGGACTCGCCGATAGGCTCCGGCGGATCTGCGCATCGGGGCGGTCGCCAGAGCCGTTTCGTCGATCACGGCCATCATGCCGCTATGCTGATGGAAAGTTTTCGCCGCGCAGGCGGATATGAAGAGACGTTCACCCACAATGAGGACGCGGAGTTCGATTGCAGGCTGCGCGCGCTCGGCGGCAAGATCTACCTCGATACCGATATCCGCATCGAGTACCAGCCGC